>JBOGOE010000330.1:0-32588 GCA_050747445.1 Candidatus Polarisedimenticolia bacterium | reverse complement strand
CCCCAACGACCAGCGGCACCGCTTCCTGCGTCACAGCCAGGCGGCGCACCGCCGCGAGACCATCGCCTTCGGCCGCAGCGACAACGGGTTGGCGGAGCGACTCGCCCTGTTCCTGGTGTGGCGCAACTGGAACGCGCCTTCTGACAGCCGGACGCGCACCCGCGGCCACACCCGCGCCTGCAGTCAGTCAACACTCGGCGCACCACTATGGACCGTGACCTACCGCGGCGGGCGGACGAGGTGGCCGCGGTCGGACAGGACCTTGATCGCCGGATCCAGCTGGGCCTCGCGCACCAGGACGTAGTCGGTCTCGTAGGTCGAGAAGGCGAAGACGCTGATCGCCGCCTCGGCCAGCGGGCCGACGACCGAGGCGAGGATTCCGGTCAGACCGAAGTTGAACGGTCCCTCGAACTTGAGCGCCCGCCACCCCTCCTCCCGGACAATCTCGGCCGGCACCTGGCGCTCCGGGCAGAGGATCGAGAGCTCGTCGGCGGTCCGGGCGACCACGAACAGCGGTCCGATGGTCGCCCAGATCGGCAGGTCGCTCGCGGGCGGAAGATGGCAGACGGCCAGGCGTTCCGGCAGGACCGTCAGGGTCAGGTTGACCAGCGGTTGGCGGCTGTCGCGGCGCGGCATGGCGCCGTCATGCTATCAGAGCCCGGCGGGGCCCTGTTTCAGAAAACGAAACGTCGGCCGCCGCGACGCCCCGTGCGTCGCCCGCTCCCGCCGGTTTGGCTTGACGGCGGTGCGACTCGATCGTATTTAGAGCGCGTGGGGCGGATGGATCGCCTCCTCCGTCCCGGCTGCCGCGCCTTCTCTGCGTTCTTGCCGAAAATGGGGAGGTTTCCATGGATCGACCTACCTGCCGTCGAACGGTAAGGGCTGTGGTCCTCGCCGGGCTCTGTCTCTCCCTACTGATGATTCCCTGGGCGCTCCACCGGGCCCAGAAGTCCCCCCGCAGCACCGCGCTGTCGCCCGGCCGGGAAGCCGACGACATGATCGCGACCCGGGTCGCAGGCGGGCCGCGGTTGATCGGCCACGGGCGGAGCGCCGATCTGACCCCCTTCGGCCGTGACTTCGGGAGATCGATCCCGCCCGGCCAGAGCCGGCCGGGCATGGTCGAGTCGGCGGTCGGATATACCGAGGTCGGTCTCGGCGCGGGGCGCGCGCCACAGGGGGTCGGAGCGGAATTTCGCGGCGCGGGCGCCACGGTCCGGACGACCAGGGGGGAGGGAGCGCGCGGCGGCCCGACCTGGGTCCTGATCGACGAGGCGGCGGTCGCGGCCGAGAGCGCCGGCGTCATCGCGGCCCGGCTGGGCCGCCATGGTCGGGTGATGGCGACCGCCCCGACCAACGTCTTCGTGGTGCGGACGGACGAGGCGGGGCTCGAAGCGCTGGCCGCCGAGCCGTTCGTCAGGGCGATCGACCCGGTCCGCCCGTTCGACAAGCTGAGCCCCGACATCGGCCGCCGCCGGTTCCTGCAGAGAAGCCGGGCGCTCGCCCCCGGGTTCGACCTGGAGATCGCCCTCTACCGGGGGGAGGATCCTGCGGCCGCCCGGTCGCGTCTCACGCGTCTGCTCGGCGCGCAGCGTCTGGAGCCTGACGCCTCCGATGGCGCGGTGATCCGGGCGCGGGGCGTGAGCCGGGGGGCCCTGGCGGCGATCGCGGCCGACCCGGCGGTGGAGCACGTCGACGAAATCCCCGAATATCTGCTGACCAACTCCGAGGTGCCGACCATCCTCACCTTCGGAAACACCGAGGAGATGTACAACGGCGCCCGGCCGTTCCAGGAGGCCGGCATCGACGGCGGCGGCATCGACACCAGCGGCAATGGCGAGCGGGTCAACGACGGCAGCGACACGGTCCCGCCGCAGATCGTGGCGGTGACCGACAACGGTCTCTCCTACGACGCCGTGCACTTCTCGCAGACCCTGACCCAGCCGTTCATTCCGATCACGCGGCCGGTCGGCCCGGCCCACCGCAAGGTGCAGTCGATCCAGGCGGTGGCCGACAACGGTTCCACCTGCGACGCCCTCCTGTCCGGCAGCAGCACGCACGGCAACGTGGTCGCCGGCATCATCGCCGGGAACCCGGGTCAGTTCGGGCTGACCTACAGCCGCGCCATCGACCCGGTCGAGGGGCCGCCTCTCTCCGGGCTGAGTCTCGACGCCATCGCCCGGGGGGCCCGCATCCTGATGCAGGATGCCGCCGGTGTGGAACGCTGCACCATCAACGAGATCCTCGAGGTCGGCGGCAACGTCGATCCGGGGTCGTTGCTCGTCCGGCTGGGCGACGCGGTCTGCCCGATGAGCGGCGGCACCGGCTCCTGCGCGGGAAAGACCGGTGGCGCCGGCCAGGTCCATCTGCACGTCCTGCCGTTCGGCGTGCCGAACTTCGACAACGTCATCAACAACACCGAGAACGGCACCTACCCGGTGGCCTCGCGCGACGTGGACCTGTTCCTGGTGAACAACCGGGACTACATGGTCTTCAGCCCCACGGGCAGCCACGGCACCGATCCCGGGGCGTTCGATGGTCTGGCCGTCTGGCCCGACATGTTCGACGGGACCCGGCTCGACAACGACTCGAACCTGCCGCGCGGTCTGCAGATGCCCCCTCCCGCCACCGCCAAGAACCCGGTGGTTGTGGGGGCCGGCTTCTCGGACGCCTGGACCCGCTTCCTGTTCGACTTCAACGAGGAGGAGAACGACTACAACTACTCGTCGCACGGACCGGCCACCGAGGCTTCGCTGCGCACCGCGCCGATCGTCATGGCGGTCGGGGTCGACGGACCGGGCCGCACCGGCTGGCCCTACTTCCAGGCCGCCGCCACCAACCGCAGCGGCGACAACGACAATCTGGAGCCGGTCGAGAACGAGATCGACGATCAGTCCTACGGGACGTCGTTCGCGGCCGCCTACGCCACCGGCGCCGGGGCGCTGGTGCGCGACTACTTCGCGCAGGGGTTCTATCCCACCGCGTCGCGCGACGCCTCGGACCGGATGTCCCGGGTCTCCGGCTCCCTGGTGCGCGCCGCCCTGGTCGCCAGCGCCAACTTCATGGAGCAGTACAGCTTCGCCGGCGAGTTCAGCGCCGGCGATCTGATCGTCGCCAACTCCCGGGCCGTCAACCTGGGGATCTTCCTGGGCCAGGACATCGGGGTCATCGGCAACGGCGTCCAGGGGTACGGGCGGATCGTCCTGTCGCACGCCCTGCCGATCGCCAACTACCCGCCGACGCGCGGCATCGGTCAGCCCGACACCATCGAGTATCCGGCGGCGGGGCTGCTGATCCACGACATGCTCGGCACCGGCGAGCCGCCGATCGACAATGGCACGCGCACCATGACCGAGAGGACCTTCGAGGTGGACGGCGTCAACGCGGTGCGCCTCCCGGGAGGCAGCCGGGTCATCGGCGCCGGACAGATGCGGGTCGCCCTGTCGTGGCCCGACCCGCCGAGCGCGGCCGGTAGCGGCGGCACCCTGATCAACGATCTGGATCTCGAGCTGGAGGGGCCGGGCCCCGACAACTGCCTGGCTCCGGGCGCCATCGGACCCGACGGCATCCCCTGTCCGGCGGAGGCCGCCGCCGACAACGATCTGTACGACGGCAACGTGTACATCTCCGGGCTGCCGCTGCCGGTCGGCCAGTGGTCGCAGCGCCGGGCCCCCGGCGGGGCCGACATCGGCGATCGACGCAACACCATCGAGGCCATCCATCTGTCGTCGCTGGTGTCACCGGCGCTTCCGGACGGCGGCAACCAGCTCCACACCGGGACCTGGCGGGTGCGCGTGAAACGCGGCTCGGGCGGGGCGATCGCGGGCCAGATCAGCCAGATCGACGGCCCCAACGAGGATCTCGACAACGACGGCCGGCGCGGCGCGGGCGAGACCGATGGCGACGTCGACGGTCTGCTCGACGCGGGCGGGCAGCCGTTCGCCCTGCTCATCGCCGGTCCCGTGCTCGGGGCGGGGACCCAGACCTGGAGCGGCGCGGCCCACGCGCTCCCCGCGGGGCTGGCGCGGTTCGACCGGTACCAGTACTCCTGCTCGGACACCGCGGTGCTCACCGTGGTCGATCCCGACGGGACCGGGGCCGGCGTCGGCGGCGGGGTGGTGTTCCAGGTGGTCGACGCGGCCGGGGCCGTGCTCGATGAGGAGCGCGGGTTCCCGTTCCAGGAGACCTTCACGGCCAGCCACGTCTTCCGTTCGGCGCCGGTGCCCGTGCGCCGGGCGCGCGGGACGGCGGTGAGCGGCAACGGCGTCCTGGAGGGGGACAGCGGGCGGTTCGTGGCGGCACGCCACGCCGATGCGCCGCGGGTGCTGGAGGCGCGCGCCCGCTTCCAGTGCACCCCGAACCTGGTGCAGACCGCGCTCCGCATCCCGGGCCGGACCGACCCGCGCTCGTTCATCGGCGGCGGCTGCGACAACGATCAGTTCCTCGACGCGGGGGAGCAGGTCACCTACTCGATCGCGTTCCTGAACTTCGAGCGGGAGGACGACCTCGCCGACGTGACCGCGAGTCTCACGCCGTCGGGCCCGGGGGCGGGCGCGGTGCGCGTGGTCGATTCTCCGAAGAACCTGGGCCGGCTCCCCGGTGGGAACCCGAACGGTGTCACCTTCACCCTCGCGGTGGACGCGGCGGCCGCGAACGCGCTGGCGGTCGCCAACCGCCGGGTCGATCTGATCTTCACCCTCGACCGGAGCGCGCGTGGCGTCGATCTCGGGAAGGTGGTCCACACCTTCAGTCACGTCCTGAACGCCGACAGCGAGTCGCTCCATTATTCGACCGATCTGCCGCAGGGGGGCCGGCGGGTCAGGGACTTCAACCGCAATCTGCGGATCGACGCTCCCGACGTCTTCGATCCGTTCAAGCGGGTCTTCTGGCCGGACGAGGACATCGCCTTCGCCTCGATGTTCGTCTCCGGCACCGCCCAGGGGCGCGTGACCAACACCCTGGGGGAGGACCTGGACGCCGACGGAATCTTCGACAACGGTGAGGACCTCATCCCGAACGGCGTGATGGACCGGGGGATCGTGGTCTCGCCTTCGGGACCGACGACTCAGGGTCCGGACGGCGATTACGCCCCGTTCAACTTCGACTTCAACAACGGCGGTTTCTTCCCGATCCGCTCCCCGTTCAGCAAGCCGGGGGGCGCGAACCCCGCCCCCGCCTGGGAGCACAAGACCAACGGGCTGTGCGGCTTCCAGACGGCCGGCGGGGCCGAGAACCAGATGGGGATCTGGCACACCGGCGATG
The DNA here is from genome assembly GCA_050747445.1 of Candidatus Polarisedimenticolia bacterium. Classification (GTDB taxonomy): domain Bacteria; phylum Acidobacteriota; class Polarisedimenticolia; order Gp22-AA2; family Gp22-AA2; genus JBOGOE01. The sequence continues at coordinate 27,329 of JBOGOE010000330.1, read as the reverse complement.
GCAACCCGGCGACGCCGTCCAACACCGCCGCGGCCTGCGACACCTACCCCTACCCGACCGATCTCTCGACACCGGCGTTCAACGAGGTGATCTACGACTTCCTGGTGTCGCCGATCATCCAGAAGGTGCACCAGACGCCGGACGCGCGGGGATTCCCCTGGACGGTCGAGTTCCAGCGGGTCGGGTTCAACTTCCTGGTGCAGACGGCGCGCTACTCGGGCGGAACCTTCGACCTCGACAGCGACGTCGACGAGGACGGCCGCAACTGTCTGGTCTGCCAGTACTCCTACTTCAGCGTGCCGGACATCGACACGCTGATCGAGTTCCACTACGGCTATCAGGAGATCGGGCCGGGGAGCCGCGTGCCGCAGCGCACCTTCGGACCCCTGGAGGATCCCGACGGATCGCTCGGCGGCGGGAACCCGCGCTTCACGGGGGACGAGACCGGCTTCACGGCGTTCACCGGCAACGTCAATCCCGCCAGCACCAACCCGATCACCCCGGCGCCACCGGACTACCTGCCCTACCCGGTCCCGGGGGCGCCGCTCCCCGGAGTCTGCGACGGCGGCTCCGCCTCCGGCCGGCCCTGCGACGCCGCCGCGGACTGCCCGGACGGCACCTGCACGTTCGCGGAGAACACGGTCGCCGGACCGGGACGCAACTTCGACATCGTCCTGCTCGACTACGAGGACGGGTTCATCTACCTGAGCCTGGGGCTCGGTCAGGACGGCCCGGTCGGCTCCTACGCGCCGGGGCCGGCGGGGAACCGCTGGCAGATGGCGATCGGCTTCTACTCCCTCGAGACCACCGAGGCCGATCCCGACTACGGATTCGGGATGGACGACGTGGTCCTGGAATGGGACGAGTCGCACCCGCTGGACGATGGATCGACCGGCGCCAATCCGAGCGTCGCCTGCCGGCGCTTCGGTCCGACCGGTCCGCAGCAGTGCGCCACCCTCGCCGTGGACCGGGTCGGTCTCTACGAATGCAACGAGTCGGTCGAGGTCACGGTGCGCGATCCGCGACGCGCCGGGTTGCCGTTCGTCCAGGTCCTCGCCGGCAGCGACACCGACGGCGTCCAGGTGAGCAACGGCGTCACCACGGCGACCCATCCGCGCAAGTCGTTCCCGATCGCGGCGGTCGCCGGCGAGCCGGGGCTGTTCCGCGGCACCCTCCCGGTCACCGCTCTGGTCAACGATCCGGGGCAGCTGTTCACCAGCCCCAACGACAACCGGCTGTCGTTCTACTATCCCGACCCGGAATGCGACGCCGACGGCGACGGCACGCCGGGCGAGATCGACTTCGACAACCTCGACAACGACGGCGTCATCGCCGCCGCCGACAACTGCCCGTTCAAGCACAACCCGGGGCAGGAGGACGGCGAGAGCCCGGCCGGCGGCGGTCCGGACGGCGTCGGCGACGCCTGTGACAACTGCCCGGCGCTGGCGAACCCCGGTCAGCAGGACGGCGACGCCGACGGCGTCGGCAACGCCTGCGATCTCGACGACGTCGATTTCGACGGCGTGGTCAATGCCCTCGACAACTGCCCCGACGTCTCCAACGCCAGCCAGATCCCGGGAAGCGGCGGGGCGGGGCGGGGCGAGGCCTGCAACCAGGCCTCCGACCGGGACGACGACGGCGTCAACGACCGGAACGACAACTGCGTGCGGACCCCGAATTTCTCCCAGGCGAACGCCGACCGGGACGACCTGGGGGACGCCTGCGACGGCGACTGCCTCAACGCGCGGGCCGCGACCCTGAGCACCGGGACCTGCGCCAGGACCAGCCTCATCATCTGCACGGCCGATGCCCAGTGCCCGGATGCCGGCGTCTGCTCCCAGGACCCGACCCGCTCCTGCACCGCGGACGGTCCGCAGTGCACCTGCATCGAGCTCAGCCCCGACGTCTGCGCGCGTGCGGGCGTGATCAACGACGGCGGCTGCGGCACGGTGGATGACGACGTCGATCGCGACGGGATCGCCGATCCGATCGACAACTGCCCGGTGATCCCCAACCCGGCGGTCATCGCCGGGACGACGCGCCAGGCGGACGAGGACTCGGATGGTCTGGGGGATCTCTGCGACCCGGCGGGGACCGTGGACGACGACAACAACGCGCTTCCCGACGACGTCCTTTCGTTCAACATGGTGAACTCCTGCCGCCGGTTCCCGCTCGGCAGCCTGACGGTCCTGTCGGCCACCGTCACCGACGTCGGGGGGGACGGGGACGCGTACGCCGACGCCGGGGAGACGGCGCGGATGACGGTGCTGGTGCGCAACAGCGCCGGCTTCGACGCCACCAGCGTCACGCTGTTCCTGGCCACCACCGACCCGAACGTCGCGTGCATCACCCGGGCCTCGGTCGGCGTCGACAGCATCCCCTCGGGCGCGGTGTTCGACACCGCCTCGCTCGGGGAGGCCGGCGCCTTCGAGTTCGTCATCTCTCCCGGGGTGGAGACGACCAACCCCGCGCTCCCCGCGAAGGCGGCCCTGTCGCTCCTCCTGGCGAGCAACGAGACGACGGTCAGCATCCCCGCACCGATCGTCCTCAACCTGGATCTCGATCCGCCGGTGGCGCCGGCGGTCCGGGTCCCGGGGCCGGACGGTCAGCCGGGGAACGAGGACGACGGCCTGGTGCTGGAGACCTTCGACCTCGACCGCAACGGCGACGGGATCATCTCGTTGAGCAACCTGCCGGCCGGCACCCCGGGCGTGCTCAACGACACCTTCGGCGTCACGGTGGGCAACGATCCGGGCGGCATCGGCAACGTGATCAACGTGGTCGGGTGCGCGGGGTACTTCGTGCCGCCCCAGGACCCGGAGTGCCGGATCGAGCCGGATTTCGACATGGACTGGCACATCCACTGCCGCGTCGGGTCGGCGACCTGCACGGCCAACGCGCCGGGGCACATCACCCCCCTGGGCGGGGACCATGCCTTCGACGGGGAGAACTCGCTCCACTGGGGCCACCACTTCAGCGTCTCGTCGCTCGCCGGGGACAGCACCAAGTTCCGCCAGATGCCCGCGTTCATGACCAACCCGGTCAATCTCACGCCGACGGTCGAGCGGGCCGACGACCTGGAGCTTTCCTTCTTCCACATCGCCTCCATGATGGACAACAACGGCCTGACGCTTCTGGCGGGGCGGGCGGTCGACTACGGCGACGTGCACCTCCAGGTGGACGAGGACCCGGACCCGATCGCCGACGACTGGGGGATCTGGGATCGCCTGGCGCCGTTCGAGACGGTGTACGACCACGTGCCCTACCTATGGTCGCGTTACAACGGGGCCGCCGGGCCGACCTACTGCAACTTCACGCCGACCGACGCGGGTGACGCGCCCCCGGCGCCGCGGGAAGTTCACGAGCTGACCTGCTTCCCGAACGGCGTCTGGTCGCACTGCGGCAATCAGCTGGACGAGACGACCATCTACGACTGCCGGCCGAGCGATCCGACCGTCGGCGGGCCGTTCGTCAAGCGCGGGGCCCTCGGCGCCGGACTCTGGGTGCAGAGCAAGTTCAGCCTCGCCAACTATGCGGGCCAGAGGGTCCGCATCCGCTGGATCGCGCAGTCGTGGGAGTTCGACAATTCGTCATCGTCCTATTTCGAGGAGGGATGGGACGAGACGGGCGACGACGGCTGGTGGATCGACAACGTCCGGATCACCGGCGCGGTGACCACGCAGGTGACGCCGCCCCCCGACGTCAAACCGCCCGGTCCGGGCGCCTGCCCGTCGGATCCCTGCAATGGGGCGCTCGGGGACAATGGCTACGACGTGGAGCTGGCGGCGGGCGACGCCGACGGCAACGGCGTCGTGGTCGCGGGCGAGACGGTGATCTTCTCGGCGACCGGCACCCGGAACCTCGGGGGCTGCATCGACGGGATCACTCAGTATCGGTTCCTCAGGAACGGCGCCGTGATCCAGGACTGGTCCGCCGACGCGACCTTCCAGGATCATCCGACCGCCGACGCCGCCTACCGGGTCCAGGCCCGCTGCAGCGTGGACACCGGTTGCACCAGCGCCAGCACCGCGGCGGGGGCCAACGTCGTCCTCCAGGTGTACTCGGGGGACGGCGGGGACATCCGGCTCGCGCTCCGACATGATCGGATCACCGGAACGACGACTGTGGAGTTCGCGTCGCGCGCCCAGGCGCCGGCAATCCCCCAGGTGCTCGACTACTCGCTCTACCGCGGCACCATCAACGGCAGCGGCGACCCGGGTCTCGCGACCCTGTCCGGCATCGCCTGTCTCGGGGGGACGATCCCGCAGCCGGCCGGCCCCGTCGGCCAGCTGATCGGCGACACCGACACGACGACGCCGACGATCGGGACGTCGCTCTACTACCTGGCGGGCCACAACCCGACCGCGGTCGGTCCGTCAGGCGTCCTCGTCGGCCGCCGCAGCAACGACGCGCTACGGCCGATACAAACGGCCTGTCCTTAGGCTCGTGGCGGCGCGCAGCGACGCGCCTGCGCGCGCAGCCGTGCCCCGCGAGGCGCCCCGCCGCCCGCCGCCACCCCGACTCAGCGCAGCTGTCGGGTGCGGAGGTCCTTGAGGATCTGCCGCGCCGCGTTGAACCCCGGGGCGCCGGTGACGCCGCCGCCCGGGTGGGTGCCGGCGCCGCACAGGTAGAGACCGCGGATGGGGGTGCGGTAACGCGACCAGCCGGGGACGGGGCGGCCGAGGAAGAGCTGGCCCAGGCTCAGGTCGCCGTGGAAGATGTTCCCCTCCGTCAGACCGAACCGTTCCTCCAGATCGACCGGCGACAGGATATCGCGGGCGATCACCGAGCTCCGGAAGCCGGGGGCGACCTCCTCGATGGCGCCGGTCACCCGGTCGGCCAGCCGCTCGCGCTCGACCGTCCAGTCCCCCTCCGCGAGCCGGTAGGGGGCGTAGTTCACGAACGCGGTCAGGACCGCGCGGCCCGGCGGCGCCAGATCGGGGTCGAGGTGGGTCGGGACGACGCAATCGACGTACGGATCGGTCGAGGCGCGGCCGTGCTTGCACTCGTCCCAGGCCCGTTCGTGGTACTCGAGACCGTGGCTCACGGTGAAATCGGACTTCTCCGCGGGCGACAGGTCGCGGGGCCATTGCGCCAGAACCGGCGCCTCGGAGAGCGCGAAGTTGATCTTGGCGCAGGGGCCGGCCATCTTGATCCGCCGGACGTCCTCGACGAACGTCCCATCGAGAACGCCCGGTTCGAGGAGCTTCAGGAAGGTGCGCTTCGGGTCGGCGTTGCTGGCGACCAGCCGCGCCCGGATCTCCTCGCCGCCGGCGAGCGCCACGCCCGCGGCGCGGCCGTTCTCCACCAGGATCCGGACGACCTCGGCGCCGGTGCGCACCGTCGCGCCGTGGGCCCGGCAGGCGTCGGCGAGGGCCCGGGTGATCGTCCCCATGCCGCCATGGACGTGTCCCATGAATCCCTGCGACCGCTCGTCCCCTCCCGACAGGCTGTGGAACATCAGCCCGGCGGCGGTTCCGGGGGTCATCGGGCCGCCGTGAATCCCGAGGACGTTGGAGGCGGCGATCAGGTTCTTCACGTCCGGCGTCTCGAAGCGGGCGTCGACCAGGTCGGCGACGCTGGCGGTCAGGAACTGGACCAGGCGGCCGGCGTCGTCATTGGTGATCCGGCGCAGCCGGAGACCGACGCGCGCCAGGTCCTTCAACGAGGCGAGCCCGCCGCCGAGGGCCGGCGGGGGCTCCATGAAGAAGGTTTCGAGATAGGCGGCGAGCCGCTTGATCTCGCCGTCGAACTCCAGGAAGGAACGGGCGTCACGCGGCGAGTGCGTCTCGATGCCGGCGGCGGTCCGGCGCGCGTCCTGCCACAGGAACAGCGGCCGCCCGGCGCGGCTCGGCAGGAACTGCAACGGGTCGCACGGCGTCATCCTGAGGCCGTGCCTGCCGAGCCCGAGCTCGCGGATCACCTCGGGCCGCATCATGCTGGCGATATAGGCGGCGGTCGAGGCCCGGAAGCCCGGGTGGATCTCCTCGGTGACGCAGGCGCCGCCGACGAGGTCGCGGCGCTCCAGTATCCGGACGCGCAGCCCCGACCGGGCGAGGAAGCCCCCTGTCACCAGGCCGTTGTGGCCTCCCCCGATGACGATGGCGTCGCAGTCGCGGGCGGGCATGGGGGGCCGGTCAGGCCATCACCGGGTCATCTTTATACCGGGAACGGAGGAGGTCCCCCTCGGCGAAGCGCTCGAACCGGAGCGGGGTGATGTCGATGCTGGTCCGGCCGTCGAGAATCATCTCGGCCATCAGGCGGCCGGTCACCGGGGCCTCCTTGAAGCCATGTCCCGAGAAGCCGTAGCACAGGAGCAGCCCCTCGACGCCGGGCGCCTTTCCCATCACCGGGTGGAAGTCGGGGGTCCCCTCGAGAAGCCCCGCCCAGCCGCCGCGCGCGACGCCGTCCGCCAGACGCGGCATCGCCCGCGCCAGACGGATCGACACGTCCTCGATGTACCGGTCGGAGGGCTGCGTCGGGTAGGCGTCCGCGTCGAGCGCCCCCTTGAAGTAGGAGGCCCCCTCGGCGACCACCGTGTGTCCCGTCCCCTCCGGTCGGAACGACAGGCCGTTCACGAAGTCGTAGACCGACGGGGTGGTGATCGGGTAGCTGTCGGGCGCCTGCACCTTGATCACCGCCTCCTCGATCAGCTCCAGCTTGATGGAGAGGTCGAGCCCGACCATCCGGCCGATCCGGTCGGCCCACGGACCGGCGGCGTTCACCGCGACGCGGGTGGCGATCCGCCCGCCCGGGGTCTCGACCGCCGCGATCCGTCCGTTCTCGACCACCAGACCGGTCGCGGGGGTGTTCTGCACGATGACGGCCCCCGCCTCCCGCGCCCGCCCGGCGAAGGCGACGGTCGAGCCGTAGCCGTCGCCGTAACCGGCGTTCTCCTCGAAGGCGAAGGCGACCGCCCCCTCGGTGTTGAGCCCGGGCACCCGCTCGCGCGCCTCCGCCGCGTCGATGAGGCGGGTCGGGACCCCGTGCCTGCGGCCGAGCGCGACGTTGTGCTCGAGCGCCTCCCGGTCCTTTTCCGTGACCATCAGGACCAGACCGCACTGCACCCAGCCGGAGTGGCCGCCGACCACCTCGTCGAAGGCGGCGAAGAAGTCGCGTCCCTGCTTGGCGATGAGGGTCACGAGATCCGTGGAGTAGTGCTGGCGGATCATCCCGCCGGTCCGCCCGCTGCAGCCGGAGGCGAGGGTCTCCTTTTCCAGGATCACGACGTCGGTATGACCGCGCCGCGTCAGGTGATAGGCCAGGCTGCATCCCTGGATGCCGCCCCCGATGATCACCACGTCGGCGGTGCGCTTCATGGCGCGGGGATGTTAGCACGCGTTTCGCAATGCTGTTTACTGTTTCAGGATATGGCCTTCAGCGCGGGCGACGCAGGCGGCCACGGTCAGGTCCCCGGTGACGTTGAGGACGGTCCGGCACATGTCGAGGATCCGGTCGACTCCCAGGATGATGCCGATCCCCTGCGGCGGCACACCGACCATCACCAGCAGCGCGGTCACCAGCGGCAGCGAGCCGCCGGGGACGCCGGCGGTCCCCACCCCCGCCAGGATCGACAGCAGGACGACGGTCACCTGGCCGCCGAACGACAGCTCGACCCCGAAGAACTGCGCCAGGAACAGGACGGTCACCCCCTCGTAGAGGGCGGTGCCGTTCTGGTTGAGGGTGGAGCCGAGCGTCAGGACGAAGCCCCCGATGGAACGGGGGATCCCGAGGTTCTCCTCGGCGACCCGGAGCGTGGTCGGCAGGGTGGCGTTGCTCGACGAGGTGGAGAAGGCGGTCAGCATGACCTCGCGGATCCGGCTGAAGAAGGCGCGCGGCGGATAGCCGGCGAGATAGCGGAGGACCAGCGAGTAGGTCGCGAACTGGTGGATGGCGAGCGCCACCAGCACGGTCAGGACGTAGGCGGCCAGGAGCCCCAGGACGTCGAGCCCGGTCCTGGCCGTGAGACTGAACAGGAGGGCGGCGACGCCGTAGGGGGCCAGGAGCATCGCCAGGTCGATGACTTTCATCACCCCGGTGAACAGGGCCTGGAGCCACACCAGGAGCGGTTCCACCGCGCGCCGCTCCACCAGGGTGAAGGCGATCCCGAGGATCAGCGCGAACGCCATCACCGCGATCATCTCGCCGCGGAAGGCGTTGACCATCGCCTCGACCGGGTTTTCCGGGATCAGGTCGAGGACGATCTGCAGGGCGGTCTTCGGCGGGGGCGGCGTGGTGATCGACGGCGCCGCGCGGCCCATCACCTCCAGAAGCGCCGCCCGGGACGCGTCCGACAGTCCGGCGCCGGGGCGCACCAGGTTCGCCAGGGTGACGCCGATCAGGACGGAGACGGCGCTCAGCAGGACGGTGAACAGCAGCGTCTTCAGACCGACCCTGCCGAGATGGCGCGGATCCCCGAGCTCCGCCACCCCCAGGATGATCGCCGCGACGACGAGCGGGATCACCACCATGAAGATGAGACGGAGGAAGATCTGCCCCGCCGGGTAGGTGACGTTGGCGACGAAATTCAGCAGCCAGGGGCTCCCGCCCCAGAAGAAATTGGCCGCCACGCCGAGCACCGCGCCGCTGATCATTCCGGCGGCGATCTGGACGTGCAGCGGACGGCGGCGCCGGCTCGAGCGGCGGTGCCAGGAGGAAACGGTCGGTGGCGGCGGCGCGGGCCCCTGCGGCGGTGCGGGCCCCGGGGGCGTCGGAGGGGGCGCGGACACGGCGCCTACCCTAACATAGGTGGTGCTATAATCCGCCCCTTCGGACGCACGCACTTCGACCCGCCCGGGAGCAACGCCATGCCGAGCCGTTCCCCAGCGCCGCCGGCCTTTTCTGAATGAGCGAGGAACTGCGGCGTCTGGTCCGCCTTCAGGACGTGATGCTCGCCATCGAGGCGGTCGCCGAGAACATCGCCGCGGTTCCCGTGGAGGTGGCGCGGCTGGAAAAGGATCTCCTGGCGGCCCAGGAGGAGAGCGCCCGGAAGAAGGAAGCGCTGCTGGAGCTGCAGAAGGACCGCCGCCGTCTGGAGAACGAGCTGATGGGGGTCGAGACCCGCATCGCCAAGTACCAGGGTCAGCTCCTCGAGGTCAAGACCAACAAGGAATACCAGGCGGTGCTGCACGAGATCGAAGGGTGCAAGGCGGAGCGCGCCGCGCTGGACGAAAGGATCCTGACGGAGATGGAGGCGGGGGAAACCCGGCAGCGGGAGATCCAGGCGCTGGAGCAGGCGCTGGAGATGAAGCGGCGCGCCACGCAGCAGGGGAAGGGGGACCTCGACGTCCGGCTCGCCGGGCTCGGGCGGGAGCAGCAGCGGCTCGACGAGGAGCGGCGCGGCATCGCCGCCAGCATCGCCCCCGCCTACCTCGTTCCGTTTCTCAAGGTCGCGAAGCAGCGCCGCGGCGTGGCGCTGGTCGAGGTCAAGGACGGGTTGTGCGGCGGCTGTCACGTCCGGGTGATGCCCAAGCTGGTCCAGCAGGTGCGCCGCGCCACGGGACTCATCGCCTGCGACTCCTGCAAGCGCTACCTCTACGTCATCGACGAGCCCGCCGCGCCGGCCGCCACGGCCGGCGAAGCGCCGGCGCAGTGAGCCGCGCCCGGTGAGCCCGGCGGGCGCGAAACGGCCCCGGAAGCCCGCGGTTTCCCCCCCGGAGGCGACCCCGCAGTCCCTCCCGATGACGCCACCCGCCGCGGCGGATCTGGTCGCCCACATCGACGGCGGCGCGCGCGGCAATCCCGGCCCCGCGGGTTACGGCGTCAGCGTGACCGATCCCGCCGGCGCGGTCATCGCGGAGATGTACGGATACCTCGGGATCGCCACCAACAACACCGCCGAATACGCGGCGCTCCTCGCGCTTCTGGAGTACGCCCGGCGGACCGGCGCGTCGTCCCTTTCGGTCCGCTCCGATTCGGAGCTTCTGGTGAAGCAGATGCTCGGGGCCTACCGGGTGAAGGACCCGAAGCTCCGGATCCTGCACGCCGAGGCCCGCCGCCTGGCGGCCGCCCTGCCGCACGTCGAGTTCCGGCACGTCCGGCGCGAGCAGAACCGGGAGGCCGACGCCCTGGCCAACCGGGCGATGGACCTGCGGGGCAGCACCGGCCCCCTGCCACGGGCGCTGGCCCGCCTGCCCCGACCGTCGGCCATTTGACACGTCCCGACCCCAACCTATATTGATCTCCCATGCCGGCGGGGATCGCTGAGAACCTCCGGGCGGTCCGGGAGCGGATCGCCGCCGCGGCCCGTCGTGCGGGCCGCGATCCGGCCGGGGTGACCCTGATCGGGGTCAGCAAGACGGTCCGGCCGGAGCGGGTCCGCGAGGCGATCGAGGCGGGTCTTCACGACCTGGGGGAGAACCGGGTGCAGGAGGCGCGGGAGAAGATCCCGCTCCTGCCGGACACCGTCCGCTGGCACCTGGTCGGTCATCTCCAGGGGAACAAGGCGGCGCACGCGGCGCGCCTGTTCCGGGTGATCCATTCGGTCGACTCCCCGGAAATCCTGCGGCGCCTGGAGCAGGCCGCCGCCCGCGAGTCGAGGCGGGTCGAGGCGCTGGTGCAGGTGGACCTGGCGGGGGAACTCACCAAGTCCGGCGCTCCGCCGGAGGGGCTGGACGCCATCCTCGAGGCCGCCGCGTCGTGCCGGCAGGTGGAGATTCGCGGGCTTATGATCCTGCCGCCCTACGAACCCGACCCGGAGACGTCGCGCCCCTGGTTCCGGCGCCTGCGGGAGATCCTCGACCGGGAGCGCGCGCGCCGGCCCGGGCTCGGGCTGCGGGAGCTGTCGATGGGGATGTCGGAGGATTTCGAAGTGGCCGTCGAAGAGGGGGCCACCATGGTTCGCGTCGGGCGGGCCCTGTTCGGGGAGAGGAGGGTGTCATGAAGATCACGCCGATCGACATCAGCAGCCATCATTTCGCGAAGCGGATGCGGGGTTTCGATCCCGAGGAGGTCCGCTCGTTTCTCAACCTGGTCTCGGGCGAGTTCGAGAAGTCGATCCTCGAGAACAACGCCCTCAAGGAGGAGACCGCCCACCTGAAGGCCGGGATGGCCGACTTCAAGGAACGGGAGCGGATCCTCAAGGACACCCTGGTCACCGCGCAGAAGCTCGCCGAGGACGTCAGGGAGGGGGCCAGGAAGGAGGCCGCCCTGATCGTCAAGGACGCCGAGCTCCGGGGCTCGCAGCTTCTCGATCAGGCGGCGCGCAAGGCCAGCCAGCTCGAGGGGGTCATCCAGCAGCTCCGGGTCGAGCGGGACGCCTTCGAGCAGCGGATCAAGACCGCGGTCGAGCAGCACTTGAGGATCCTCGACATGCACAAGAAGGAAGAAGAGGTCGAGGACCGGCTCCGCTTCATGAAGAAGCCGCCCGCCGGGGAATCGCGGTAGGAGCCGGGCGCCACGCCGGCGGCGCCGCGAGGATCCGATGATCGAAGCCGACCTGGCGGTCGTCGACGCCGACGAGCTGGTCACCGTCCGCGGCCCGGCCCCGAAGACGGGCGAGGCGCTGCGCGACCCCGGCATCCTGCACGGCGGCTGCGTCGCGGCCAGGGACGGCGTCCTCGTCTTCGTCGGCGAAGCGCGCGAGTACCGCCACCGGGTCCGCCTGGCGCGGTCGGGGGAGGAGATCGACGCCGCCGGAAGGATCGTCCTCCCAGGGTTCGTCGACCCCCACACCCACCTGCCGTTCGCCGGATGGCGCGCCGACGAGTTCGTCGAGCGCCTCGCCGGCGCCACCTGGGAATCGATCGCCGCCCGGGGGGGCGGCATCATGGCGACGGTGCGGGCCACGCGCGCGGCCTCCTTCGAAGATCTGGTCGCGTCCGGGAAGCGGCATCTCGACGTCATGCTCCGCCACGGCACCACCACCGCCGAGGCGAAGAGCGGCTACGGCCTGACCCAGGACGACGAGCTCAAGCTCCTCCGGGTGATCCGGGCGCTCGGCGCTCTCCACCCGATCGACCTGGTGCCCACCTTCCTCGGCGCGCACGTCGTTCCGCCGGAGCGCCGCGACGACCGGGAGGGGTACCTCCGGGAGCTGATCGATCGGTCGATCCCGCAGGTGGCGCGGGAGGGGCTGGCCCGCTTCTGCGACGTGTTCGTGGAGGAGGGGGCGTTCTCCGCGGCCGAGGGGGAGCGGGTCCTGGGGGCGGCCGCCGCCGCGGGCCTGGGGCTGCGGGTGCACGCGGAGCAGCGCTCGGCGTCCGGGGGGGCCCTCCTGGCCGCCCGCCTGCGGGCCGCCTCCGCCGACCACCTCGAGCATGCCGGCGACGCGGCGATCGGGGCGCTGGCCGCGGCCGGGACGACCGCGGTGCTCCTCCCCGGAGCGGCCTTCTTCCTCCGCGACCCCCGCGATCCGCCGGTCCGCCGGATGATCGAGGCGGGGGTGCCGATCGCCCTGGCGACCGACTTCAATCCGGGGACTTGCCCGCTGGAGGCGATGACGGCGATCCTGCCCCTCGCCTGCCTGCGCTACGGCCTCGACCCCGCCGAAGCGATCGCCGCGGCCACCCTGAACGCCGCCCACTCGCTGGGGATCGCAGCACACGCGGGGAGCCTCGAGGTCGGGAAGGCGGCCGACCTCCTGGTGGCGGAGGTCCCCGATCACCGGCATCTCGCCTATCGCTTCGGTGTCAACCCGGTGCGCACGGTGATCAAGGCGGGGCGGGTGGTGGTGCGCGACGGGATCGTTCCTTGACACTCCGCGGTGACCACCGTAGATTCCAGGCGTCGCGCGGGTTTGCGGCGATCCGGCGCGGGATCGCGCGGGCGTTCGTGGCGATCCGGCGCCGCTTCGGCGGTCGCGTGGAGAAAGGCAGGGTGGGGATGCTGACCGGAAGGACCATCGAAGAGTTTGCGGATCTGCTGGCGCAGGGGACGCCGACGCCCGGCGGGGGAAGCGCGGCGGCCCTTGCGGGGGGGCTGGCGGCGTCGCTGGTGCGGATGGTGTGCGACCTGACCCTCGGCCGGGAGAAATACCGGGACGCCGAGGAGGAGCTGCGCGGGGTGCGCGAGCGGGCGGCGGGTCTGGGACGGGATCTCCTCGCCCTGGTCGATCGGGACGCCGAAGCGTACGGCGCGGTGGTGGCGGCCCGCCGGCTGCCCGCCGGGACCCCCGCGGAGCAGTCCGCGCGGGCCCGGGCGCTGCAGAACGCCGTGTCGTTCGCCACCGAGACACCGGCGGCGACCGCAGAAGCCTGCGCCGCCCTGATGGCGCTGGCCATCGTGACCGCGCGCCGGGGGAACCGGAACGCCGCCAGCGACGCGGGCAGCGCGGCCCTCCTGGCTTACGCCGGGGTGCGGGCGGCGGTCCTCAACATCCGGGTCAATCTGCAGGGGATCGACGATCCGGAGCGGGTGGCGAGGCTGCGCGATCGGGTCCGCCGCCTGGAGGTGGACGCCGAAAAGCGCCGCGAGGAGGCCCTGACCGCGGTCGCCTCGCGGCTCGAATAGCCCTCCGGGGCGCCGGGCGCGCCGGCCTGCCCGGCGGAGCATGCCGGGCTCCGGGGATCATGCGGTTACGGCAATGCATTTCCGGCCAGCGCCGGATCGACCGCATGTTGAAACGCGCGCCCCTGATGGCCGCCCGCCGGCCGGCTCCCTTTTGTTCCTCCCGCATAAAATCAGGTTGACAACCCCTCCCCCCCACCGTATCAGATAGGCCATCTCTGAGGGTGGTCGTACGAAGTGAGTCTGCCCCTCACCTCGCGAAGACCTTCCGGGTCATACGGATCGCTGGTGATGGGACGACACGGATTGATCAAAATTTTGGGCGGAACTGACGCCAACGACGCAGGGCGCCACGCGAACCAGCGGGCGCTCGTTCCCTTTTACGGGAGGTTTTAAATGAGCCGAGGCCTCTACCTTCGATCGGTCCGCGGTGCCGCTCTTGCCGGATTGATCCTCTCCCTGCTGCTCGCGGCCCCCTTCGCGCTGCAGTACGCCGCGCGGGGCAAGACCCAGCGGGTGACGCCGCAGCAGGCCCTGGATCAGATGCACGCCGCGCGTGTCCGGGGAGTCCCCCGGCCGACCGGCTGGGACCGGGAGACGGATCTGTCCCCGTACGGGCGCGGTTTCCAGCGTCGCGTCCTCCCCGACAACCAGCGTCCCGGCACGGTGGAGTCGGCGATCGGCCACACCCGGCTGGCGGACGGTCCCGCCCGGGCCCCGAAGGCGGTCGGCGCGGAGTTCCGCGATCTCGCGACCGCACGCAAGGTCGGGAAGGGGCATGGCGCCATCGACGGTCCGACCTACGTCCAGGTGGACGCCGGAGCGCTGGCGGCCGAGGGGATCGACGGCATCGCCAATCGGCTCGGCCGGTACGGCAGGGTGATGTCGACGGTCCCGGTCAACGTCTTCGTGGTGCGCACCCAGGGCGCGACGCTGGAGGCCCTGTCGGCCGAGCCCTTCGTGGTGGCGCTGGACGCGGTCCGTGGGTTCGACAAGATCAATCCCAACGTCGGCCGCAAGCAGTTCATCCAGAAGTCCCGCGCGCTGATGGCCGAGTTCGATCTGGAAGTGTCGCTCTGGCGCGGCGAGGACTACGCCCGCGCCAAGGAGCGGATCGCCCGCCTGGTCGGCGCGGACCGAGTGCAGGAATACGCCCTCGACAGCTCCGTCCTCCGGGTCAGGAGCAACCGCGGCATGCTGGCGAAGCTGGCGCACGACCCCTCGGTCGAGAGCTTCGACGAGATCTCCGAGTACATGCTGACCAACTCCGAGGTCCCGACCATCCTGACCATGGGGAACACCGAAGACATGTTCAACGGCGCCCGCCCGTTCGGGGAAGCCGGGATCGACGGCGGCGGCATCGACACCAACGGCGACGGCCGCCGGGTGAACGACGACAGCGTCCTGGACCAGGTCCCGCCGCAGATCGTGGCGGTCACCGACAACGGCCTCTCCTACGACGCCACGCACTTCTCCCAGACCCTTACCCAGCCGTTCATCCCGATCACCCGGCCGATCGGACCGGGACACCGCAAGATCCACTCCATCCAGTCGGTCGTGGACAGCGGCAACACCTGCGACTCGCTCCTGTCCGGCGCCAACACCCACGGCAACGTGGTGGCCGGGATCATCGCCGGCGCCCCCGGCGACTTCGGCCTGACCTACACCAAGGCGATCGACCCGGCGGACGGCGAGCCGCTCCAGGGGTTGAGCCTCGATGCCATCGCCCGCGGGTCGCGCATCCTGATGCAGGACGCCGCCGGCGTGGAACGGTGCACCCTGAGCGACCTGGTCGAGGTCGGCGGCAACGTCGACCCGGGTCTCCTGATCGACCGCCTCAACGACGCCATCTGCCCGAAGACCGGCGGCACCGGCACCTGCGCCAGCAAGACCGGCGGGGCCGGGGAGGTCCACCTGCACGTCATGCCGTTCGGGGTCCCGAACTTCGACAATCTCCACACCAATCTGGAAAACGGGACCTACAACGTCGCGGCGCGCGACATCGACCTTTTCCTGGTGAACAACCGCGACTACATGGTCTTCAGCCCGACCGGCGGGCAGGGCTTCGACCCCGGCGAGTTCGACGGCCAGCCGGTCTGGCCCGACCTGTTCAACGGGGTTGCCACGGACAACGACGGGAACACGCCGCGCGGCCTGCAGATGCCTCCTCCCGCGACCGCCAAGAACTCGATTGTCGTCGGCGGCAACTTCGCCGACCTGTGGACGGTCTTCGGCGTCTACAACGCCGAAGAGGACGACATGAATTCGACCTCCCACGGTCCGGCGACGGCGGACTCGCTGCGGACCGCCCCCCTCCTGATGGCGACGGCAAGCGACGGTTCGGGTCTGTTCGGCTACCCCCTGTTCCAGGCGGCCGCGACCAACCGCAGCCATGACAACGACAACCTGGCCCCGGTCGAGAACGAGATCGACGACCAGTCGTTCGGCACCTCGTTCGCCGCCGGCTACGCCGCCGGCGCCGGCGCCCTGGTCCGCGATTATTTCGCCCAGGGCTTCTACCCGACCGGGTCGCGGCAGACGGCCGACCGGATGCCGCAGATGTCCGGGTCGCTGGTCCGCGCCGCCCTGGTGGCGAGCGCCAACTTCATGGAGCTCGTGACCCCGCCGCTCCAGGTCAACACCGCGGACCTCCTGGTGGCGAATTCGCGCGCCGTCAACCTGAGCACGGGGACGGTCCCGGTCGGCGTCATCGGGAACGGCGTGCAGGGTTACGGCCGCATCGTTCTCGATCAGGTCCTGCCGATCTCCAACTACCCGCCGACCCGCGGCATCGGGGCGCCGGACACCATCGAATATCCGGCCGCCGGCCTCATCGTGTACGACATGCTGGGGACGGGCGAGCCGCCGATCGACAACAACGCGGCGAACACCCCGAGGGAAAAGACCTTCCGCGTGGACGGGTTGAACGTCAGCGGAACGTTCGGCATGGGCCAGACCATCGCCGCCGGCCAGCTCCGCATCGCCCTGTCGTGGCCCGACCCGCCCAGCGCGCCGGCCAGCGGCGGAACGCTGATCAACGATCTCGATCTCGAGGTGGAAGGCCCCGGGCCCGACAACGACATCGCCACCGCGGGCGACAACGACCTCTATGACGGCAACGTCTACATCCTGGGCGAGCCGCTGCCGGCGGGGCAGTGGTCGCTGAAGCGCGCCGCCGGCGGGGCCGACATCGGCGACCGCCGCAACACCATCGAGGCGGTCCATCTCTCCTCCTTCGTCCGGAACAGCCCGGGCACCAACAACGGCAACCAGCTCTACACCGGTGTCTGGAAGGTCCGGGTGAAGCGGGGCACGGGCGGCGCCGTGGCCGGCCAGATCTCGCAGATTGAGAACCCCATCGTCGAGGATCTCAACGGGAACGGCCGTCGCGACCCTGGCGAGCCGGATGACGGTGACGGTCTCCTCGACGCGGGCGGCCAGCCGTTCGCGCTGGTGATCGCCGGACCGGTCGTCGGCATGGAGTCCCAGACCTGGGGCGGCGCCTCTCACTCCCTGCCGACCGGTCTGGCCCGTTTCGACAAGTACCAGTACGCCTGCTCGGACTCCGCGGTCCTGACCGTGCTCGATCCGGGCGCCACCCCCGAGACCGTCGGGGGCGCGGTCACCTTCCAGGTGATCAGCGCCACCGGAATCGTTCTCGACACCGAGCACGGCTTCACGTTCACCGCGGCCGGCGCCGGCAACGGCGCCTTCGCCTCGAGCGGCATCCCGACGCGTCTGGCCCGGCCGGCCGCCGTCGCCAACAACGGCGTCCTCGAGGGGGACAGCGGGCAGTTCATCGTGGCGCAGTACGCCGACACCCCCCGCTCCTCCGAGGCGCGGGCCCGCTTCCAGTGCTCGCCCGGCGTCGGCCAGGCGTCGCTGAGCATCGCCGGCCGCACCAACGCCGCGTCGTTCATCGGCGGCGGCTGCGACAACGACCAGCACCTGGACGCCGGCGAGCAGGTGACCTACACCGTCGCCCTGAATAACTTCGAGCGCGCGGACGATCTGAACGACGTGGTGGCGCGGCTGACGGCGACCGGTCCCGGCGCCGCCGCCCTGAAGATCCCCGACTCGCCCAAGAACCTCGGTCGCCTGCCGGGCGGCCAGCTGGGCGGCGCGACCTTCACCATCATCGTGGATCCGTCGGCCAACGGCCTGTCGGTGGCGAACCGCAGGGTGGACCTGGTCCTGACGCTGGACGGGAGCGCGCGCGGCGTCGATCTGGCCCGGAGCACCTTCACCTTCAGCCACGTGATCAACGCCAACACCGAGTCGCTCCACTACTCGACCGATTTCCCCGATGGCGGCAGGCAGGTGCGCGACTTCAACCGGAACCTCCAGATCGACGCGCCCGACACCTTCGACCCGTTCGAGGGGATCTTCTGGCCCGACGAGGACCTCGTCTTCTCCACCCTCTTCGTCCCCGGGACCGCCGCGGGCAGGGTCACCAACACCTTGGGCGAGGATCTGGACAACGACGGCGTTCTGGACCCGCTGGAGGACATCCGGCCGAACGGCGCCCTGGATCGCGGGATCCTGGCCCTGTCCACCGGACCGTCGGACGGCGACTTCGTCCCGTTCAACTTCGACGACAACGACGGCGGCTGGTACCCCCTCCGGCAGCAGTTCAGCAAGCCGGCCAACGTCACGAACGTGGTCTGGGAGCATTCCACCAGCTCGGGCGTGTGCGGCTTCCAGACCCCCCTGGGGATCTGGCACACCGGCGACGGCAGCTCCACGACCCCGGGCACCGGGCCGGTCTGCGATCCGTACCCGTACCCGACCGACGCCGCGACCCCTCCCTTCACCGAGGTGTTCTTCGACGTCCTGCACTCGCCGATCATCCAGAAGGTGCACCAGACCAACGACGCCCGCGGCTTCCCGTGGACCGTCGAGTTCCAGCGCGTCGGCTTCAACTTCAACGTGCAGACCGCGGACTACGCCGGCGGGTCGTTCGACCTCGACAACGACGTCGACAGCGACGCCCGCAACTGCCTGATGTGCGGCTACCTCTACCTGCGCTTCCCGGACATCTACGCCCTCGTGTCCTTCCATTCGTATTACGACGGGATCGATCCAAACAGCCCGGTGCCGCAGCGCACCTTCGGGCCACTGGTCGATCCCGACGGATCGGTCACGGGCGGCAACCCGCGCCTCACCGGCGACGAGACCGAGGGGTTCACCGGCTTCACCGGCAACGTCAACCCGGCCAGCAGCAGCCCGATCCCGACGGCGGGTCCCGATTTCCGGCCCACGCCGGGTCCGGGCGATCCGCAGTTCGGCACCTGTGACGGGGGCACCAATGACAACGGGTTCTGCACCGTCGCGGGGGACTGTCCGGGCGGCACCTGCCATCCTGAGGACGACGACATCGCCGGGCCGAACCGCTCGTTCGACATCGTTCTCCTGGAGTACGAAGACGGCATCATCAACCTGAGCCTCGGCCCGGGTGAGGGCGAGCCGCAGGGCTCCTTCGCCCCCGGACCGGCCAAGAACCGCTGGCAGATGGGGATGGGCTTCTTCGTCCAGGAGACGACCGCGAGTGACACCGACTACGGCTTCGGAATGGACGACGTGGTGCTGGAATGGGACGAGTCCCATCCGCTCGACGACGGCTCCACGGGCGCGAACCCGAGCGTCGCCTGCCAGCGCTTCGGCGCGACCGGACCGCAGCAGTGCGCCACCCTGGTCGTGGATCGGCTCAACCTCTACGAGTGCAACGAGACCGTCGAGGTGACCGTCCGCGATCCGCGGCGCGCGGCGCTGCCGAGCGTCCAGGTCGCCGCCGTGACCCCGTCCGACGGCATCAACGTGTCGAACGGCGTCACCACGGCCACCCATCCGCGCAAGTCGTTCACCATCCCGGCGGTGGCCGGCGAGCCCGGACTGTTCCGCGGCAACGTCAGCCTCACGTCGCTGGTCAACAACACCAGCACCCTGTTCGCCTCGCCGGGCGACTCGACGCTGACCTTCTACTACATCGATCCGGAGTGCGACTCAGACGGTGACGGCGTCACCGGCGAGACCTCGTTCGGCGAGCTGGATAACGACGGCATCGATGCATCCGTCGACAATTGCGACGACATCCACAACCCGGGCCAGGAGGACGGCGACGGCGACGGCGTCGGCGACGCCTGCGACAACTGCCCGGGCGTCGCGAACTTCGACCAGCTCGACGGCGACGCCGATGGCGTCGGCAACCTCTGCGATCTGGACGACGTCGACTTCGACGGCGTGGTCAACGCGCTCGACAACTGCCCCGACGTCTACAACCCGGGCCAGGCGCCGGCCGGCGGCGGGTCGCCGCTGGGCGCCGCCTGCAATGCGAACTCCGATCGGGACGGCGACGGCCTGGTGGACCGCAACGACAACTGCGTGCGGACCCCGAACACGCAGCAGGACAGCGACCAGGACGGCTTGGGCAACGCCTGCGACGGTGACTGCGTCAACCCGCGGCCGGCGCTCCTGGACAACGGTTCGTGCAACCGCACCAACACCACAGTGTGCACGACGGACGACATTTGCCCGTCGACGGGCGTCTGCCAGAACGACCCGACTCTCTCCTGCACCGCCGACGGCGCGCAGTGCGGCACCTGCCTCAACATCTCGAAGGAGACCTGCGTTCGGGCCGGTATCGTCAATGACGGCGGCTGCGGCACGGTCGAGGACGACGTGGACGGCGACAGCGTCACCGACGCCATCGACAACTGCCCCGTCGTGCCGAATCCGGCGGTCATCGCCGGGACCACGCGGCAGCGCGACAAGGATTCCGACGGGCGCGGCGACATCTGCGACCCCGAGGAGACGGTGGACGACAACAACGACGTCATTCCGGACGACGCGCTGACCTTCACCATGACCAACTCGTGCCGCAAGCTCCCGATCGGGGCGCTGACGCTGCTCGGGAGCAGCGTCCACGACATCATCGGGGACGGGGACGAGTTCGCCGATACGGGCGAGACGGCCGTCATGACCGTCCTGTTGCGCAACAGCAGCCCGTTCGACGCCACCGACGTCAAGCTGTTCCTGTCGTCGACCGATCCGGACATCTCCTGCATCACCCGCCCCACGGTCTCGATCGCCCGCATCGACGCGGGAGCCACCATCGACACCGCGACCATGGGAGGCGCCGGCGAGTTCGAGTTCGTGGTGTCGCTGGCGACCAATACGGTGCCGGGCGTCCCGACCCCCAAGGGCAGCTTCCAGCTGTTCCTGACGAGCAACGAGACCGCCGGCAGCACGCCGGCTCCCGTCGTGATCAACCTCGACCGCGAACCGGCGATGGGTATCCCGATCTTCGTCGTCGGACCGGATGGGGTCGCTAACACGGCGGACGACGGCACGGCGCAGGAAGGCTTCGACATCGACCGGGACGGCGACGGGATCGTGTCCCTCAGCAACCTGCCGGCCGGCACCCCGGGCGTCCACAACGACACCTTCGGCGTCTGGGTGGGGAACGATCCGGGTGGCATCGGCAACGTCATCAACGTCGTCGGCTGCGCCGGGTTCCTGGTCCCGCCGCAGGATCCGGAATGCCGCATCGAGCCCGACTTCGACATGTCCTGGCACATCCACTGCGTGCCGGGCTCGCCGACCTGCGCCCAGAACGCGATCGGGCACATCACCCCGACGCGCGGCGAGCATGCCCTCGACGGCGCCAACTCGCTGCACTGGGGCCACCACTTCGCCACCAACAGCATCAACGGCGATACGACCAAGTTCCGGCAGATGCCGGCGTTCATGACCAACCCGATCAACCTGACGCCGGTGGCCCGGACGGATGACGACCTGATCCTGTCGTTCTGGCACATCGCCAACATGATGGACAACAACTACCTGAACTCCGGGATCGGCAAGGCGGTGGACTACGGCGACGTCCACATCCAGGTCGACGAGGATCCGAGCCCGGCGTCCGACCTCTGGGGTCTCTGGGATCGGCTGGCGCCGTTCGAGACGGTGTACGACCACGTGCCGTACCTCTGGTCGACCTTCGGCACCTCGCCGACCTACTGCAACTTCACCCCGACCGACGCGGGGACGGAACCCCCCGCGCCGCGGGGCGTCCACGAGCTGACCTGCTACCCGAACGGCGTCTGGTCGCACTGCGGCAACCAGCTCAACACCACCACGATCTACGACTGCACGCCGAGCGATCCGACGGTCGGCGGCCCGCTGGTCCAGACGGGCAACCAGGGGAGCGGTCTGTGGGTGCAGTCGCAGTTCAGCCTGACCCCCTACGCCGGGTCCAGGGTCCGGATCCGGTGGATCGCGCAGTCCTGGGAGTTCGACTGCTGCTCGTCCTCGTACAACGAGCTGGCCGCCTGGAGCAGCACGCACGACGACGGGTGGTGGATCGACCAGATCAAGGTCACCGGGACCATCACGGAGCAGATCAGCCCGCCGGGCGACACCAAGACCCCGCCCAC
The DNA here is from genome assembly GCA_050747445.1 of Candidatus Polarisedimenticolia bacterium. Classification (GTDB taxonomy): domain Bacteria; phylum Acidobacteriota; class Polarisedimenticolia; order Gp22-AA2; family Gp22-AA2; genus JBOGOE01. Next base: position 5,451 of record JBOGOE010000330.1, on the reverse strand, counting down.
CGGCGGCGGCTGCCCCACCGACGCCTGCAACAACACCCTGGGCGACAACGGCTACACGGTGGCGGTGAGCGTGAACGAGAGCGTCGACGACGGCGCCATCGTCGCCGGCGAGCAGCTCGTCGTGTCGGCCATCGGGACCGTCAACGTCGGCGGTTGCATCAACGGCGTCACCCAGTTCCGCTTCCTGAAGAATGGCGCCGTCGCGCAGGATTGGACGCCCGACGCGACCTACGTGGATCATCCGACGGCGGACGCGACCTACCGCGTCCAGGCGCGCTGCAGCGTGGATACCGGCTGCACCAGCGTCAGCACATCGGCATCGGCCAACGCCGCGATCCAGGTTTACTCGGGTGACGGCGGTGACGTCGGACTGAGCGTCCGGCACGATCGCCTGAGCGGCACGACGACTCTGGAGTTCGCGTCGCGCGTGCAGGCACCGGCCGTCCCGCAGGTCCTCAACTACAGCCTGTTCCGCGGGACCATCAGCACGAGCGGCGACGCCGGGCTGGCCACTCTCGCCGGCAGCGCCTGCCTCGGCGGCACGATCCTCCAGCCAGTTGGTCCTCCGGGTCAGTTGATCACCCGGACCGATACCACCGCGCCGGCGGCCGGCACGTCGTTGTACTACCTCGCCGGGCACAACCCCACGGCGATCGGGCCGGCGGGGGTGCTGGTCGGGCGCAGGAGCAACGGCGCGCTCCGGACGCTGAAACCGCCCTGCCCGTAAGGGCGGTCGCGGGCACCGCCGCCGCATCGGCGGCGGGGTGACGGGAGAACGAGACGAGAGGGGCTCCGCGAGGAGCCCCTCTTCGTTGCATAATGACGGCCGTGAACGACGCCCGACCCCGGCGATTCCTGTTCGAGTACACGCAGGCGGCCCTCGTCGCCGTGCTGTTCGCGCTTTTCGTGCGCACCTTCCTGGTCCAGCCGTTCAAGATTCCCAGCCCGTCCATGGAGGACTCCCTCATGGTCGGGGACCACATCCTGGTGAACAAGTTCGCCGTGTCGCCCCTGTCCTCGGGGCTGGAGCGGGCGCTCTTTCCGTTCGCCCCGGTCCGGCGCGGGGACGTCGTGGTGTTCCGGCCGCCCCACGATCCGGCGCAGGACTACATCAAGCGGGTGATCGCCCTCCCCGGCGAGACCATCAAGATCGTGAACCGGGTGGTCTACGTACGGCCGGCGGGCGAGGAGGGGTACATCCCGCTCCTGGAGCCGTACAGCAACCACAAGGATCCGGGCGGCGTGCCGCCGTCCCTCGACAACTTCGAGCCGATCCCGATCCCCGAGGGGCAGTACTTCGTGATGGGGGACAATCGCGACAACAGCCTCGACAGCCGGGAATGGGGCTTCCTGCCGCGCGAGCGGATTTTCGGCCGCGGCCTCCTGATCTACTGGTCCTTCGAGGGGATCGATCCGAACGGCGTCCAGGCGGCGCCCCGCAGGGCCTCCACGGCCCGCCGCATCTGGGACGGCGCCAGCGCCGTCTTCCGCGGCACCCGCTGGGGCCGCACCTTCCGGCAGATCCGCTGAGCCCGCCCCGGAGCGGTCCGATCACGAACCCGTAACCGGCCGCCTTGACGGCGTGGCGGGCGGTTCCTATATTCAAATCCGTCATGACGATCGGGCGCGGCGAGAGGGGCGAGGGACGGGCCGGGACCCTGCTGGGGCTGGCGGTCCTCGCGATCACCATCTACGCCGGCGTGAAGGTCGTCCCCGTCCTGATCGACGGCTACGCCTTCAGGGACTACCTGGAGGAGGAGGCCCGCTTCGGCGCCCTCCGCAGCAGCAATGAAGACATCCGCAACCGCGTCCTGCGCAAGGCGCAGGAGCTGGAGCTTCCGGTCCAGGGAAAGAACATCGTGGTCAACCGCACCAACACCTACCTCGACATCAAGGTCAAGTACAACGTTCCGATCGTCACCCCCATCTACACCCACAACATGACCTTCGACGAGGCGGCGCGGGCCCCGCTGTTCTGATCCACACGCTCGCGGCGTCGATCCCGAACCGACACGTCAGCCTCGCGGCATGGGGGCTCACTCGGCGGAACCGGTCGCGAGAGGGTCTTGACCGCGAAGCGGTGAACGACTATAAGTCCGGCAACCGGGTGTGCTGGTTTCACTTTACAAGGAGGTCGATGCGATGAAACATCTCAGGTGGATTCTCCCCATTGCGGGAGCCTTGTTGCTCGTCGCCGGAATGGTCCTCGTGACGGGGACGCAGACCGTCGCCGACAGCGATGTACAAGCAGCCACCGATCTCCAGATGACCGTGGATGGCATGACGGAGCTGGAGCCGGTCGCCCCTTGCAGGCATTGCCTGCACTGTCCCATCGGCAATCCGAATTGCTGTGGCCAGAACTGCGCACTGGATAACTGTCCGGGCGGCTGCAACTGAAGAGCCGATGACCTGCGGAGCCCGGGGCGATCGGCATCGTCCCGGGCTCCGGTGTCCTGGCGTCTGCCTCCCTCCTTGACGTTCTCCGTGGCGGTGCGCCCGCCATTGCTGGCGCTCGCTTTCTCCGCGCTCGCCCTGGGCCTGGGTTGCGCCCGCTCCCCGACGCTGCGTTGCGTCGTGCGGATCCCGCAGGACCCGATCACGGGAGTCGAAGTCGCATGCCGGGCCCGGGGCGGGGCTGCCGGGGATCTGCGACTCAAGCAGATGGTCCAGGACGAGGTCATGCGCCTCCGGGACTTTTCGGCTGGCAGCAGCGGAGGGACCCCGTTGCCGGTTGTTGAGGAGCGCGACCGTGGAGCAGGGTCGGGGGCTCGTCAATTCACGGAGCGGATCGTCCGCACCGGCGGGGCGCCGGAGGTGGTGTACCGCTACCGGGTCGCGCCGGGGGCCCCTGCGGGGGATCCGATGCGCGGGAGCAACGGCCGGCGGTTCGGCCACCTCGACGCCCGGGGGGGCCTGCTCAGCGGACGTAATCTGTTTCTCCTTCCGGCCTGGCACCGGGCGATTGCCGACCTCGAGGTGAAGTTCCAACTTCCAGACGGATGGCGGGTCGTCGGGTCGCTGCCGATCCGCGGCGACACGGCCGTACTGCGCGGAGGCAGCGGGGCCACGGCGGCCTTGGTCGAGGCGGTCATCGGCGTCGGAAGTTTTGCGGAGAAGAACACCGTGACGTCGGCCGGCACGTTGCGCGTTCTCGGCAGCATCGATCTGCCACGTCATCGACAGGACGAACTGTTCGAGATCGCGCGCCGGGGGTTCGACTTCCTCGGCCGGCGGCTCGGTCCCATCGGCCGGGCGTACACCGTCGTCCTGATCCCCTCCCCCGCCGACGGTTCTCTGGTTCTGGTGCCGCCGTCGCCGTCGGCCCAGGGGGGGGAGATCCTCGGTGCCGGACCCTCGCAGGCCTACGACATGATGCAGGCGATGGCCCGGGCGTGGATCGATTCACCCGGGCCGCCGACCGGGCGGGGTGCGTTGGACGGCTGGTTGGCCGACGCGCTCCCCGATCTCCTGGCGGTCCAGGCGGTGGAGGCCCTCGGGATCCGACCCGGCCGGGACAGCTGGCTGCTGCGCGCGCGTCAGGCCCGGCAGGCCAGGATTTCGCTCGAGGGTCCCCTGTCCGGCGCGACCGAGGCCCGCCAGGAGCGGCGGGTGAAGGGAAGCTTCCTTCTGGCTCTTGTCGACGAGAAGTTGCGCGGGGCGGTGGCGGAGAGTCCAGGGCTCGAGGCGGTCGTGGCCCGGCTGCGCGAGGAGGGCGGGGGGCCCGGTCTGTTCGAGATCCTCGGACGGCACGCGCCGCAGGATTGGAGCTCCTTTCAGGAGCTTGCGGCCTCCGCGGAAGCCATTCCGGAGAGTGCGATCGCCCGGCTGAGCCGCATCGAGCCGCTCTCCCTGGACCCGCCCCCTCCGGGAACACCGGGAGCGCGGGCCCGCCGGCTTCGTCTCGTCGTCACCGCCAATACCCGGGGGATGCTGGAGGTGTGCGGTTGCGTCGCCCGCCAGCTGGGGGGGATCGCCCGGCGGGAGTCGATCCGCCGCCAGCTCCTCGGCCGCGGGGAGCCGGTGGTCATGGTCGACCTCGGCAATGCCTATGCCGTGGATCGCCGTGAGCCGCTTCCCGGCCGGGTGGAGCTCCGGGAGCTGGATTTTTACCTCGAGCTGATGGGCCGCCAGCAGTACCACGCGGCGGCCATCGGCCACACGGAGATGATGCGCGGGCCGGATTTCTTCCGGGAGGCGGCGGACCGCCGGCCCCTGCCGTACGTCAACGCCAATCTGCGCGCGGGGGAGGAGGTCATCGCCCCCCCCTGGAGGCTCACAACGGCCGGGGGGGTGCGCGTGGGGTGGGTCAGCGTCCTGGATCCGCGGCGCTATGTGGAGGAGCATGCCCGCTTCTACGAGCAGCGGGTGGACGGTCTCCGGGTCGGGGATCCCGTCGACATGCTGGCGGCGGCGGCGCGGGAGGCCCGGAAGAGCGCCGACCTGGTGATCGCCATAGGGAGCATCCCGCCCGATCTGGTCCGTGGGATCCTGGACCGCGTGCCGGAGGTCGACGCGATCCTCAGCAGCGAGAGCCCGGCGGCCGCCCTCGACGGCGTTTTCAGGTTCCCGGACGGGAACGAAAACCGGCTCATCGGCGCGCACCATGGGCGTCTGATCTTCTTCGGCACCGGTGAGGGTCGCTGGCTGGAGCAGATCGACCTCACGGTAGCGCCCGGCGGGGGAATCGCCCGCGCCGTGCTGGAGCAGGACATCCTGGGCGAGCGGGTCCCGGACGCTCCCGACTTCCGTGCCCGGATGGCCGCATTCTATGAAGGGATGAAGGACGACCCCGACCTCTCGGGAAGCGGGGAGCCGGTGGCGCGGTTCCTTCCGGCGCTCCTCAAGTCCGAATACGTCGGGGCGGTGGCGTGCAGTGACTGTCACGCGGCGGAAGCGGCGGCCTGGGAGGCCAGCGCGCACGGTCGCGCGTTCTCGACCCTCGTCAGGCGGCACCGGAACTACGCCCCGCGCTGCATCGGTTGCCACGTGACCGGCTACGGACATCCGTCGGGCTACCGGCTCGGGGATCCCCTGGAGCGGCTGCGGCACGTCCAGTGCGAGATGTGCCACGGCCCCGGCGCCGCCCACGTCCGGGCGCCGTCGGCGGTCAACGTGCACCGGCGGCCGCGGCGGGAAGTCTGCTTCGAGTGCCACACCCCGCGGCACTCGGACATGAATGAGGAGAATTTCGTCGACTACTACACCCGCGCCGCGCATCGACCCCGGGACCCTCGAGTCGGGGCCGCGGCCGGTGGAGCGGCCGGCGGCCCGTGAGGGTGCCGCGGGGCCGGCGTCAGTCGACCTTGAGGAGGGCGAGGAAGGCTTCCTGGGGGATGTCGACGCGGCCGACCTTCTTCATCCGCTTCTTGCCTTCCTTCTGCTTCTCCAGGAGCTTGCGCTTGCGGGTGATGTCGCCGCCGTAGCACTTGGCGAGGACGTTCTTGCGCATGG
>JBOGOE010000329.1:0-4325 GCA_050747445.1 Candidatus Polarisedimenticolia bacterium | reverse complement strand
GTCCTGCCCCGCGCCGGCGCGCCGCAGGGAGCCGGCGCGTGCGGCACGGGGGCATGCGCCACAGGCGGGTGCGTCAAGAGCGCGCGACCGGAAGGACCGCAGTTGATCCAGATCGAACATCCCCGCGCCACCGCCGCGGGCCTGGAGGTGTCATGAGCCGCCACAGCCATGTCGATCGCCCGGAACGGCGTCCGTACGCGCCGCCCGAGCTGCAGCGGGTCCGCCTGGTCCCCGACGAGGCGGTCCTGGCGTCGTGCAAGAACAACACCACCGCGGGTCCCGCCGGCCCGATCCAGAAGTGCGCCGGCATCCCGGCGGTCTGCTCCCACAATGCCAGCTGACCCGTCCCGCGCCCTGATCCTGGAAATCGCCCGCCTCGGGTTATCGATCGAGACGGCCGACCCCAGCCTGCGTCTGGTCGCCGAACCGGCGCACCTGCCGTTCCTGACCGACGCGCCGGGCTTCGACTGCGCCCAGGTGGTGCTCGGGCCCGCCTCGGGACGCGAGGCGCGCCGCGTGCGCGGCCGCACCCTGTTCGACACCGGCTCGGTGTGGCGCCTCGAGGAGGTCGGGGAGCACCGCCTGCTGACCTTCCGCTCTCCCCTCTTCGGCCGCGATCCCTATCTCCTGGTGGAGTTCGATCGGGAGTACAGGCACGGGGAGGGGGAGACCCTGGTCGGCGGTCCCATCCTGAGCGCCGGCGAGATGCATCCCTTCGTCTATCCGTTCGACGAGGTCGTCTTCCTGGCGCGGTTGTCGCGCGGTCGCGGCGTCCTGGTCCACGCCTGCGGCGTGGCGATCGACGGGCGGGGCGTCCTCTTCCTCGGGACCTCCGGGGCCGGGAAGAGCACCACGGCACGGCTGTTCCGGGAGCGCGGTGGCGCGACCATCCTGTCCGACGACCGGATCGTGATCCGCGAGGAGGAGGGGGCCTACCGGATCTTCGGCACCCCCTGGCACGGCGAAGCCGGTCTCGAGGCCCCCGCCTCGGCCAAGCTCGACGCGGTGTTCATCCTGGAGCAGGCCCCGCGCAACCGTGCGGTGGAGCTGGCTCCGGCGCAGGCGGTGGCCCAGATGATGGTGCGCGCCTTCCCGGCGATGTGGGACCAGGAGGGGCTGGAGTTCGCAGTCCGCTTCCTGACCGAGATGGCGGAGCGGGTGCCGGTGCGGCGCCTGCAGTTCCTGCCGGAGCCGAGCGCGGTGGAATGCGCCCTGGGCGCGGCGGGTCTCGAATCGGGCCGCGGCGGCGGGGAGCGCGGATGAGCCAGATCCTGGTGGTCGACGACGAACCGGCGGTGCGCGACGTCCTGATCGAGTTCCTGACCGAGCACGGTTACGCCGCGGCGGGCGCGGAAAGCGGCGCCGAGGCCCTGGCGATGGTGTCGCGCCAGCCGCCGATGGTCATCCTTCTCGACATCGCCATGCCGGGAATGAACGGGATCGAAACCCTCAAACGACTCCGCCGGGAGGCGCCCGGGTCCGCGGTCATCATGATCAGCGGCCACGCCGATCAGGAGATGGCGCTGCAGGCGCTCGACCTGGGGGCCTACGATTTCATCCAGAAACCGCTCGACTTCCAGTATCTCGAGAGAACGCTGATCGCCAAGATCGTCACGCTCGAGCCCGCGTCGTCGGCCGTGCCCGAACAGGAGGGACAGGGTGCCCGCCGCAACGCCACCCGCCGGTCCCGCTAAAAGCGCGGTCCCCCTCCCGGTCCTCCTCGCCGAGCGCCAGGGGGTCGCGTTCGTCGCCACCCCGCGCGGCGTGGAGAGCCTCCGCGTGCCCCGCCGTTACTGGGGCACCGAGGTCGGTGTCGTCCCGATACCGGTGAGCGACGAGGAGGTGCTCGGCACCGAGCTGCTCCCCTCGGGGGAGGCCGGTGCCTGGCCCCGGGCGCAGCCCCGGCCCGATCTGCTCGCCCCGGCTCTCTCCCGGCTTCTGGGCGGGGACCCGATGGAGCTGAGCCTGGTGCCGGGGCGGGACGGGTTGCGCGCGGCGCTGGTCGACGCCCATGGGGAGGAGCATCCCTACCCGGTCGCTCCGAAGGACGCGGTCGGTTTCCTGGCGGCGGTCTTCCATCACGCGCCCCGCGCGGTGCTTCGCACCGGTGGCAGCCGTTCGCCGCGGGTCCTTCTCGGGGTCCGCCCGGCGGCGCTGCCCAACGAGTATCGGGTCGGTCTGTGCGGTCTGGTCCCCGGGGCCCCGCCGGCCACCCTCGCCGACGTCGGCATGTCCCCCTCCCTCCTGGAAATCCTGCTCGAGGCGATCGATCGAACCGTCGGGATCGTCCTGGTCGCGGGCGGACCGGCCTCGGGACGCACCACGACGCTGGAGCTCCTGGGCGCCACCCTGGCGGGACGCGGACGCCGCGGCGGTCTGATCGGCGGCGGGGAGAGGACCGGACGGCGCGCCCACCCGTGGATCTCCGGTTCGCTGACCGACTGGCCCTTCCCCGAGAGCCTGCTGCAGAACGGACCGGAATTCGTGCTGGTCGATCGCCTCGAGGCGGCCGAGCTCCCGCTCGCCGCCCGGCTCGCCGATGCCGGGACCCTGGTCCTGGCGCCGGCTCCGGCCGCCGACCCGGAGGCTCTCAGGGAGACCATCGCGCTCGACGTGCGCCGCGGCGGCGCCCCGGAGGTCCCGGTCCTGGTCCTGGCCCAGGCGCTGCTCCGCACGGTCTGCCGCGCCTGCGTCGGGTGGCGGACCATCCCCGCGGCGCAGGCGCGCCGCCACGGCTTCCACCGGCGGGATCTGGAGATGATGGAGCGCCAGGGCGGCTTCGTGGTGCCCGCCGGCAAGGGGTGCGCCGAGTGCGCCGGGACGGGGGCCCGCGGTCTGACCGGGGCGTTCGAGCTGGCCGCCGGTCCGGCGGGCCCCTCCGCCCTGCCGCGCATCCGGGAGGAGGGCTGGCGCAAGGTGATGCAGGGAGTCGCCTGCGTCGAGGACGTGGTGCTCCTGCCCGGGGCCAGCCGTCCGCTCCGCTCGATGCGCGAGGTCATGGTGCACGCGGGTCTCAGCCCGGAGGCCATCGAGAACGCCGAGGCCGCCGGCCGTGCCGTGGCCGCCGTGGCCGCACCCGAGCCGCGCCCGGGCGCGCCCGCGCCGGAATCCGTCCACCCTGCCGGCGCGCCCGTCGCGGAGCTGGCGACCCTCACGGCCCTGTTCAAGAGCGTGACCTCCGGCAGGACGGTCGACGCCGCGCGGCTCAAGACCATCGCCGCGGCCGTGGCGGCCCGGGGCGCCGGCGACGAACCGATCGACGCCCTGCTGGCGCCGTCCCGCGGCTTCCATCTCGCGGGCCACTCGATCAATACCGCCGTGATCGCGGCGCGCATCGCCTCCCGTCTCGGTCCCGACACCGAGCTCCAGGGTCTCGCGACGCTCGCCCTGGTGCACGACGCAGGGCTCCTGCAGGCGGGCGTGGCGCCGGCCGACGACACCGCGCCGATCGCGTCGGAAGAGGCGATCGACCCGCAGGGGACGCGTCTGCGCCCCGGACCGATGCTGGCGGCGCTGGGGCTGGTGGCCGACCCGGTCCTGGAGGAGTCGATCCGCCAGGTCCACGCGCTGCTGCATTCCGGGGAACCCGTGCCCCGCCAGCGAGCGGCGGGGGATCTCCGGATCGAGGTGACGGCGCTCGCCTCCCTCATGGAGCTGTACCTGCACGACCCGGGCGAGCGACGGCCGCACGATCTGCACGACGTGACCTCGCTGGTGATGGAGAAGCACGGCCGGCGGTTCCCGCCGCCCCTGTTCCGCGCCCTCCTCAAGGCGGTGCCGATCTTCCCGATCGGCTCCCTCGTGGAGCTGTCGAGCGGCGATCTGGCGCGCATCGTCTCGGCCAACGAGGGAAATCCGTTCCGGCCGCGGGTCGAGATCGCCACCGCGTCCGGAATGGAGAACGCCGGCGAGCGGCGGGTCATCGACCTGGCGAGGGCCCCGTTCCTGCACATCCGGCAGCGGGTCCCGGGGAGCGTCGTCGGCGCCCGGGCGGTGAACTCATGACCTCTCCCGCCCCGCCGCCCGCCGCCGATCGTGCGGCCGAAACCATCCTCGAGGCGCTGTTCGCCGACGGCCACGAGACCCTGGTGCCGGTCCGGGGGGAGAGCATGCTCCCCGCCCTCCGCACCGGGGACGTGGCGGTCGTGGCGCCGTTCGTCGGGCCGCCGCGTCCGGGTCAGATCGTGCTGGCGCGCGCGGGGGGACTGCTGGTGCTGCATCGTCTCCTGAGGATCGATCTTCGCCCGGAGGGGCGGCGCTACCGGATCGCCGGCGACGCCGCGACCGGATTCGACGCGCCGCTGGCGCGGCAGGCCCTCCTCGGC
>JBOGOE010000328.1:0-14051 GCA_050747445.1 Candidatus Polarisedimenticolia bacterium | reverse complement strand
GGGCACGCCACCGGCAGCCCCCCGGCCGGCGGCCGGCGGGCCGACCCCTCCGGCGCCACGGAGCGTGCCTGACTCCGACCTTCCCCCCACGGCGGTGCCGGGGGTGCCGGCGCCCGGGCCGAAGCCTCCCGAACCGATACCGCCCGAACCCGGCGGGGAGGGAAACCTTCCGGTGACCGCCGCCCCGCAGGCGGCCGACGTGCCGCCCCCGGCGGCCGGTTTGGCCCCACCGGCGGCGGAGGCGCCGCCACCGGTCACGGTGCCGCTGCCGAAGGGGCCCGAGATCGGACGCGACCACCTGACAGTCCGCTCGGCGGAGGAGTGGGCGGCGTTCGCGGCCGGCACGGAGGCCGTCCTCCCGGAGATCGATTTCACCGCGGAGATGATCGTGATCCTGATCGACACCATGCCGAGCGATCCACCGGCCCGACTGCGTGTCGCCGCGGTCCGGCTTCTCGAGGACGCCCTGGAGATCACCTGCCGCCTGGATCCATCGGCGCCCGCGACCGGGAGCGTCGCGGATCCGCCGCGCGGCCAGGCGATCCGGGTCCCCGCGACCGCCCTTCCGATCCGCGTCCTGATCCGCTGACGCGGAGCGGAATTCGCGGGAACCGCGCCGCCCGCGCGCGCCGCGCTTGACCCCCGTGTCGGCGCTGTGATACCTAGCCCCCTCCATCGGGCATCATCCCGCGGCGGCGACGGACGTGGACTTCGGGAACATCCAGCTCAACGCCCACATGACGTGGCTCGACTTCGCGATCATCGGCGCCTACCTCGCGTTCATGCTCTGGATCGGCTTCTACGTCTCCCGGAGGATGAAGAACTTCGACGAGTTCTTCATCGCCGGCCGGACCATGACGACCCCCATCCTGATCTGCACCCTGGTGTCGACCTATTACGGCATCGACGTCCTGTTCGGCACCTCGGAATTGGCGTTCAACGAGGGGATCGTCGCCTGGTTCGGCTATTCGAGGCCGACCTACGTGTTCTTCATCATCGCGGCGTTCCTGCTGACCAAGCGCCTGCGGAACGAGAAATTCCGTTCGCTCCCGGACGTCCTGGAACGGTATTACGGCCGGCCGGCCGGCGTGTTCGGGGCGATCGCCTCGTTCATCTACTCCCTGCCGTCGCTCGGGCTGTTCGGCCTGGGGATGGTGTTCAAGGTGATCCTGGGGCTCGACCCGAAGATCGGGGGGCTGGTGCTCGGCGGCGTGGCCCTGGTCTATACCCTGTGGGGCGGGTTGTGGGCCGTGGCGATCACCGACACCATCCAGTTCACCCTGATGTGCGTGACCCTCGCCATCGCCGTCCCGATCGTGATCACCAAGGTCGGCGGGTTCGACTACGTCGCCCAGAACCTCTCGCCGACCTACTTCGACACGCTGGGCGGCGTGCCGATCTGGCTGGTCGTGGTCTACGCCTCGACGGGGCTCAGCATCCTCGTCGATCCAGCCTTCTACCAGCGGATCTTCGCGGCGCGCTCCTTCAGGAACGTCCGCAACGCCCTGCTGATCGGCATCGTGCTCTGGAGCGCCTACGACTGGTGCGTCACCGCGGGCGGGATGCTGGCGGCGGCGGCGGTGCACGCCGGGATCCTCCCGGCCGACACTCATCCGAACGGCGCCCTCCTGCGGGTGGTGGTGTTCGCCCTGCCGTGGGGCCTGACCGGACTGTTCCTCGCGGGAGTGCTCTCGGCGGAGATGTCGACCATCGACTCCTATTGCCTGGTGGCGGGGGGGAACGTCGTGTACGACATCTATCGCCCGGTCTTCAACCCCCGGGCGACCGACGATCAGCTGATCCGCCTCACCAAGTGGGGGATCCTCCTCTCCTGGGTGCTCGGTTACATCCTGGCCTTCTACTTCGAGCGCCTGCTGGCGCTGTGGGTGTTCATGTCGACGGTGCTCACCTCGACGGTCTTCGTCCCGATCATGGGGGGACTGTTCTGGAAGGGGCGCAAGACCAAGCTGGCGGGCCTCCTCTCCTGCGCGGGGGGGTTCGCGACCGCCGTCTTCTATTACCTCCTGGTCCACCAGCTCGGGACGTTCGACGAAGAGTACGGCACCTTCATCTGGACCATCACGGCCGGCGGACGGAGCGTCAGCCTGTGGCAGGAGTACGCCCTGCTCTTCAGCCTGCCGGCGTCGCTCCTGGGGTTCATCGCCGGCAACATTTTCGGCACCACGAGCGTCCCGGCGCCGCCGGCACCCACCCGGGCCGGGGAGGCGGGGGCATGAATCCCTGGGACCTCTTCACCTGGTTCATGGTCGTCCTCCTGGGGGGCGGGGCCCTCATCGTCTTCGGATTCTTCCTCAAGGACATCGGCGGCGTGCTCCGGGGCGAGACCGGGCCCGAAGAGGACGGTTCGCTGGAGGATTGATCCCTCGTCCCGCCATCCCGCCGGACTACCAATCCGCCCCACCTGTTGAGCCCGATGGGGAATAGCCGAAGCGGCTCTTAGGGGAAACACCTCAACCTTCCCCCGTTGCATCGGCCCGCCTCTCACCCGGAACCGGGAAATCGTCACATCTGTTGAGCCCGGCGGGGTTGCTCCCCTTCCCGGCCGAGCCTATATTCGGCCTCGCCGACGGCGCATCTGCGCGAACTGCGGCAGGGGCCGATCGGGTCCTCGAAACGTCCGTAACGCGGGGCTGGCAATGGATTCGCGCCGTCCGGCCGCTGCAGTGCCCGGACCGACTGTCCCTCCTTTCCCGCGGGCCGCGCGCGGCCGTTCTTCGTCCTGCCTGGTGATGCTGCTCCTGGCCGCGCTTCCGGCCGCCGCGGCGGAAGAACCCGCGGGCGACCTTACCCAGATCGGCTTCGAGGCCCTGGTCAACCTCGAGGTGACCTCGGTCTCGAAGCGGCCGGAGAAATGGTCGCGCGCCGGCGCGGCGGTGTACGTGATCACCCAGGAGGACATCCGGCGATCGGGGGTCACCAGCATCCCGGAGGCGTTGCGTCTGGCCCCCGGGGTCCACGTGGCGCGGGTCGATGGGAACAAATGGTCGATCGGGGTGCGCGGCTTCGGCAGCCGGCTGTCCCGATCCCTGCTGGTCCTGATCGACGGCCGCACGGTCTATTCGCCGCTGTTCGCCGGGGTGTACTGGGAGGTCCAGGACGTCCTTCTGGAGGACATCGAGCGGATCGAGGTGCTCCGCGGACCCGGCGGCAGCCTGTGGGGGGCCAACGCCGTCAACGGCGTGGTCAACATCATCACCCGGAGCGCCCGGGAGACCCCCGGCGGGCTGGCGGTGGGCGGCGGAGGGGCCGAGGAGAAGGGATTCGGAGCGTTCCGCTTCGGCGGATCACGCGGCGAGCGGTTCCACTACCGGGTCGACGCGAAGGCCTTCGACCGCGACGGCGCGTTCGCGGCAGGGGCGGCCGAGTTCGACGCGTGGTGGATGGGACGCGCGAGCGCCCGGGCCGACTGGGAGCCGCGTCCCGGTTCGCTGATCGGCTTCGAGGCGGCGGCCTACGACGGCCGCTCCGGCCAGCGGGCCGGTTACTCCCTCTACAACCCCGCCTCGACGGTGACGGTCACCGAGGATGCCGACCTGTCCGGCGGGCACCTCCTCGGCAGGTGGCGGCGGGAGGGGGAGAAGTCGTCGATCCGCAGCCGCTTCTATTACGATCGGACCCACCGCCGGGAGCCGACCTTCAGCGAGGATCGGGACACCTTCGACCTCGACTTCCAGCAGCATCTCACCGGCAGGAGGCGCAACCAGATCGTTTGGGGGCTGGGTTACCGGGTCACCTCCGACGACGTCGCCTCCGTCGCGACCATCGAGTTCCGGCCGAGCGCGCGGACCGATCACCTGGCCAGCGCCTTCATCCAGGACGAAATCGCCCTGGCTTCCGGGCGGTGGCGGCTGACCGTCGGCTCCAAGTTCGAGCACAACGAGTACAGCGGCTTCGAGATGCAGCCGAGCACGCGCCTGGTCTGGACCCCCTCGGAGCGCCACGCCCTCTGGGGGATGGTGTCGCGGGCGGTGCGGACCCCCTCCCGCATCGAGCACGACCTCACCCTGACGGCCCTGCTCGAGCCGGCGACCCCGACCTTTCTCCGCCTGACCGGGGACGGCGAGTTCGACTCCGAGACGCTGGTCGCCTGGGAGATCGGCTACCGGGGCGAGCCGGCGCCGGGGTTCCTGCTCGACGTGGCCGGGTTCTACAATGCCTACCGGAATCTCCTCAGCCTGGAGCCGGGGGCGCCCTTCGTGGAGATGACCCCGCCGCCGGACCACACCGTCCAGCCGCTTTTCATCCGCAACGGGATCGAGGGGGGGACCTATGGCGGCGAGATCGTCGCGGAATGGCGGGTCCTCGAATGGTGGCGGCTGAGCGGCGCCTGGTCGTATCTGCGGATCGACCTCGACGCGGAGGCCGGCAGCCTGGATGCGACGACGGCCCCCTCGACGAATGGGTCGAGCCCGCGTCATCAGGCCTGGTTGCGCTCGTCCATGAACCTGCCGGCGGCCTGGGAGCTGGAGGGGTTCCTCCGCTACGTGGACGAGCTGCCCGCGGACGGCGTCGATTCGTACGTCGAACTGGATCTCGGTCTTCACTGGCTGGCGCACCCGGCCCTCCGCCTCTCCCTGATCGGCCGCAACCTGCTGCACCGCCATCACGCGGAATCCTCCGAGGGCTCCGTGCCGATGGAGGCCGAGCGGGCGGCCTACCTCAAGGTGACCGGCCGGTGGTGAACCGCGCCCGGCGGCTTGCTACGGCGCTTCTGGCTACACTCTTGGCGTCGGGTACGGGAGCGGGAATCCTGCCCGCGGCGCCGGCCACCGAGTACGAGGTGAAGGCCGCCTACCTCTACTATCTCGCGACCTTCATCGAGTGGCCGGAGGGGGTCTTCGCCTCGGCCGACGAGCCGTTCTCCGTCTGCGTTCTCGGCGAGGACCCGTTCGGACCGGTCCTGGATGCCATTCTCACCGGGAAGACCGTCCACGCGCGCCGGCTGGCGGTCCGCCGCCTGGCGTCCCTTCCCGCGGAAGGACGCTGCCACCTCCTGTTCATCAGCACCTCGGAGCAGAAGCGCCTGCCACGCATCCTGGACGGGCTCCAGGACGCGGGGGTCCTGACGGTCGGGGAGATGCGCCGCTTCGTGGAACGGGGCGGGCACGTCGTCCTTCGGCTGGAAGAGCGCCGGGTGCGGTTCAGCATCAACCTCCAGGCCGCGCAGCGGGCCGGGCTCCGGATCAGCGCCCAGCTCCTGAAGCTGGCCACCCCGCCCGCCGCCGCGCCCGGGGGTGGCACGGGATGAGCCTGCTCCGGGATCTGCCGATCCGGAAGAGGCTGGTCGCCATCGGCGTGCTGAGCGGCGCGGCGGTGGCGGTCCTGCTGTGCGTGGCGCTGGCGATCCACGCCGTGACGACCTTCCGCGCGGGGATGATCCGGGGCCTCACGGTGCAGGCCGGGACCCTGGGATACAACCTCCTGACCGCCCTGCTGTTCGACGATCGGGAGTCGGCCGAGAAGACGCTCGAGGCCCTCGCCGCGGATCCGCACGTCATCCGGGCCGGTCTCTACGGCGGCGACGGAACCCTGTTCGCGATCTATCGCCGGAGCACCGGCTTTCCCGAAGCGCCGCCCGGCGTCCGGAGCGGGCCGCCGGCCGGCGCGCGCTTCGAGTCCGATCGCCTGATCCTGTCCCGGCCGATCGAATTCAACGGGCAGCGCATCGGCCACCTGGTCCTGGAATCCGATCTGGAGGAGCTGCACGGGCTGATGCTCCGCTCGGCGCGCACCATGGCGATCCTGCTCGCCGCGGCGGTCGGTCTGTCGTTCGTGGTGGCCTCCCGCCTGCAGCGCCGCATCTCGGTCCCGCTCCTGGAGCTGGCGCGCATCGCCAAGGTCGTCTCGGTCGAAAAGGATTACTCGGTCCGGGCGCCGCGCGGCGGAAAGGACGAGATCGGCATCCTGTCGGGCGCCTTCAACGACATGCTGGACCAGATCCGGCTCCGGGAGAACGAGCTCCGGGAGGCCAACGAGCGGTTGGAGGAGAGGGTGGCGGCGCGCACCGCGCAGCTCGAGTCGGCCAACAAGGAGCTGGAGGCCTTCAGCTACTCGGTGTCGCACGATCTGCGCGCGCCCCTGCGTCACATCGCGGGATTCGCGGACATGCTGCGGCAGCGGCTCGCCGAATCGGACGAACCGGCGCGCCGCTTTCTGGACAAGATCATCGCCGCGGCCCGGCGGATGGGGGACCTCATCGACCACCTGCTGGTGTTCTCGCGGATGGGACGGAGCGACCTGCAGCCCACCCGCGTGGACCTGGCGGCGATCGCCGCGGACGTGCTCCGCGACCTGCGCGCCGAGACGCAGGGACGGCCGATCGACTGGCAGATCGCCCCCCTGCCGGTGGTGCGCGGCGATCCCGCGATGCTGCGCCTGGTCCTGGTCAATCTCCTGTCGAACGCGGTGAAGTATACGGGGACGCGGCCGCACGGACGGATCGAGATCGGGGCCGCAAGGCAGGGGAACGAGATCATCGTCCACGTGCGGGACAACGGCGTCGGCTTCGACATGGCCTACGCCCACAAGCTGTTCGGAGTCTTCCAGCGGCTGCACCGCTCCGAGGAGTTCGAGGGGACCGGCATCGGTCTGGCGAACGTCCGCCGGATCATCAACCGGCACGGCGGCCGGACCTGGGCCGAGGGGGCGGTGGACGCGGGAGCGACGTTTTATTTTTCCCTTCCCGGAGAAGGAGGCGAGGCGCATGAGCGGATTGAAGCGCATCTTGCTGGCTGAGGACAGCCCGGACGACGTCGAGCTGACGATGGCGGCGCTGGACGCGCACCACCTGGCGAACGAGGTCGTGGTGGTGCGCGACGGCGTGGAGGCGATGGACTATCTGCTGCGGCGCGGCGCCTACGCGACGCGGCCGGACGGCAACCCCGCGGTGGTGCTCCTCGACATCAAGATGCCCAGGATGGACGGGCTCGAGGTGCTGCGGACGATGCGGGCCGAGGAGCGCCTGCGGAAAGTCCCGGTCGTCATGCTGACCTCCTCGAGGGAGGATCGGGATATCCTGGAGAGCTACGAGCACCAGGTCAACGCCTACGTCGTCAAGCCGGTCGAGTTCAACGAGTTCGTGGCGGCCGTCAAGAATCTCGGGTTGTTCTGGGCGGTGCTCAACGAGCCCCCTCCAGGCAGCGCCAAGGGACGGGTCTAGGAGGAGGCATGGCGCAAGCGCGGGGCGACGCGGCGGCGGCGCAGCCGGCGGCGGGGCCGCTGCGGATCCTCCACGTGGAGGACAACGCGGACGACGTCGAGCTGGTGCGGGCCACGCTCGAGGCGGGGGGGGTGGCGTGCGAGACGGTGGTCGTCGCCTCGCGGGCCGAATACGTCCGCGCCCTCGAGACCGGACGCTTCGACCTGATCCTGTCCGATTTCTCCCTGCCGCAGTTCGACGGTCTGGCGGCGCTCGAGATCGCCCGGCGGATCGCCCCCGCGGTCCCCTTCATCCTGGTCTCGGGGACGGTGGGGGAGGAGTGGGCGGTCGAGAGCCTGCGGGGCGGGGCGACCGACTACATCCTGAAGCAGCGGCTGGCCAGGCTGGCCGCGGCGGTGGAGCGGGCGCTGGGGGAGGCGGCGGAGCGTCGCGCCCGCCGGGAGGCCGAGGAGGCGCTCCGCCGGGAACGGCACTTCCTCGGCGCCCTCGTCGAGAACCTCCAGGTCGGGATCGTCGCCTGCGACGCGCGTGGCGTCATCCGGCTGTCGAACCGGGTCGCCCGGGAGCTGGCGGGTGTGCCCGACGGGTCCGTGGGGTACGAGACTTGGGCCCGCGGTCTGGGGCTCACCAGCCCGGACGGCCGGACCGCGGTGGATCACGAGGAGCATCCGATGGTCCGGGCCTTCCGGAGCGCCCCGGTCCGCAACGAGGAGTACCTGCTGCGCGGCGCAGGCGACCGGGTGCGCCGGGTCGCCTTCAGCGGCCAGACGATCATCGACGAACGCGAGGGGAAGATCGGCGCCGTCCTGGCGCTGCACGACGTCAGCGAGCGGCGCGAGCTGGAGGAGCAGCTCCGGCAGGCGCAGAAGCTCGAAGCCATCGGGCGGCTGGCGGGCGGCATCGCCCACGATTTCAACAACCTGCTCAACGTGATCCTGGGGTATGGCGAGCTGATCCTGGCGCGCATGCCGGCCGACGACCCGGTCCGCGACCGTCTCCACGAGATCCGGAAGGCCGCGGAGCGGGCCGCGGCGCTGACCCGCCAGCTGCTGTCGTTCAGCCGGAAGCAGGTGGTCGAGCCCAGGGTCCTCGATCTCAACGCCTTGCTCCGCGATCTGGAGAACATGGTCCGCCGTCTCATCGGGGAGGACGTCGAGATGGTCCTGGCGCTCGATCCGGTCCCGGGTCGGATCCGGGCCGATCCGGGCCAGATCGAGCAGACCGTGATGAACCTGGTGATCAACGCGCGCGACGCCATGCCGGAGGGCGGCGTGCTGCGTCTCGAGACCGCGGGCGTCGTTCTGGCACCGCCCCCCGGCGCCCCGACGGCGGATCTGAGTCCGGGCCCGTACGTGGTCCTGCGGGTCAGCGACTCGGGCACCGGCATGACCCCCGAGATCCGGGCGCGGATCTTCGAGCCGTTCTTCACCACCAAGGAGGAGGGCAAGGGGACCGGTCTGGGGCTGGCGACCGTCTATGGCATCGTGCGGCAGAGCGGCGGGCGGGTCCAGGTCGAAAGCGAGCCGGGACGCGGGACCTGCTTCACTCTCCTGTTCCCCCGCGTGGACGCCCCGATCGCCGGCGCGGCGCGGGATGACCGGGGCGCGGCGCCGGCCGGGACCGAGACCGTGCTGGTCGTCGAGGACGACGAGCGCTTGCGGAAGATGGTCGAGGAGGCGTTGTCGGCGTTCGGCTACACCATTCTTGCGGCGCGCGACCTCGCCCAGGCGCTCGCCCTGAGCGGCACGCATGCCGGGACCATCGATCTCCTGTTGACCGATCTCGTCCTGCCGGGAGGGAACGGACCCGAGGTGGCGCAGCGCCTGCGCGAGAGGCGGCCGGGATTGAAGGTGCTCTGCATGACCGGCTACACCGACGACGCCCTGCCGCGTCTGACTCTCCTGGAACCCGGCACGCCGATCCTCCGCAAGCCGTTCCCGATCCTCACGCTGGCGCGCAAGGTCCGCGAGGTGCTGGACGGAGCCGGGAGCCCTAGCGACCGGTCGTCCGGAGCGCCGTGAGATAGCGGGCGCTCTCCTGCGCCACCACCCGGTGCAGGAGCAGGAGCCCGATCAGGTTGGGCAGCGCCATGAGGCCGTTCATCATGTCGGCGAAGGCCCAGACCAGATCGACCTTGACCAGCGCCCCGACCCCGACCGCCAGGCAGTAGATCGCCCGGTAGGGGGCGACGGCGCGCGCGCCGAGCAGGTATTCGATGCACTTCTCCCCGTAATAGGCCCAGCCGATCACCGTGGAGTAGGCGAACAGCGCCAGTCCCACGACGACGATGGCGCCGCCGGAGTCGCCCGGCAGGCCGTGGTTGAAGGCCGCCGTGGTGAGGGCCGAGCCGGTCCTGCCGGTGGTCCAGACGCCGGTGGCGATGATGACGAAGCCGGTCATCGAGCAGACGACGATGGTGTCGATGAAGGTCTGGGTCATCGACACCAGGGCCTGCGCCACCGGGTCGTTGGTCCGGGCGGCCGCGGCGGCGATCGGGGAGGAGCCGAGCCCCGACTCGTTGGAGAAGACGCCGCGGGCGACGCCGTAGCGGATGGCGTCGCGCAGGGTGGCGCCGGCGAAGCCGCCGATCGCCGCGGTCGGCCGGAAGGCGTCGGCGACGACGAACGCCACGATGTCGGGGATCCCGCGCCAGTTGATCGCCAGGACGACCAGGGCGCCGGCCACATAGACCAGGATCATCACCGGGACCAGGATCGACGACACGCGGCCGATCGACCGGATGCCGCCGATCAGGACCAGCGCGGTCCCGGCGGTGAGGACCGCGGCGGTGATCGCCGGCGCGACGTTGAACGGGTGGCTGCGCAGCGCGTCGGCGACCGAGTTCGACTGGACCATGTTGCCGATGCCGAACGCCGCGATCGAGCCGAAGACCGCGAACGCCACACCCATCCACCGGCTGCCGGCGCCCCGCTCCAGGTAGTACATCGGACCGCCGCTCATGTTCCCGGCGCGGTCCGCGACCCGGTAGCGCACCGCCAGCACCGCCTCGGCGTACTTGGTCGCCATCCCGAACAGCCCCGTCATCCACATCCAGAACAGGGCCCCCGGGCCGCCGGCGGCGATGGCGGTGGCGACGCCGGCGATGTTGCCGGTCCCCACGGTCGCGGCCAGCGCGGTCATCAGGGCCTGGAAGTGGCTGATGTTCCCCTGCGCGTCCGCCCCGTCCTCGCGCCGCTTGACGAGGGCCAGCCAGAGGGAGTGGGCCAGGGTGCGGAACTGCAGGCCGCGGAGCAGGATGGTGTAGAAGACACCGGTCCCGACCAGCAGGATCAGCATCGGCGGTCCCCAGATGACCGCGTTGGCCTTGCCGATGAGATCGAGGAGGGTTTGCTGCAGGCCCGGATCCGGGGCCCCGCTCAACGCATCACTCCGGCCATGTGATCGATGAGATCGATCTTGGTGACCACGGCCGTGATCCGGTTGTCCTCCTGCACCAGGGCCACCTTCCCCTCGCTGAAGATGGCGGCCAGCCGGCTGATCGGGGTGTCGGGCGGGACGATGGCGTAGTTCTGGTCCACCAGCTCGGCCACCGGACGATCGACGTTTCCAGGATCGTGGAGCAGGGCGTTGAGCAGGTCGATCTCGGAGATCATTCCGACCAGGCGATCCTTGTCGAGGACCGGCAGCTGCGAGATGCCGTGCTTCTTCATCTCCTTCACGATCGTCTGGAGGCCATCGTGCGGCGCCGCGGCGACCAGCCGGTGGCGCTGGTGCTCGACGAGGTCCCGCAGGCGCCCGTAGACCTCTTCATCGTCCAGAAAGGAGTTCTCCCGCATCCAGTCGTCGTCGTACAGCTTGCTGAGATAGCGCGACCCGGAGTCGGGGAGGATGACGACGATGGTCCGGCACTCGGGGTGCTCGCGGGCGAACTTGAGGGCGCCGCAGACGGCGCCACCGGCCGAGCCGCCGCAGAACAGCCCCTCCTTGCGGGTCAGCTCGCGGGCGGTCACGAAGCATTCCTTGTCGTCCACCTGGTAGCAATCGTCCACCAGGGAGAAGTCGAGCGCCGTCGGCAGGAAGTCCTCGCCGAAGCCCTCGACCTTGTAGGTCTTGAAGCTGCTGGTGATGGTCCGGGTCCTGAAGTAGTCGTAGAGGATCGAACCGACCGGATCGATCAGGACCATCCGGACGGACGGTTTCTTCGACTTGAGGAACCGGCCGATGCCGGAGAGCGTGCCGCCGGTGCCGGTGGCGACGACGACCGCGTCGACCGCCCCCTGCGTCTGATCCCAGATCTCGGGACCGGTGGTGCGGAAGTGCGCCTCCGGGTTGCTCTGGTTGTGGTACTGGTTGGCGAAGAAGCAGTTCGGGGTCTGCTCGGCGATCCGCTTGGCCACCGCGTAGTACGAGCGGGGGTCCTCGGGCGACACCGCGGTCGGCGTGGTGATCACCTTCGCTCCGAAGGCGCGCAGCGCTTTGATCTTTTCGCCGCTGACCTTGTCGGGCATCACCAGGATGGTGCGGTAACCGCGCGCCGCGCCGACCAGCGCCAGCCCCATTCCGGTGTTGCCGCTGGTGCATTCGACCAGGGTGCCACCGGGCTTGAGCCGTCCGTCGCGCTCCGCGTCATCGACCATCTGCACCGCGATCCGATCCTTCACGCTGTTGCCCGGATTGAGGTACTCGAGCTTGGCGTAGAGGACGGCGCCGGTGTCCCGGCCGATCCGATTGAGGCGGACGAGGGGCGTGCGCCCGATCGCCGCGACGACGTTGTCGAAGACGCCGCTCATGGCGGGCTATTCTATCCCCGGAGCGCGGCGGGCGCGCTCCGGGGGGCGGCGGTGCAGTCTCAGGACCGCCCCGCGGGTTGATCGGTCGGCGGCTCCGGCGCCGCCCTCGGGATCGGCCCCGGCGCGGCGGGGACGCCTTTGGCGTGCGTGTCGTACCACGCCACCCAGCGCTCCAGACGGTCGCGCTCGTAGGAGGGCCGGGTGATGCCGTGGTACTGGCCCGGGTAGATGACCAGCGCCGTCTCCCGCCCCAGGCTGCGGAGCGCCTGGTACATCTGCTCCGTGTTGAGGAGCGGCACGTTGAAGTCCTTCTCGCCGCACATGAACAGGGTTGGCGTGACGATCCGGTCGGCGCGGGTGAACGGGGTCGACAGATTCAGCCAGGTCTTCAGATTGCTCCAGGGGGTCCCCAGCTCGTTCTCGTACTCGCGGATGTACTGGTCGGTTCCGTAGCCGGCGAGGATGTTGGAGATCCCCGCGCCGCTGACCGCCGCCTTGAAGCGGGTGTCCTGGGAGATGACGTAATTGGTCAGGATGCCGCCGTAGGACCAGCCACCAACCGCCAGCCGGTGAGGGTCGGCGATCCCCCTGGCGACCGCCGCGTCGACGCCGGCAAGAACGTCCTGCGCGTCCTTCTTGCCCCACTCCGCGTAGATCGCGGTGGCGTAGGCCTGCCCGCGGCCGCTGCTGCCGCGCGGGTTCATGGCGATGACGGCGTACCCCCTGGCGGCGTAGTACTGCCAGTCGAAGCAGAACTCGTGCTGGTGCTGTGCCACCGGCCCGCCGTGGATGTCCAGGATCGCGGGATACCGCGTCCCCGGCACCCAGCCGGCCGGCTTCACCAGAAGACCGTTCACCGGCGTGCCGTCCTTGCTGCGCGCGGTGAACGGCTCGTAGTCGCCGAGCGCGACCTGCGCCAGAAGCGCCTCGTTCTGGCGCGACAGCGGCCGGATCGAGCCACCCGCCTCCAGCGCCTGCACCTCGGCGGGCTCGGTCGCCGTGCCGCTCAGGAGGGCGATGCGGCCCTTCGCGTCCAGGTCGTACGCCGACACCACCCGCTGCGCGCCGGTGACCCGTTCGATCGGGCCGCCGGCGGCCGGGATGCGGGCCAGATGCACGCTCCGGTCGTCCTCCAGCAGGAAATGGAGGAAGCGGCCGTCGGACGAAAAGCGCGGCTGCACGACGTTGCGGTCGAGCGCCGCGCTCAGCAGGCGTGGCACGCCGCCCGACGCCGGGATCGCCGCGAGCTGGTAGACGCCGTAATAGATCAGCTTCTGCGGGGCGCCCTGGAGGTAGACCAGGGTCCGGCCGTCGGGGCTCCACTCGGGGGCGCTGCCCCATCCCGGGTCGGCGTCGGCATCGGGACTGGTGGTGATCGGGCGGGCCGCGGCCCCCGGACGCGCCTCGACGACGTAGACGTCGAAGTTGTCGGTCCGGTCGGCCTCCTTGCCGCGCTTGCTGACAAAGGCGATCTGCCGGCCGTCGGGCGACCAGGAGGGGAGGTGATCGTCATGGGGGCCGGGGGTGAGGAGCTCGGCCTTGCGGGTCGCCAGATCGAACAGATAGAGATGCTGGCGGAGGTCGGTGAGGTAGCCGGTGACGTCCTCCTTGAACTGGTACCGGGTGATGACGATCGGCTTCGGGGCCCTCTCCTCGCCGTCGTCGTCCTTGTTCTTCGCCGCCTCGGGGTCGGGATCGCCGGCGATCACCGCCAGACGCGTGCCGTCCGGCGACCAGGCGTAGTCCTCGACCCCGCCCTTGAACTCGGTCAGACGCTGCGCTTCGCCCCCCTGGCGGTCGAGCAGCCAGACCTGGTCGGTCTCCTCGTCGTAGTCGCGGCTCGACAGGAACGCCAGGAAGCGTCCGTCCGGGCTCCAGCGCGGCGTGTGCTCGCTCTCCTTGCGCGCGGTCAGCCGGACGGTGCGCGACCCGTCCCAGGAGGTCATGTAGACGTCCTTGTCCCGCGTGTCGCGCTTCGCGTCGACGGTCCGCACGGTGTACGCGACCCACTGGCCGTCCGGCGAGATCCGCGGGTCGTCCACGTCCCTGAACGCGTGCAGGTCGTCCAGGGTCACCGCCCGCCGGCCGGGCGCCGGTCCCTCCGCCGCACCCGCGCCGCC
>JBOGOE010000327.1:0-3344 GCA_050747445.1 Candidatus Polarisedimenticolia bacterium | reverse complement strand
CCGCGGCGCTCCTCGCCGCCGCCGCGCTCCTGGGCGCCGCGGCCTGCGGGCCCGCGGAGCCGCCCGCCGACGTCATCCTGCACGGCGCCCGGGTCTACACCGTCGACCCGGCGCGGCCGTGGGCCGAGGCGGTGGCGGTGCGCGGCGATCGGATCGTCAAGGTCGGCCGGGAGCAGGAGGTCCTGCGCCTGCGTGGCCCCGCGACGCAGGTGTTCGGATTGCGCGGCGGCCTGGTCCTCCCCGGCTTCAACGACGGCCACACCCATTTCCTCGACGGCGCCCTCGGGCTGTCGCAGGTCGATCTGACCGGCGCCACGACCCTCGAGGCGATCCGCGACCGGGTCCGGGAGTACGCCGCCGCCCATCCGGACGAGCCGTGGATCCTCGGCTTCGGCTGGCTCTACTCCACCTTCCCGGACCGGCTGCCGCACCGCCGCGAGCTCGACGCCGTGGAGGCGGCGCGCCCGGTGTTCCTCTATTCCTACGACGGTCATTCGGGGTGGGCCAACGGCGCCGCGCTGCGGCGGGCGGGGATCGACGCGCGCACGCCGCAGCTGCCGCCCAACAGGGGCGAGCTGGTGAAGGACCCGAAGACCGGCGAGCCGACCGGGGCGCTGAAGGAGGGGGCGATGGCCCTCCTCGAGCAGGTCCTTCCGAAACCGTCGCGCGACCGGAAGCTCCGGGCGCTCGAGGCCGGTCTGAAGCACGCCGCGGCGCTCGGGGTCACCGCCGTGCAGAACTGCAGCGGCGGCGGGGACGAGATCGAGTTGTACGACGAGCTGGAGCGGCTGGGACGGCTGACGCTGCGCACCCGCACCGCCTTCCCGATGCCCGACAGCCCGGTGCTGCTCACCGACGCGGTGGTGCAGCGGATCGTCGCCGCGCGCGACGCCCACCCCGGGCCCCGGGTGCACGCCGGCACCGTGAAGTTCTTCGCGGACGGGGTGATCGAGTCGAACACGGCGGCGATGCTGGAACCGTACTCCAACGATCCTTCGAAGCAGGGAAAGCCCCACTACGACGCGCGCCAGCTCGAGGCGATGGTCCGGAAGGTCGACGCGGCCGGGCTGCAGATCTACATCCACGCCATCGGCGACGCGGCGGTGCGGATGTCGCTCGACGCCCTGGAGACGGCGCTGCGCGAGCGCCCCGGCCGGCGGCGCCGGCACCGCCTGGAGCACATCGAGACGATCGCCGCCGCCGACATTCCCCGCTTCGCGAAGATCGGGGTGCTGGCGAGCATGCAGCCGTTCCACGCCTACCCCGAGCCGAACCTGCTCGACGTGTGGGCCTTCAATATCGGACCGGAGCGGCTGCCCCGGGCCTTCGCCTGGCGCGGCCTGAACGACGCCGGCGCCCGCCTGACGTTCGGCAGCGACTGGCCGGTCGTCACCCTCGACCCCCTGCCGGGCATCCACAACGCCGTCCTCCGTCAGGACACCGGGGGAAAGCCCGAGGGGGGGTGGGTGCCGGAGCAGCGGCTCAGCCTGGAGCAGGCGATCGCCGCCTACACGATCAACGGCGCCTGGGCCTCGTTCGAGGAGGAGGAACGGGGCTCGATCCGCGAGGGGAAGTACGCCGATCTGGTCGTCCTGTCGAAGGATCTCTTCGCGATTCCGCCCGCGGAGATCCACACCGCCGGGGTGCTGCTGACCCTCGCCGGCGGCCGGATCGTCCACCGCGCGACCCCCTGAGCCGGACGGCCCCTCGCGCTCCGCCTCGTCGCGCCGCAGCCCCGCGTCAGGAGAACTCCGGCAGGATCCTCCGGCCCGCGTGGATCGCCATAAGGTCGGCCAGCATGCCGTAGGCGGTCTGGGTGACCCCCGGATTCACGATGAACACGCCGACGGTGCCCGCCGGCTCCCCGTGGAGCGTCAGTCCCAGCGAGTGGCCCGGGAGGGTCGCCAGGAACCCGCCGGAGGCGAGGGGCGTCGCCGCCACCCGGACCGATCCCTCCCGGGCCCCCTCCGCGACCAGTCGTACGCTCCGTCCCGCCGCGGTCTCGGAGCGCAGCCAGGCGGCATCGATCGCCTCGAGGGGCGTCCTCTCCACCTCCTCCGGACGGATCACGCGATCGAGCAGCACGTCGGAGAGGATGGCGGCCTTCACCGCCTGATCCCAGCCCTCCAGGTCGTACGCCGGGTCGGCTTCCGCGATCCCCTGCCGCTGCATCTCGGCGACCGCCGCGTCGGCCTCGCCGCCGCGGGCCATCTCCGCCAGGACGTGGTTGCTGGTCGAATTGAGGATGCCGCGGAATGAGGCGATCCGCCCGATCGGCAGGGCGGTCTCGACCAGGTTGAAGACCGGCAGGCAGTCGGCGACCGCCGATTCGAAGCGGAACCCGGCCCCGGTCGACCGTGCGAGGTCCTGCAGCTCCCGCCGCGCCAGCGCCACCGGTCCCTTGTCGGCGGTGACCACCGACACCCCCCGCGCCAGGGCCGCGCGCGCCAGCGCCAGCCCCGGCTCGCCGGTGCGCGGGTCGAGCGGCGTCGCGAGGAACAGCAGATCGAGCCGCGCCGCGGCGATTGCATCCACCGGGCCGAGGGACGAGGACCAGCCGGCGTCGAGCGCGCGCGCCAGGTCGAGACCGGCCGGCTCGACCAGCGCCCCGCGCCGGGCCGACGCCAGGAGGGTGACGTCGATCTCCAGATCGTGGCGCCGCCGGAGCTCCCCGCGCCGCTCCAGGATCAGCCGCGCCAGGGCCGTCCCGACGTTCCCGAACCCCGCGAATCCGACACGCATGCCCGCCGATTATGACTCAATCGGCGGGTGCGGTTTCGGAGCGTGGCAAGGGAGCATGACACACCGCCGCCGGCTGCGGTAGGATGCGCCCGTTTCCCGGCGCACCACACGCAGGATCACCCCGAGGAGGGCGGGCATGGCCGACCGGATGCGGATTCGATTTGGCGAGGCGATGGGGGCGGGCAGCCAGGACTGGCTGTGGACCGAGCCGGAGGTGGCGATCGGCGTCGCGGACGGCCCGGTCGGCCAGGCGTTCGCCGGCCTCATGGGCCAGACCGCGGGGTTCTCCCGCTTCTTCTGCCTGGTGGACGGCGGGAAGATGGTGAAGCCGGCGACCCTGATGGTCCCCAAGGTGCAGCTGAAGAAGATGGTCGACGTGCAGATCTTCGGCGGCCCGGTGCAGGCGGGGATCGCCGACGGGGTGCTCGACGCCGTCCAGGCGGGGATCATCCCCAAGGCCAAGGTCGAGGATCTGTGCATCATCACCATGGTCTGGGTCGACCCGCGGCTGTCGGACATGAAGGACGCCGACTTCAACGAGCTCTACCGCAACAACCGCTCCGCCATGAAGGAGGCGATCGAGAAGGCGCTGCGGAAGAAGC
>JBOGOE010000326.1:0-4366 GCA_050747445.1 Candidatus Polarisedimenticolia bacterium | reverse complement strand
GGCCCCGGCGGTCCGGGTGGCGGCGACGGCGCGGAGACCGTCGCGGAGCTGCGGCGCCGGCTGCGCCTGATCGAAGAGGCCGGAGAGGCGGCGTTCGGCCCCTTCACCGCCGCCGACTGGACGATCTGCGTCGTCCTGTTCGTCCTCCTGCCGGCCCTGCTGTTCGCGTGGGCCGGATGACGCCCGGCGCCGAGAGCCAGTTCGGGCGGCTGCCCGTCCTCCCCTCCGAGCGCGAGCTGGGACATCTCGGCGCGCACGCCACCTGCTTCGCCTTCGCGGTCGCCACCTGGTGCTTCATGTTCGGCGGCTACACCGCCCAGCTCGTCGGGGCGGTGCAGGGGGCGGTCGGGCTGATCGCCGGCAGCGTCCTCGGGGTGTTCTTCACGGTCATGGGGCCGTCGCTCGCCTGCCAGCGCTACGGTCTGGAGCAGATCGATTACTGCAAGAGCGCGTTCGGGCAGCGCGGCTCGAAGATCCTGCTGGTCTTCTACGTCATCAACCAGATCGGCTGGACCGGGTTGATCCTGATCATGTTCGGCAACGGCATCCGCAACATGCTGCGCGGCGTCGGCGTCGAGCCGGGCGGCTGGGTCGTCGGCGCCGGGGTGGCGTTCGGCCTGTGGCTGACCTGCCTGCTGGTCACGCGCGGCGTCCATCTGATGAACGTGTCGAACGGCTTCATCGCCCCGGGTCTGGCGATCCTGACGGCGTTGATGTTCCTCCTGCTGCTGCGGGATCACGGCTGGAGCGCCATCGCCGCCGCGCCCCCCCTGGCGCCGCTCCCCGACGCGCGGCTCAATTCGATGATCGTCTTCGAGTGGGGGCTGGCGGCCGGTTTCTCCTGGTGGGGCGGGATCGGCTTCCTGGCGCGCAACACCAGGCGGCGGCGTGACGCCATCTATCCCGAGATGCTGCAGCTCGGTCTGGCGATGGCGCTGGTGTCCTGCGTGTCGCTGTTCTCGAGCCTGGTGGTGAAGACCGACGACCCGACGGAGTGGATGGTGCCGGTCGGCGGGCTGGTCCTTGGACTGGTGGCCCTGCTCTTCGTGACCCTGGCCAATGTCAGCACCTCGGCGGTGCAGATCTTCGCCTGCGGGCTGGCCCTGAGGCATCTGAAGGGGTTGCGCCGGAGCCCCTGGCGCTGGCTGGTCGCCGGGTCAATCGCCCTCTGCCTGCCGTTCGTTCTCTGGCCGGAATGGCTGTACGCCAGGGGAAACGTCTTCCTGGCCTACAACGGCGCGATCTACGCCCCGATCGCCGGCATCCTGTTCGCCGATTTCCTCCTGGTCCGCCGCGGCCGGCTGAACCTGGCCGCCATCTTCGACGACGACCCGGCCGCCGAGTATCACTACACCGGCGGCTACCACCTGCCCGCCCTCGTCTGCCTGGCCCTCGGGATGGCCCTCTACTTCGCCCTGTTCAACCCGGTGTCGCTGGCCGCCGGTCCGGGGTTCCGCCACCTGTCGGCGTCGCTCCCCGCCTGCATCGTCCCCGGCGCGCTCTACTGGGCGTGGATGAGCCTGGGCGGCCGGCGGCCGCGGGCGGGCGGCGGGGTGGCCGCCGCCCGGGATGGAGGCGGCGCGTCCCTCCCCGAGCCCGGGACGATCCGCCTTCCCAACATCTGACCCGCCGGGGGTGAGGCGCCTGGCGGTCTCAGTCGATGCGGATGGCCGGGCCGAACACCAGGATGACTCCGTCCAGACGCACCATCTCCACGAAGATCGACCGGCCGCTCTTGTGCCTCGGGATGATGTGGGAGTAGAAGGCGCCCTGCCCGGTGACGCACTCGATGCACGGAATGAGCACGTCGTTCAACTGGGCGCGTTCCCCCTGGCTCGTGAGCATCACGATGTTGAAGCCCCTCAGGTTGAGCTCGAAGCAGGTCCGCCAGGTCACGACCCCGGACCCTCTTCCCTCGGGGCCCCTGAAGCTGATGGTGATCTGGCTCGGCGGGCACTGGCAGTCGCCCGGATCTCCGCTGGGGTTCGGAATCGTGGGGCAGGGATCGCAGGCGTCCCCGAGACCGTCGAAGTCGAGGTCCGACTGGTCGGGGTTCGGGACATCGCGACAGTTGTCGCAGGCATCGCCCCGGCCGTCGGCGTCCCGGTCCATCTGATCGGCGTTGGCGTCGAAGAGACAGTTGTCGCAGGCATCGCCGACACCGTCGCCGTCGGCGTCCTCCTGTCCCGGGTTGGCGGTCCCGGGACAGTTGTCGCGACAATCAGCGAAGCCGTCCCCATCCGGATCGAATCCCTCGTCGATCGACCCGTCGCAGTCGTCATCGCGGCCGTTGCAGACCTCCGCGGCCCCCGGGTTGATCGCCGGGTCGGAGTCGTCGCAGTCGGCGAGGCAGATGGAGAAACCATCGCCGTCCCCGTCCGGGCAGAAGGACGGATTCGGCACGTAGGCGAAGCCGGTGATCAGCTCGGTTTCGGCCCCGTCGATCCGCGTCGTGCCGCCGACGTAGAGGCAATCCGTGCCCGGCAGGTCCCCCACGGGCAGCCGGACGGAGCCATCGGGGCCGGGGACCAGGCCGGTGCTCTGCCATCCGGTCCTTCGTGGATCGACCCGCCGCGTGCACGACTGCCGTAGCGTGTAGACCGGGCCCCACCGGACGTCGGGGGCGAATGCATCCGTACAGAGGGACGCCGCCTCCCCCACCGATCCCGCGTCGCAGTCGGTGTGGATCAGGGGCGGACTGAACACGACCGTGACCTCTCCGGTGACCGGCTCCTGGGAGACGACCTGCACCGTCTCGCGGCATTCGAGCGGCAGAACCTCTCCTTCGCGAAAGGGGTGCGCCCCTTCGACGAGGTAACCGAAGTCCGCGATCCCGGCGAGAGAGACGATGACCGCGCGCCCGATGGGCGGCGGCGGGATGTGGAGCTCCGGGGAGGGATCGGGCGGCGGCGCCGCGGCCGTCTCGATGGCGTGCCCCTGGGTGGTCCCCTGGCTCACGACGAGCACGAGGCGCCGTGGCAGGCCATCGGCCACCGGGCAGCCCGCCATTCCCGGAGCGCTCCAGTCGGACGAGATGCTGAGCCTCCGGTCGCCGTAGATCCCGCTGCCGAGGCAGCCGGGTTGCTCCTCCTCCGCCTGGCAGTCGATGTCCACCGCCCCGCTGTTGGCCCCGGCGGGGTCCGACAGGACCCAGGCGTAGGAGGTCACCTGAAAGTTGTCCTGGAAATCCTCGCAGACGAAGTAGCCGCCGAACTGGTGGGACAGCGGAACCAACGTGGGACACTCGGCCCGCGCGGCGGCGACCGCGAGGAGCCACGCGGAAATCCCGACGACCCGGCGGGCGGCTGTACGCATGGAACCCCTCCTGCGGCGAGATGCGGAAGCGTGACGATCGATGCCGATCATCTACGCCGAACGGCACCCCAAGTCAACTCTCGGATCGCCCGTTTGTTGCACCCTCTCAGGCCCCCACCCGGTTCCAGTCGATCTTCCGGGTCAGGGTCATGACCAGGGCCAGGACGAAGAACAGGCCGACCGAGCCGACCAGCAGGGCGTAGTCCTGGTTGCACAGAAGGACGTACAGGAAGCCGTACAGCCCGGCCACGATCAGGCCGACGATCGCGGCCCGGCCGATCCCCTGGAGGACGCCGGCGCAGTAGTGGGTGATCAGACCGACGATGGCGCCGCTCGCCAGGAGGTAGGCCACGCCGAACCCGAGGTGCTCGGCGAGCGACAGCTCCAGGAGGTAGAAGACGCACATGGCGGCGCCGACCAGCAGGTACTGCAGGGAATGGATCCGGCGGCCGGCCAGGACTTCGAAGAGCCACAGGGACAGGAAGGTGAAGAGCAGGAAGAGGCTTTCGTACTTGGCGCTGCGCTCCGCCATCCGGTAGGGGTCGACGGGGGTCAGGAGGTCGAACCCGAACGTCGATCCCTGCAGCGTGTCGGCGTCCACGGGGGCGGCGGAGGTCCAGGACTGCGGGTAGTTGCGCCCCAGCGACGGGATGCTCCATTCGGCGTCGAAGCCGGCGGCGGTGACCTCGCGGCGGCTCGGGAGCCAGTTCCCCTGGAACTTCGGGTCCGGCCAGTTGGAGGCCAGGCGGACGGTCGTTTCCCGGCCGAAGGGAGCCACGGCCACCGCGCTGCTCCCGTTGAGCGTCAGGGGGATCGAGAAGGTCCCCCCGTTCCGGGCCGCCGCGCCGTCGATCGGCGCATGGATCCCCGAGGCGCCGCCGCCAAACTCCCCCGTGCCGGGCAGGAAGGGGACTTCGCGCCCCTCCCACACGAGCGCCGCCTGGTTCTGGATGGCCCGGGCGTCGGCGATCCCGACCCGGACCTGGGCGCGCTCCCAGCGGACGTCCTCCGGCGCGATGCCGCGCTCCCGGAGCGCCGGGGGGGCGAAGCG
>JBOGOE010000325.1:0-5213 GCA_050747445.1 Candidatus Polarisedimenticolia bacterium | reverse complement strand
AACGCCATGAGCCACGGCTGCAGCCCGGCCCGCTTCCGCGGCATCACCGTGATCCGCACGGAGTAGGAACGTGGACTGGACCCGGGATCGGGCGCGCGACACCATCGACAGGGTCCTGAAGCTCGCCGCGGGGAGCGAGTGCGAGGTGCAGCTGGAGGCCTCCGCCTCCTCCCATACCCGCTTCGCGCGCAACGAGATCACCACGTCCGGACACGCCGAGGACCTGCGGCTGGTCGTCACCCTGCGTCGCGAAGGACGCGCCGGGACCGTCCTGACGAACGACCTGTCACAGGACGGACTCAAGGAAGCGGTGACGCGGGCCGAGGCGACCCGCGCCGTCATGCCCCCCGATCCCGAGGCGGTCGAGCTCCTGCCGACGCAGGAGTACCCGGTGATCGACAAGCACGACGAGAGGGCGGCGGCGGCGCGCGCGGCGGAGCGCGCGCCCGGGGTGAAGGCGGCGCTCCGCGAGGCGGGGAAGCGGCGGCTCACCGCCGCGGGATTCTTCGAGACCGGCGCCGCCTGGCGCGCCATCGGCAACTCCACGGGAAACTTCGGCTGGCACCGCGAGACCCTGACCGGGTTCTCGGCCACCATGCGGACCGGAGACGGCACCGGTTCCGGCTGGGCGGAGGCCTCCGCGCCCCGGTTCGACGCGGTCGATCCCCTCGCGGTCGTCCGGCGCGCGGCGCGCAAGGGGTCCGAGTCGGCGCGGCCGCGCCCCCTGGCGCCCGGGGACTACACCGTGATCCTCGAGCCGGCGGCGATCGCGGCGCTTCTCCAGACGCTGCAGTTCGGGTCCCTGTCGGCGCGGGCCGCGGACGAGGGGCGGAGCCCCTTCTCGAAGCAGGGGGGCGGCAATCGGATCGGCGAGAAGATCGTCCACGAGGCGGTGACCATCCGGAGCGACCCGTTCGACGCCCGGGTCCCCGGCGGTCCGTGGAGCGGCGGGAGCGGCTTCCTCGGACAGTTCGCCGCCGGCTCCTTCGGCCTCCCGGCACGCCGTGTCGCCTGGGTCGAGAAGGGAGTCCTGAAGACCCTGCACACCGACCGCTACTGGGGGAAGGTCACGAAGACCGAGCCGACCCCGTTCCCCGCCGGCATCGTCATGGACGGCGGGACCGGCACGATCGACGACCTCGTCGCTTCGACCGAACGGGGGCTCCTGGTGACCCGCTTCTGGTACATCCGCACGGTCAATCCGCAGACCGCCCAGGTCACCGGACTGACCCGCGACGGCCTGTTCCTGATCGAGCAGGGCAGGATCGCCGGTCCGGTGGTCAACCTGCGCTTCAACGAGAGCCCCGTCGTCATGCTGCAGAACGTCGAGGCCCTCAGCGCCGCCGTACCCGCCGGGCGCATGGTCCTCCCCGCCGTCAAGGCGCGCGCCTTCACCTTCACCAGCACCTCAGACGCGGTCTGAAGCGGGCCCGAAGCGGGCGAGCGCGAAGAACGGATCGGGCGCCCGGGTCCCCAGGACGATCCCGGCCGCCATCTCGCCGACGGCGGGACCGTGCTTGAAGCCGTGACCGGAGCCGCCGCCGGCCAGGACGACGTTCTCCGCCTGCGGGTGACGATCGATGATGAAGCGGCCGTCGGGGGAGTTCTCGTACTGGCAGACGCGCGCTTCCAGGAGGGGGGCGTCCTTCAGGGCGGGGAAGCGGAACGCCAGGTAGTCGCGCGCCGCGCGCACGCCCGCGGGAGTCGCCGCGCGGTCGCCGCCGGTCGGGTCGAACTCCGGACCGCGGGCGTCGTCGGCGATCTTGAACCCGCGCTCCTCGTTGCCGGGAATGCCGTAGAACAAACGGGGGCCGTTGTCGATCCAGACCGGCAGGCGGTCGTCCCCGAACCGGGCGTCCCCCGCCGGCGGGCCGAAGAAGTACACCTCCTGCCGGGTCGGAAGGATCGACAGGCCCCGGAGGTCCGGGAACAGGCGGCCGAGCCAGGGACCGCAGGCGAAGACGAACCGGTCGGCGGCGAACCGGCCGCCGTCCGAAGACCGGACCTCCCGCAGGAGACCTCCGGCGATCCCCCCCGGCTCGACGCGGGCTCCGCGGTAGCTCCCGCCCTCGGCGACGAAGGCTTCCAGGACCGAGGCGCAGGCGCGGCGCGCCAGGAGGTATCCGGCCTCCTTCTCGTGGATCACCCAGCGCACGCCGTCGAAGTTCACCTGGGGCCAGCGGCGCGCCGCTTCCCCGGTCTCCAGCCGGTCCACCGGCAGACCGGTCTCCCGGATCAGCGGCAGCGCGGCCCGCTCGTAGGCGTCGTCGTCGCCGGCCATCCAGATGGCGCCGGTGGTCCGGAGGAGGCGGACCCCGCGGCGCCGTTCGTGCTCCCGCCACAGGGCGAGCGCCCGCGCCACCATCCCGACGTAGATCCGGTCGGGACCGTAGGTGGCGCGGATGACCCGGGTCTCGCCGCCGGAGGAGGAGCGGCTGTTCCCGGCGCCCCACGCGTCGAGCAGCGTCACCTCCGCCCCGCTCCGCAGCAGATGCAGCGCGGTCCAGCCGCCGAAGGCGCCGGCGCCGACCACGACGACCCGCCGTCCCTTTCCCGGCCGGCGGCCGCCGGACGCCAGACCGAGCCCGGGTACCGCCGCCAGGGCGAGGCAGGCCCCGCCGGCGCGCAGCAGGTCGCGGCGGGTCAGCGTCGCGGTTGGAGGCTGCCGCGGGCCGGAACGTGCCGGGTCGGACCGCGGCCGGCCGCGCTTCATCGCACCTCTCCGGTTCCCGGGCCGGCCGATCGCAGGGGGAGGACCACCGCCACCGACATCAGGACGAGACCGGCGAGATAGACCGGCCAGTTGAACCCCGCCGGCCGGAGCCGGGCGAGGGTCTCCGCCGTGGCCGGCAAGGCGCGGATCGCCGCCTCCATGAACGCGAGGAGGGCGGCGAGGACGCCGGCGGCGAACAGGCCAAGATGGATCGGGCGCGGCCTGACCCGCCGGCCCCGGTCATCGAGCGCCACGGCGGCCCCTCCGCCGGCGGCCGCCAGCAGGGCGATCAGGACCGGGCTCAGGACCGGTCCCCACCATGGCAGGGGGATCAGGAAGAGGATGTCCGGAGTGAGCAACGACGCCGGCCAGCCGAGGAGCACCTTCAGCCAGACGTAATAGAGGACGTCCCAGACCCCGAAGGCGAAGGCGGCGAACCCCAGGCGGGCCTGCAGGCTGCGGCCGCAGGCGAGCCCGAGCGCCAGGAGCATGAGGAGGGTCGCCGCCTCGCGGCCGATCTCGACGACGGCGATAAAGGGGTCGTAAAGCCCCGGGTCGCGGATCGGCTCGACCACGCCGACCAGGCGCCGGAGATAGACGACGACCGCGGCCTCCAGGTAGGCCATCGCCGCGGCGAACAGGAAGACCGGGAACAGCCGGCGGCTCTGCACGTTCGCTCAGGAGTCTTCGAACCCCTCCACCTCCTCCCAGGTCAGGACGCCGGCCTCGACGGCCTGACCAAGGGCGGAGCGGAGGTCTTCGGAAGAGGCGCCCCAGGGGTTT
This sequence comes from Candidatus Polarisedimenticolia bacterium, assembly GCA_050747445.1. GTDB lineage: Bacteria > Acidobacteriota > Polarisedimenticolia > Gp22-AA2 > Gp22-AA2 > JBOGOE01. Next base: position 1,717 of record JBOGOE010000325.1, on the reverse strand, counting down.
TGCAGCACCGCATGTTTCACCGCCTCGTAGGCCCGGCGCGGTCCCAGCTCCTTCAGCGATCGGACGGTCGCGGGGTCCATCTCCATGGCGGGATTCTAGGCTAAAATCCCCGCCACACGGACTCATGGCGATGGCGCACCGCGTGGCACGACCGGTGCGGGAGGGCTTCATGCGCAGGCTGTGGATCGGCGGGGAGTTCACCGACGCCGCCGACGGCGGGACCCTCAGGGTCGTCGATCCGGCGACCGAGGAGGTCGTCGATGTCGTCCCCCGGGGCGGGACGGCGGACGCCGATCGGGCGGTGGCGGCGGCCAAGGGAGCCTTCCCGGCCTGGAAGAAGACCGGGGCCCGGAGCCGGGCGGACCTGCTGGTGGAGCTCGCGCGGCGGCTGCGGGCCCATCGGGAGGAGTTCGCGGTCACCCTGACCCGCGAGACCGGACGGACCCTCCGCAAGAACCGCGGGTACGTCGACTGGTCGGCAACCTGCTTCGAATACTACGCGGGGCTCATCCGCGATCGGCGCGGCCGGGTGATCCCCTCGGCCGAGCCGGGGCAGCTCAACCTGGTGATCAAGGAGCCGATCGGCGTCGTCGGCTGCATCATCCCGTTCAACTACCCCCTGCTCCTCCTGGTCTGGAAGGTGGCGCCGGCGCTGGCGGCGGGCAACACCGTGGTGATCAAGCCGGCCTCGCAGACGCCGCTCATGACCCTCGACCTGCACCGGGTCTTCGACGTCCTGCCGCGCGGCGTGGTCAACATCGTCACCGGTTCGGGGGCCGAGGTGGGGGATCGCCTGGTGAAGCACCCCGACGTCCCATGCATCGCCTTCACCGGGAGCACGGCGACCGGACAGCACATCTACCGGCTGGGGGCCGACCGGATCAAGAAGCTTCATCTCGAGCTGGGCGGGAGCGATGCCGCCATCGTGTGCGCCGACGCCGACCTCGAGGCGGCGGCGCGGGCTGTCGCCTGGTCGGGGTTCCTCAACGCCGGCCAGGTCTGCACCAGCGCCGAGCGGGTGTTCGTGGAGCGGAGCGTCCACGACGCGTTCCTGGAGCGGCTCAAGGCGATCACCGGGAAGCTGGTGGTCGGCAACGGCATGGACGAGCGCACCGAGGTGACGCCGATGATCGGCGCCAGGGAACGGGACGGGGTCGAGACGCGGGTGGAGACGGCGAAGCAGGAGGGGGCCGAGGTCGTCACCGGCGGGCGCCGGCCGCCCCATCTGCCGAAAGGGTACTTCTACGAACCGACCGTGCTGGCGCACGTGCGCCCCGGCATGTCGATCGCGCGGGAGGAGATCTTCGCCCCGATCATCCCGGTGATCCCGTTCGGAAGCTTCGACGAGGCGATCCGCATGGCCAACGACACCCCGTACGGCCTGGGCGCGACGCTGTACGCGCGCGACGCCCGTATCGTGAGGCGCTACTTCGAGGAGATCGAGGCGGGGAACGTGTGGGTCAACGACCCGCTGGTCGACAATCCGGCCGGGCCGTTCGGCGGCATGAAGATGTCGGGGCTCGGCCGGGAGCTGGGCGAGGAGGGGCTGGAGGAGTTCCAGCAGACCAAGCACGTCCACTGGGACATCGAGGGCTCGATCAAGCCCTGGTGGTACCCCTGGGAACCGGAGCGGAGGTGACGATGCGGGCGGAGCGTCGGGCGGCGGCGTGGGGGCCGGGGGCGGCGTTCTTCGTGGCGGCGGCGATCCTGTCCGGAC
>JBOGOE010000324.1:0-4154 GCA_050747445.1 Candidatus Polarisedimenticolia bacterium | reverse complement strand
GCCCTCGCGAACCGCGAGCTGCTGTCCCATCTTCGCGATCTGGGGAGCATCACCGGCGGTCCTCCGCCGTTCGGCGCGCGCGATCGCTCGCGGTTCCTCCATCGTCTCGACGAAACCATCCGGGTGGTCCGCCGGAGGAACCCGGGCTAGGAGCCGGTCCGGGTATTCCGTTGGGTCGCGCGCGGTGGGCTGGCGCGGCGGAGGCAAGGAGCGAGGAGGAGTCGATGGGGTGCCATCGTCGACGACGAGCGACGCCGCAGCGGCCGCGCCACCCCCCGGCGCCCTGCGGGTTCGGGCGGCGTGGCGCCGTCGGCGTCGTTGCCGCTCCTCCGCGATGGACCCGGCATCGCGTCGTCGCGGCGCCTCGCTACCGGCGCCACGGCGCTCCGAACGCGGCCCGACGCGCTACCCGGACAGGCTCCTAGCATGGGCTCGCTGTTCCGCCTCCAGGAGGAGCCGCTCCGGGTCGAAGACGCCCTGGGCGCCGTCGCGGGACCCGATCGCGGCGCCATCGCGACCTTTCACGGCACCGCCCGCGACCATCATGCCGGGCGCCGGGTGACGGCGCTCGAGTACCAGGCCTATCCGGAGATGGCGGTGGAGGTCATGCGCGCCATCGGCCGGGAGGTGGAGGAGCGTTTCGGCACCCCCCACGTGGCGATCCTGCACCGCACCGGGCGCCTGCGCATCGGCGAGACCAGCGTTCTGATCGCCGTGGCCGCGCCTCACCGGCGGGAGGCGCTCGCGGCCTGCGCCTGGGCCATCGAACGGCTGAAGCAGGTCGTGCCGATCTGGAAGAAGGAGCACTACGCCGACGGCGAGGCCTGGATCGAGGCGCCGCCGGAGACCGCCCCCCCACCCGCCGCGAAGCCCTGACGGACCCGGCCCGCGCGGGAACGCCGCGCTCCGCCGGCGCGCGCTTGCGGGCCTTTCGACGCGGATGCTATACTCCGCCGTGATCGTGCGGTCTGTGCACGCATGGTCCTCTCACCCGGCGCCTGTGTGCCGGATCGACGATCCGGCCGGCGGGGGGGACGGGGTGGCGACGGAACCTTTTGCGACACGACCCCGCGGCGCCGTCCGCGGGCGGGGCACGGCGGACCGATCCGCGTTCCACGATGCGGCCGGTCTCCGGGCACCGGATTGCGCCACCCCATTCTTCGCGTTCATCCTTCCCTTCACCGACAGAACGACTCCTACTGCGACACCGTCATGTGCAGGCGCTCCGCCACGCCGGATCCCGAATGTCACACCGATCCGGCGGGCCCGGTCCCGCGGACCGGGCCTGCGGCGGACGCCGTCGGCAAGGGACCCCCGGACCGGGAGAGGACCCTGGCGGACGGCCGGACCACCGGCCGCCCAGGAGGCCTCGAATGCAAACGTTCCTGATGATCGTGATCCCGGGGGTCCTGTTCGCCGTGGCGGGGGGATGCCTGGGCTGGTTGGTCCGCGGCCGCTCCACCCGCCCCCGTCCTGAGGCGCCGCCTCTCGAACCGCGTGGCACGGTCGGCGCGGCCCGCGCCGCGCTGGCCGAGGACCGGGCGTCGCTGGTACGGGCCCGGGAGGACTGGCACCGCACCCGCACCCGCCTCGAACAGGAGCTCCAGCAGAAACGGGACGAGCGCGATCGCCGCGACCGGACCCTCGACGAACGCGACGCGGTCTTGTCGGAGCGCGAGACCCGCCTGCGATCCCGCGAGCACGAGCTGGACGCGGGCGCGCGTGAGCTGCAGCAGGCGGTGGCCGCGAGCGAGCGCGATCGCGCCCGGTGCCGGAAACTCCAGGACGGTCTCAACGAGCAGCTGGGGAAGGTCGCGGGTCTGTCGATCGAGGACGCCAAGCAGGCCCTCCTCGGCAGCCTCCGCCAGGAGGTGCGCTACGAGGCGGCCCGGATGATCCGGGAGGCCCGCGAGGAGGCGCAGCGGCAGGCCGAGGTCGAGGCCGGCAAGATCGTGTCGCTGGCCATCGAGCGCACCGCCTCCGACTGGAGCGCCGAGCGCAGCGTCAGCGCCCTGCCGCTGCCCAGCGAGAAGCTCAAGGGGCGGATCATCGGCCACGAGGGGAAGAACATCCGCGCCTTCGAGAAGACCACCGGGGTCCAGCTCCTCATGGACGACCAGCCGGGCATGGTCGTCCTGTCGTGCTTCAATCCGATCAAGCGGGAGATCGCCCGGCTGACCCTCGAGCGTCTGATCAAGGAGGGAAACATCCACCCGCGGCGCATCGAGGAGCTGGTGGAGCGGAACCAGCGGCGCGTGGAGGATCAGATGCTGCGCGCCGGTCAGGATGCCCTGCGGGAGCTGGGCATCCAGGGGGTCCATCCGGAGATGGTGCGGATCCTCGGCCGGCTGCGGTTCCGCACCTCCTACGGTCAGAACGTCCTGGAGCACTGCATCGAGGTCGCCAAGCTCACCGCCATCATGGCCTCCGAGCTGCGGCTCGACGGGGCGCTCGCCAAGCGCGCCGGCCTGCTGCACGACATCGGCAAGGCGATCGACTTCGAGCGGGAGGGGACCCACCCCGAGATCGGCATGGAGGTCGCGACCCGCTACAGCGAGCACCCGGTGGTGATCAACGCCATCGGCTCGCACCACGAGGACGTCGAGGTCATCCACCCGATCTCGGTCCTGGTGTCGGCCGCCGACGCCATTTCCGGCTCGCGGCCGGGGGCCCGGCGCAAGAGCGTGGTGGACTACGTGCGGCGGATCGAACAGCTCGAGGGGCTGGCGAACGAGATGGAGGGTGTGGAACACTCGTACGCCATCCAGGCGGGGCGCGAGATCCGGGTCATCGCCCGTCCCGACCGGGTGAGCGACGACCAGCTGGCCGCGCTGGCCTCCGAGCTGGCGAAGAAGATCCAGGGGCACATGGAGTACCCGGGACGGATCAAGGTCACGGTCATCCGCGAGATGCGGGCCTCGACGACCGCCAGCTGAGACGGGGGGCCGCGTCGGCGGCCGGAGGAGAGCGATCGATGGACGCGTTGCGGCGCCGGCATGTCGAACGGTGCGGTCTCGGCGACCTCGCCGCCAAGGTGCTGGCGGGGGAGCGCCTGAGCCGGGAGGACGGTCTGCGTCTGTGCGGCGACGCCGATCTCATGGCGGTGGGCGTCCTGGCGAACCAGGTGCGCGAGCGACTCCACGGCGACGCCGCCTTCTACATCATCAACCAGCACATCAATCACACGAACGTCTGCGTCGCCGGATGCAGGTTCTGCGCGTTCTACCGCACGGCGAAGCAGCCGGACGCCTACGTCCTGTCGCTGGAGGACGTCGAACGGCGGATGCGCGAGCACGAGCGCGACCCGATCCGCGAGATCCACATGGTGGGCGGGATCAACCCGGACCTGCCGTTCACCTACTACACCGACGTCATCCGCACCATGAAGCGGGTTCGGCCGGAGGTCCACGTCAAGGCCTTCACCATGGTCGAGATCGCGGCCATGGCCGAGACCTTCGAGATGGGCGTGGGGGAGGTCCTGGAGCGCCTCAAGGAGGCGGGGCTCGGCTCGATCCCCGGCGGCGGCGCGGAGATCCTGACCGACCACGCGCACCAGGTGCTGTTCAAGGGGAAGATCGACCACCACGCCTGGATGGAGATCGCCAAGACCGCCCACCGCCTCGGTCTGAAGAGCAACGCGACCATGATGTTCGGGCACGTCGAGAGCCTGGAGGAACGGATCGAGCACCTGCTGCAGCTCCGCGAGGCGCAGGACGAGACGCACGGGTTCATGGCCTTCATCCCGCTGGCCTTTCATCCGGAGAACACCCGTCTGTCTCATCTGCCGAAACCGACGGCCGCCGAGGAGCTTCGGATGGTGGCTGCCGGCCGCCTGATGCTCGACAACTTCCCGCACGTCAAGGCCTACTGGATCATGATGACGCCGCGCGTCGCGCAGACGGCGTTGTGGTTCGGGGCGGACGATTTCGACGGGACGGTGGTCACCGAGGAGATCTATCACCGCGCGGGTTCGACCTCGCCGCAGGCGATCAGCCGGGCCCAGATCCTGGCGCTGATCGAGGAGGCCGGGCGTCGGCCGGTCGAGCGCGACACGCTCTACAACCCGGTGGCGCCGGGCGACACGGTGACCGCGCCTCCCCGATCCCCCGCTCCGGCGGCGCGCCCGGCCGACCGGCCGGGCGCCGCCTAGGAGC
>JBOGOE010000323.1:0-2204 GCA_050747445.1 Candidatus Polarisedimenticolia bacterium | reverse complement strand
GCCCCCACCAATCCCGCGCCGCCGACGGCCGCCGCCCCCCAGCGGGTCGCCGTGCAGCACATCCTGATCTCGGTCGGCGGCAAGCTTCCGGGAAAGCCGGTGCGCACCGCCGACGAGGCGCGGACCCTCGCCGGGGATCTCCTGGAGCGGGCCCGCGGCGGCCAGGACTACGACGCCCTGGTCCGGACGTTCACCGACGATCGGGCGCCGGGAATCTATAGGCTCGCCAACCACGGGGTGACGCCGTCGGGGCGCGAGGAGTACCCCCGGAGGGGGATGGTATCCTGCTTCGGCGACGTGGCGTTCGCCCTCGCGGTCGGCGAGATCGGTCTCTGCGAATACGACGAACGTGCCAGCCCGTGGGGCTTCCACATCATCAAGAGGATCCGCTGATCGTCTACTTCAGCGTGGACGTCGAGGCCTCGGGACCGGTGCCGGGGCTCTACAACCTGGTCTCGATCGGGGCCGTGCCGGTGGTCGGGGAAGCCGGACGCTGGCGTCCGGCGGACGATCGCTTCTACGTCGAGCTGCGACCGGTCGTCGCGGGGTTCGATCCGGGGGCGATGGCGGTTCACGGCATCAGCCGCCGGCACCTGGAACAGCACGGGGTGGAGGCGGGGGAGGCGATGCGCCGGCTGACGGCGTTCGTGGAGGAACGCGCGCGCGGCGCGCGGGCGGTCTTCGTGGGACACAACGTCGGGTTCGACTGGTCGTATGTCAGCTATTACTACGCCGCGTGCGGCCTGCCGAACCCGTTCGGCTACAAGTCGCTCGACATCAAGTCGCTGGCGATGGGACGGCTCGGGATCGACTGGTTCGAGACCAGCAAGGAGAACCTGGAAAAGCACCTCCCCGGCGTGCCCGCCCAGGACGCCTCCCAGACCCACCGGGCCGATTACGACGCGTTGTACCAGGCGTGGCTGCTGTGCGCGCTGCTCAATCGCGCGCCGGGGGCCGCGGCCTGATGGAGAAACTCGGCGAATTCGGAATCTGGTACGCGGTGTTCCTGCTGACCCTGACGCTGCACGAGGCGGCGCACGCCCTGGTTGCCTGGCTCGGGGGGGACGACGTCGCGTATCGCGGCGGGCAGGTCTCCCTCAACCCGCTGCCCCACATCCAGCGCGAGCCGGTCGGGACCATCCTCTTCCCGATCTTCACCTTCGCGATGTCGGGCTGGATGATGGGCTGGGCGTCGACGCCGTTCGACCCGTCCTGGGGGGAGCGCCATCCGCGGCGCATGGCGGCGATGTCGGCGGCCGGCCCCGCGGCGAACCTGGTCCTGGCGATCGCGGCCTTCGCGGTGGTGCGCGGTCTCCTGGCCTCGGGCGTGTTCGTCGTCCCGGAGATGATCGGCTTCGGCCGTCTCATCGAACCGGTCGCCGGCACCCCGGAAGGCTCGATGGCCCATCCGATCGCCTTCTGCCTGTCGGTGGCGCTCAATCTGAACTTCCTCCTGTTCCTGTTCAACCTGCTGCCGCTTCCCCCGCTCGACGGCGCCGGGATCCTCTCGGGGCTGTTCCCCGATTCCGTCGGGGCCGCGCTCCGGCGGCTGACCGCCAATCCGGTGATGGGGATCCTGGGTCTGTTCCTCGCCTGGCAGGTGTTCGGACTGGTGTACGCCCCGGCCTTCCGGCTGCTGGTGCGGCTCCTGTACTCCGGGGTGGCCCTGGGGTGACCGCACGATCAACGCCATATATTGCCAAGCTCAGAACATAGTTCTTGACATCGTCTATAAATAGGCATATTGTTCGTGCGCTCCCGGCGAGGAACGCATGCTCGACGCCACCGACCTCCGCATCCTGAACATCCTCCAGGACGACGCCCGCACCTCGAACGCCGACATCGCGCGTCAGATCGGGCTGGCGCCGTCGGCCGCCCTCGAACGGCTGCGCAAGCTGGAGCGGAGCGGGGTCATCCGGGGGTACACGGTGCGGATCGACCCGCGCGCGCTCGGTCAGGCGCTGGTCGCGTTCGTGTTCGTGCGCTCCGACGAGCGGGTCGGCGCGGTACGCACCGCCCGGGCCCTGGCCGGTCTCGACGGCGTGCAGGAGGTGCACCACATCGCCGGGGAGGACTGTTTCCTGGTCAAGGTGCGCGCCACCGACACCGAGGGACTCGGCAGGCTGCTGCGCGAGAAGTTCGGCTCCATCCCGATGGTCCGGTCGACCCGCACCACCATCGTGCTGGAGACGGTGAAGGAGAGC
>JBOGOE010000322.1:0-19375 GCA_050747445.1 Candidatus Polarisedimenticolia bacterium | reverse complement strand
CGGTCGCGGCTCACGTAAGCCTCGCGGGTCCCGTCCTTTTCCAGCCGCTGCCGGTGCCGGTTCGACTCGCTCTCGGCGTGCCGCATGATCACCAGACGGGCGGGCCATTTCGAGCGGGGAAGCGGCGGCGAAGCCGGCCGGGCGTGAGGCTCCATGTCCGGCCCGGATCATACACCGTGGGAAAGGGGGGCGCTGCGCCCGCCCCGCGCCACCTGCAGTTCCTCGTCAGGCTTCTGACGCAGGCGCAGCGGATGGCGGTATATTCTGCCTGGATCCTGCCTGCACCCTCGTCAGCTGCGTGCGGAGGGGGTATGCGCCACCCGTCGGACCCGCGTGCGGTCCGGACCCGTCACCGACGACCTGCCCTCGTCTCCATCATATTGGTGGCCCTGGCCGGGCTCCTCCCCCCGGAGACGGCCGGGACGCCCCCGGCCGCCGAACCGCCGGTCCCCCCCGCCAAGGGGCTCCGTTACCGGGATGGGGAGGTGCTGGTGCGCTTCCGCGCCGGCTCGAAAGAGAACGAGCGTGGCCGGGCCCGGACCGCGCTCGGGGCGGACCGCATCCGGGCATTCCGGAACCGTCTCGAGCACTGGCGCCTGCCACCGGGGCTCGCCACCGCCGAGGCGATCGAGCGGCTGCGGCGGCGGCCGGAGGTCGAGTACGCCGAACCGAACTTCGTGGTGCAGATCGCCCTGGCTCCCGACGACACGCACTTCTTCGATCAGTGGGGGCTGCGCAACTTCGGGCAGACCGGCGGCGTCCCCGGGGCCGACATCGGGGCGGTGGCCGCCTGGGACGTCTCGACCGGCGATCCGGGGGTGCGGATCGGCGTGATCGACACCGGCATCGATCTCATTCATCCCGACCTGGCGCCGAACCTCTGGACCAACCCCGGCGAGATCCCGGGCAATGGCGCCGACGACGACGGCAACGGCTTCATCGACGACGTGCACGGCTGGGATTTCGTGAATGGCGACAACAATCCCGCCGACGACCACGGACACGGGACGCACGTCAGCGGCATCGCCGCGGCGCGCGGGGGGGACGCGAGGGGCGTGGCCGGAGTCGCCTGGCACGCCACCCTGGTCCCCCTCAAGGTGTTCGACCGCACCGGTCTCGGGGTCGTGACCAACGTCCTGGGGGCGATCGACTACGCCCTCGACCTGGGGGTGGACGTCCTGAACAATTCCTGGGGCGGCCCGGACGCGTCGCGGGCCCTCCTGGAAGCGGTCCAGGCGGCCGCGGCGGCCGACGTGGTGTTCGTGGCGGCGGCGGGGAACAGCGCCGCCAACAACGACGTCACTCCGTTCTTCCCCGCGTCGTACGACGCGGGGAACGTCATCGCGGTGGCGGCCACCGACCACAACGACGCGCGCGCCGGGTTCACCAACCTCGGCGCCGAATCGGTCGATCTGGGGGCCCCCGGCGTGTCGATCCTGAGCACCCTGCCCGACGGCACCTGGGGGTCTCTCAGCGGCACCTCGATGGCGGCGCCGTTCGTTTCGGGGGCCGCCGCCCTGATCCGGTCGGCGTCGCCGGAGATCGGGGCGGAGGCGGTGCGTCGCCTGCTGCTCGACACCGCGGCGCGGCGCGTCACCTACGCCGGTCTGTGGCAGAGCGGCGGGCGGCTGGACCTCGGGGCGCTGCTGCCGGCGCGTGACACGGTGTCGCCGGGGGCGATCGGGAGTCTCGTGGTTCAGGCCGCCACCAGCAACACGGTGCTGCTTGGCTGGATCGCGACCGGCGACGACGGGACGGCGGGCCGCGCCTCCCTGTACGAGGTCCGTTACGCCACGGTCCCGTTCGACGCGTCGGGGTTCGCGCAGGCGGCGGCCGCCACCGGCTGGCCGTCCCCGGCCCCTTCCGGCTCGCCCGATCAGATGGAGGTCGCGGGTCTTCTCCCCGACACGGATTACACCTTCGCCGTGCGGGCGCTCGACGAGTGGGGCAACCCCGGGCCGGTCGGCGCCACGGTCTCCGCCCGGACCCTGCCGCCTCCGGTCCTCGAAGCGACCCCGGCGGTCGTCGAGGCCGCGCTGCGCACCGGCGAGACCGCCACCCGCTCCCTGACGGTTCGCAACGCCGGACCGGGAACGCTCGACTGGACGCTGGCGCTGCCGATCCTGGACGGTCCTCCGGTCGCCGTGCCCGACCCGGGGACCGACTACCGGGTGCTCGACAGCGACACCCCGGGCGGCCCGCCGTTCGAGTGGGTCGATCTCGCCGAGAGCGGGGCGCCGATCACCACCCTCTTCGGCGACGATCAGATGTCGGAGTCGATCTTTCTTGGCTTCCCGTTCACCTTCTACGGCCAGGTGTTCACCGAGGCCCGGATCAGCACCAACGGCTTCCTGACCTTCGGCAGCGGCGGCGCCCAGCACATCAACCGCTCCCTCCCCAATCCGCAGGCCCCTCCCTGGCTGATCGCCCCCCTGTGGGACGACCTGGATTTTCAGGGGGCGCAGCGGGTGCGGGTCGCGTTCGGGCCGGGGAGGTTCACGGCGCAGTTCACCGACGTGCCCGGTGGGGCGGGGTCGGGTCGTCTGACCTTCCAGGTGAGCCTCTACGACAACGGTGACATCGTGTTCCGCTACCTCTCGGTGGGAGGCGAGATCGGCAGCTCCACGATCGGGATCCAGGACGGCGCCGGCACGCGCGGCGTGCAGCTGGCGTTCAACTCCGGCTATCTCCACGACCGGCTGGCGGTGCACTTCCGGGTCGTGCGTCCCTGGCTCCGGGGGGGGCCGTCGGGAGGGCGGCTGGTGACCGCCCGCGAGCAGACGGTCCTCCTGACGCTCGATGCCACGGATCTGGAGGGTGGGACCCACCGGGGGGCGGCGGTGGTGCGCAGCAACGATCCGGAAACGCCGATCGCGCTCGTTCCCGTGAACCTCGCCGTGACGCCCGTCCCGATGATCGCGGCCGGCGCGCCCGGCGTGTCGTTCGGCCAGGCGTTCGCGGGTTACGCCGCCCAGGCCTCCCTGACGCTGTTGAACCTGGGGACGGCGCCTCTGACGGTGAGCGTGCTGCGGCACCCGGATCCCCGTATCGCGGTCCTGCCGGCGGGCCTGACGATTCCCGCCCGGGGTAGCGCCCCGGTCAAGGTGACCTGGACGCCGGTCGAGCCCGGCACCCTGGCGGGCGACCTGGTGGTGGAGAGCGATGCCGTCAACCTGCCCGCGCTTCCGGTGCCGCTCGCCGGGATCGCGTTGCCCCCTCCGGTCCTGCAGTACGAGCCGGCGTCGTTCGCCGAAACCCTGAAGACCGGCGCCGTGGTCTCCCGCGTCCTGCGGATCGGCAACGCCGGACAGAGCGATCTGGTCGCCAGTCTCGCGGCGGAAGTTTCGACCCTCGAGCTCTGGCTGCGGGTGCCCGCGGGGCCGGTGACCGTGCCACCCGGCGGGTTCCGCGATCTGACGGTCACCATCGACGCCGGTGACTTCGGCACCCGGACGCTGTCGGGCTCGGTCAGGGTCGACACCAACATCCCCCTGCCCCTGCCGGTCCGCCTGCCGGTCACGCTGGCGGTCATCGGCGCCCCCAACCTGGCGATCGGCGACCGTATGGTGAGCCTGGTTTCGTCCCGGCTGGTGTTCGGGCTGGCAAGCACGACGTCGCACGCCCTGCCGCTGGCCCTGGCGCCGGGAGGGGGAGGGACGCTCGAAGTCACCGTGCAGGGGAACTACGAGCGCGCCGACGAGACCGCGACCGTCCGGCTCGAAGGGGAGCTGCTCGGGTCCCTCGGCGCCAGCGGGTTCACCTGCGGGTCGGCGACCGGCGGCTTCGAGGTGGCGCGCCAGCGCCTGGAGACCGTGGCGGTGGACGGCACCGTCCAGGTCACGGTCGAGAACTCGCCGGAGGTCAATCTGTTCTGCGTGTCCAACCTGCACACCGTCCGCCTGCATTATCCGGCCGCCAGCGAGCGGGTGGACTTCGGCGTGGTGTACACGGGATCGCGCCGCAACACCGCGCTGGAGGTGCGGAACCGCGGGGCCGAGCCGCTGCAGATCACCTCGATCCGGAGCGATCGCTCCGATTTCACCGTCGGTGCGAGCGCCCTCGACCTGCTGCCCGGCGGGTGGCAGACCCTGGGGGTCTCCTATCAGCCGCTGCAGGCCGGGCCGGTCACCGGCACGCTCACCTTCCAGAGCAACGATCCCGACACCCCCACGGCGCGCGTGACCCTCACCGGCAGCGGCCTGCCGCGGCCGATCGCGCGGCTGCTCCCCTCCTCGCTCGTGGTGCGCGCCGTCGAGGGCGAGGATCTCCTGGCGACCCTGCGTCTGTCGAACGTCGGTTTCACCGACCTGACCTTTGCCGTCGCCCTCGGCACGGCACCGGAGGAGACGGTGCCGGCGGCGCTGTTCCTCAGCGCCGGGCCGCTGTCCGGCTCGATCCCCCCCGGCGCCTCGGTCACGCTCGAGCTCCAGGTCGCCGCCGGAGGCCTGCCACCCGGGCGGTACCCGGCGGAGCTGGCCATCACCACCAACGACCCCGGTCTGCCGTCGTTCAAGGTCGCGGTGCCGCTCGAGGTGTTCACCGGGTGCACCGACACGAATCCCGACGGCGACTGGCGCGGCGCCGCTTGCGACAACTGCCCGTCGATCTGGAACGCGGGGCAGGAGGACGCCGACGGGAACGTGATCGGCGACGTCTGCGAGCCGGATGCGCTTTGCACCCGCGCCGACCTCGACACCCGGGGGTTCTCGGCCGGCCGGATCGACGGGCGCGATCTGGGCGTCTTCGCCCGCGCCTACGGGACCTGCCCCGGCCAGACGGGTTCCGACCCGAGGGCCAACCTCGATCAGGCCCCCGACCCTCCGCTCGGCTGCGTCGGGCCCGGCGATTTCCTTCTGTTCATGTCGGCGTACGCGACCGCCTGCGTGGGGACGCCGTGAACCGCTCCTGCCTCCTCCGGGCGGCGGCCCTGCTGGGGGCGGCCCTCCTGACGGCCGCGTGCGGCGGCGCGATCGAGGACCCCGATTCCCCTGTCCTGCGGTGCGACGATTCGCCGCCGGCGAGGGACGTCGTCGCCTTGCGCTGCGGTTCAATCGTCGGCAGCGATACCTTTGCCCTTGAAGCGGTCATCGGCGTCCCGACGACCGCCACGGACATCGCCGGATTTTCGTTTCATGTCGTTTTCGACCCGGCGCTCCTGGAGTTCGTGCCGGACAGCGAGCAGCAGGGGAATCTCCTGAATCAGGAGGGCGATTCGGTCACCTTGCTCGCCGAACCGTTCGCTTCAGATCCCGGCCGCCTCGTCGTCGGCGTGTTCCACCTGGGGATGACGACGGGAGTCCAGGGGGTGACGGGGCGCGACATCATCATGAGGTTCCACCTCCGGACCCGGACCTTCTCGACCTTCGGACCCTTGTTGCCCCAGTTGCAGAATGGGACAGCCTCGGACAACTCGGGTGACGCCATCTCTGGGATAAGCTTCCGTGACCAGATGCTCCTGTACCGCGACTGAACCGGCCGTGACCGGGTCCCGCCGTCCGGTTCCGGTGGTCTGCCTGCTGTTCGTCGCGCTGACCTCCTGCCGGAGCCTTCCGGCTCCCGCCGCAGCGTCGCACCCCCCGGTCCGGTCCGCTCCCGGGGCCGCCCGGGACTCCGCCGGGGCGGCCGACCCGGCCCCCGATCCGGCCTCCCATCCGGTCCCCGGACCTGTTGCCGAACCGCCTCCTGCCGAAACCGTCGCGCCCGAAGGCGCGGCGGCCGAACCGGCGACCGGGCCCGGGGGGCCCGCCCCGCCGCCGGAGGGACCGGGACTGCTGCCGGGGTCCCCGGCGACCCCGGCCGGGGCCGCCCCTCCCGAAGCCGCCGGGGCCGGGACGGGGAATCCGGCCGCCGCCGGGGGAGGATCGGGGGGGACGGGCGGGCCGCCGCCGGAGGAGGCTACGCCCGGGCTGGACGGATTGATGCTGACGATCCAGGGTCCCGCAACGGCGCCGCGGGTCGGTGAGACGATCCGGATCGAGGTGCGGGCCGAGGCCACCGTGCCGATCGTGGACGCGCCGTTCGTCCTCCTCTACGACCCCGCGGCGCTGCGATTCGCCGGGGCGGCGGCGGGGGAGTTCCTGGGACGGTCCGGCGGCCAGGTGGTCTTCATGGTCAACGGCGCGTCGCGGCCGGGGGAAGTGACGGTCGGCGCGGGCACGACCTCGCGGCGGCGCGGGGCCCTCGGTCGGGGGCTGCTGTGCGAGGTGCGCTTCGAGGCGCTGCGGGCGGGAAGCGTGCGGGTCGGGACGGGCGAGACGCTGGCGGTGTCGGACCGGGGCCGGCCGGTCGCGGTGACCGCCGCGCCGGCCGACCTCGTCATCCTGCCGTAGGTTCCCAGGAGCCGGTCCGGGTATTCTGTTGGGCCGCGCGCCGGGTGCTGGCGCGGCCGATGCAAGGAGCGAGGCGGAGTCGATGGGTTGCCATCGTCGACGATGAGCGACGCGGCAGCCGCCCGCAACCCCCCGGCGCCCTGCGGGTTCGGGCGGGGTGGCGCCGTCTGCGTCGTTGCCGCTCCTCCGCGATGGACCCCCATCGCGTCGTCGCGGCGCCTCGCATCCGGCGCCACGGCGCTCCAAACGCGGCCCGACGCAATACCCGGACAGGCTCCTAGCCTGCGGCCGCGGCCCCTCCCGGCACGCGCCGGGGCAATCCTGATGCCCCTCGTGATGGCCGCCTGCGGCGAGGGAACCGCTCCCCCGCCGGAGGCGCCGGTCGCCCCTGCCGGGAGCCCCGCCACGTCGCCCGCGGCGCCCGCGTCCGGGGCCTATGTCCCGGGACCGGTGACGGCCGGCGGACGGATCGCGGGGCGCGTGGTCTACGCGGGTGCCGCGCCGCCGGCCCGGCCGGTGGCCGTCACCAAGGATCACGCGGTGTGCGGCAGGACGGCCCACGTGGCGGAGGGGCTGCTCGTCGGCGACGGCGGCGGGCTCATCAACGCCGTCGTGTCGATCGACGGGATCGCGGCCGGCAAGCCCTTCGGCGCCGCCCGGACGGTCCTCGACCAGCGGGGTTGCTGGTTCGTGCCGCACGTCCTGGTGGTGCCGGCGGGGGCGCCGCTCGACATCCTGAACAGCGACGGCATCCTGCACAACATCCACACCTTCCCGCGGAACAATCCGGCCATCAACATGGCCCAGCCCAGGTTCAAGAAGGTGATGACCCACACCTTCGAGCGTCCGGACCTGGTGCGGGTCGCCTGCGACGTCCACGGCTGGATGGGGGCCTGGATCGTGGTCGCCGGCCATCCCTACCATGCCGTGACCGATGCCGGCGGCCGCTTCGCGCTCGACGAGGTCCCCCCCGGGCGATGGACGATCCGCGTGTGGCACGAGACTCTCGGAGAGCGGACGCTGGAGACGCCGGTCGAGACGGGTCAGGCGGTCGAGATGACCGTCACCTATCCCGGCCGCGGGTGATCCCCGGGAGCCCTCTCCGGCAGCCTTCTCTCGTGCTGTACGCGCGCGTCCCGGTGGCGGGGAGCGTCAAGACCCGTTTCCTCCCGTCCTTGGGCGCCGCGGCGGCGGCGGACCTGCACCGCGCCCTCCTCCTCGACAGCCTGGAGCTCGTCGCGACCGCGGCGCGCCGCTGGAGCGCCCGTCCCGCGATCGCCTGGAGCGAGCCGTGGCATCCCGCCACGGACGGCCCGGAGGCGCCGATCGCGCGGGCGGTGGCCGGCTTCGAGGAGCTCCCGCAGGCGCCGGGGGACCTCGGCGCGCGTCTCGACGACACGTTGTCACGGCTGCTCGTTCCGGGACGGGGGCCCGCGGTGATCCTCGGTTCCGACAGCCCGACGCTGCCGCCCGGACGGATCGGCGAGGCGCTCGAGAGGCTCGCCGGCCACGACCTGGTCCTGGGCCCCGCGGAGGACGGAGGCTACTACCTGATCGGCGCGCGGCGCCCGCTGCCGGGGATGTTCGCCGGCGTCGGCTGGGGCGGGCCCGGGGCGCTTGACGACACCCGCGCCGGGGCCGAACGGGCCGGGGGAACGGTGGCGCTCCTGCACCCCTGGTACGACATCGATCGCCCCGCCGATCTGGCGCGCCTGCGGCGCGACGCCGACGCCGGGATCGGCACCCGGCCCGCCCGCACCCTGGAGTTCCTGGAGCGGATCAACCGACCTGGATGAGACCGAGGCGCGCCCCCCAGCGGCGTTCCATGTGACGCACCAGCTCGGGGCGCTGCGGCGTCGCGGGAAGCCGGGAGGCCCACTCGAACGCCTCGCGACGCGCCTCCTCGAGCAGCTCCTGGTCGCGCAGCAGATCCCCGAGGCGCAGATCCGGAATCCCCGACTGGCGCCGGCCGAGAAATTCCCCCGGACCGCGCAGCTCCAGGTCGCGCCGGGCGATCTCGAACCCGTCGTGGGTGGCGCACATCGCCTCAAGCCGCCGCCGGCTCTCCTCGGTCCCCTCCGCCCCGGCCATGAGGATGCAGAACGACGCGTGCGCGCCGCGGCCGACCCGCCCCCGCAACTGGTGCAGCTGGGACAACCCGAACCTCTCGGCCTGTTCGATCACCATGACGCTGGCGTTCGGGACGTCGATGCCGACCTCGACGACGGTGGTCGCCACCAGCAGGTCGACCCGCCCGTCGGCGAATTCCGACATGACGGCGTCGCGCTCCACCGCCCGCAGGCGGCCGTGCAGCAGTCCGACCCGCCGGTCCGGGAAGACCTCCCGGCGCAGCCGCGCCGCCATCGCCGTGGCCGCCTTGATCGGCACCGCCTCGCTCTCCTCGATGACCGGGTAGACGACGTAGGCCTGCCGTCCCTCGGCGAGCTTCCGCCGCAGGAAGGCGTACAGATCGGGGCGGGACGCCTCGCCCCGCAGGATCGTGGCGACCGGGCGGCGCCCCGGTGGCAGCTCGTCGATGACCGACAGGCTGAGGTCGCCGTACACGGTGAGCGCCAGGGTGCGCGGGATCGGGGTGGCGGTCATCACCAGGACGTCGGTCCGCCGCCCCTTGGCCCGCAGCCGGGATCGTTGCTCCACCCCGAAACGGTGCTGTTCGTCGACGATCGCCAGCCGCAGCGAGCGGAACACCACATCGTCCTCGATCAGGGCATGCGTCCCGACCGCGATCGGCACCGTCCCGCTCCGCAGTCCGTGCAGCACCCGGCGGCGCGCCGTTCCCTTCACCCCGGCGGTGAGCAGGGCCACCGGGATGCCGCGCCCCTCGAGGAAGCGCCGGAAGGATCGGTGGTGCTGCTCGGCGAGGATTTCGGTGGGCGCCATGCAGACCGCCTGGTGGCCGTTCTCCACCGCCAGCAGGGCGGCCAGGAGCGCCACCATCGTCTTGCCGCAGCCGACGTCCCCCTGCAGGAGCCGGTTCATCGGGCGCGGCGACATCAGGTCCGCGGCGATCTCCTTCAGGACCCGGCGCTGCGCGGCGGTCAGCCGGAACGGGAGCACGGCGCGGAGGCGCGCGCGGATGGCGTCGTCCACGCGCAGACCCGGCTCGGTGGGCTCGGTCTCCAGGCGCCGCCGCGCCAGGGCGAAACCGAGCTGGAGGAAGAAGAACTCCTCGAAGATCAGCCGCCGGTGGGCGGCCGTCCCGAAGGCGGCGAGCCGGGCCGGGTCGGTCCCGGGCGGCGGGAAGTGGACCTGCTCCAGGGCGTGGCGGCGGGAGGGAAAGCCGCGTGTCCGCGTCATCCCCGCCGGCAGCGGGTCGCCCAGGTCCTCCGGCAGGTCGCGGAGGATGGCGTGCGTCAGTCGCCGGATCGATCGGGACGACAGACCGGGGAGCCTTGGGTAGATGGGGACGACCCGGCCGGTGTGGATCGCCTCGTCCCCGTCCCGGGCCAGGACCTCGTACTGCGGCGCGGTCAGCACCAGGCGCCGCCGGCCGGTGCGCGGTCTCTGCGCCTCGCCGTGGAGGACGACCTCCCGTCCCGGCTGGAGCAGCGTCTTGAGATAGGGCTGGTTGAAGAACACCACCGGGATCGCGCCGCTGTCGTCCTGCACGAGCGCCTCGAACAGGGTCAGACCGCGCCTCCGGGTGCGACGCAGCGAGGCGGCGGTCACGCGCCCCCGCACCGTGCCGCGGACCCCCGGCAGGAGGGCGGCGATCGGCAGGAACCGGCTGCGGTCCTCGTAACGGAACGGCAGGTGGAAGAGGAGGTCCTCGATGGTGCGCACACCGGCCTCCGCCAGCGCGTCGGCCCGCGCCGGACCGATCCCCTTCAGGTAGCGGAGCGCTGTGGTGAGCTCGGGCAACGGGGCCCCCGGGAGGCGGCGGGATTATAGCGTGGCGCGGGGAGCGGACGCGCGCGCCGCCAGCACCACCCCGGCGGCGATCAGCAGGGCGCCCGGCAGGGCGCCGGCGGGAGGCACCTCCGCGAAGATCCGGTAGGCGAGCAGCGAGGCCAGGACCGGCTCCCCCAGGACCGGGAGGTTCGCCATCCAGGCGGGCAGCCGTCGCACCGCGAAGTTGAGCGCCCCGTGACCCAGGACGTGCGGTCCCGCCGCCATGAGCGCGAGCCAGAGCCAGTCCCCGGCGATCGCCGGCCGCAGCGGCACGCCGGCCAGGACCGCGAGGAGTCCCGCGGCGACGGCCCCGGCGCCGTTGACCAGGGCCAGATAGGTACGGAACGGCGCGACGTCCCGCGCCGCACGGCCCACCACGAGATAGGCCGCGGCGCAGACCGCGCCCAGGACCGCGAGGGCGTCCCCCTTCAGCCGGTCCGCCCCGGCCCGGCCGTCGAACCCGGCCACCAGCGCCACGCCGGCGAACGCCAGGAGGATCCCGGCGAGCCCCCGGCGCGACGGCGGCTCCCCCAGGAAACGCCACGACAGGAGCGCCGAGAACAGCGGCTGGGTCGACACCAGCAGGGTGCTCGCCGCGATGGTCGTGAAACGCAGCGACCCGATCCAGGAAGCGAAGTGCAGCGCGAGGAGGAGGCCGGCGGCGATCGACGCCCGCAGGGCCTTCCCGCCGGTCCCGCGCGGCAGCCGCGGCGGCACCGTGGCCAGCAGGAGCAGGGTCGCGAGCAGCAACCGGTGGAACGACACGGTCAGGGGGTGCGAGACGCACAGACGCGCCAGGATCGAACCCCAGGAGGTCGTCGCCACCGCCAGGATCAGCGCCACGCGGCCCGCCCCGGCGTCCCGTCTCAGAAGTCCACCTGGAAGCCGATCTGGAAGCGCCGGCCGAAGCGGCGCACCGCGTCCAGCTGCAGCGGCCCCTGGGGCGTCCCGTCGCTCGCCGCGATCTGCGGCAGGACGTTTTCGTCGTAGGTGAACACGCGCAGATCGTCGGTGTTGAGCAGGTTGAAGACTTCGAGGAACACCGCGGCCGAGCATCCCCCCAGGACGAACGACTTGCGGGCGCGCAGGTTCACGTCGTAGGCCGCGGGATTGCGCTGCGAGTTGCGGCGCACCGGGACGAAGCGCCAGCCGCCGGCCGGCGTCTCCGGCGAGGGGGGCACCCTCTCGGTGCGGCCGAACACCGTGCGGAACTGCTGGTAACCGACGTTGTCGAAGGCGAAAAAGCGCGACACCACCGAATAGGGGAGACCGGAGCCCCAGGTGAGCGCCGCCCCCAGCTGCCAGTCGCGGGGCAGGAAGAACATGGCGTTGACCTTGACGGCGTGGCGCTGATCGAAATCGAGGTACCCCGGCTCGGACTCGACGGTCGACGGGTCGTTCCCCAGCCTCGACTGGAAGCTCTCGGCGTCGCCCCGCGCGCGGGCGTAGGTATAGGACGCCTGCACCTCGTAACGCCGCGCCAGTCGTTTGATCAGCTCGAGCTCGAGACCGCGATAGCGCGCCTCGTTGAAGTTCCCGACCCGCAGCACCTGGTTGAAGAAGTGATTGTGGATGTAGAGATCGGGGCGGCCGTCCGGGATCCGCGCCGTCGCCAGCGACACCAGAGCGCTGTTCAGATCGACCCCGCCGAGCAGGTCGAGCGGCGCGCCGCCGGGGCCGGAACGCAGCGTGTGATTGACGTCGAGGTCCTGGAGCTGCCGCCGGTACGTGCGCTCGATGAAGGTGAGCGAGACCGCCACCTCGGGGGCGATCTCGCGCTCGAAGCCGGTGGTGAACTCGTCGCTGAAGGGCGTTTCGAGACCGCGGCTGACCTGGGTCGCCGAGGGGGGCGCCTTCGAAAGGATGCGGCCGAACCCGTGATTCGGCATGCCGTCGTCCCCCACCCCGGACTCGTCCAGGAGGTAGTAACGGCTGACGAGGTCGGGCCCCTCCTCCCCGGTCACCGTGTTCAGGAACAGCCGGTCGTAGTAGCGGCCCCAGGTGGCGAACAGTTTCGTCCGGCCGTCGGCGCCCGGGTCCCACGATAGCGACAGGCGGGGCGCCAGGTTGTGATTGGTGAGCGCGAGCGGCTGGCGCTCCTGCGGCACGATGCCGAGATCGGCGAGAGCGCCTGGATCGATCTCCCCCTCCCGGACGATCTGCGGATAGAGGTTCGCCAGGTCATCCGAGGCGAAGCGGGTCTCGACGTGGTGCCGGGTCAGCCGGCCGATGGCGGCCAGCCGCAGCGCCACCAGGGTCTCGGCGACGGCCATTGCGGCCGCCGGACCCGTGTCGACCAACAGGGGGTCTTCGACGATGCCGCGGCTCTTGAGGCCGTCGGCGTTTCCGTCGATCAGGTCGTTGCGGCCCCGCTCGATCCCGGAGAGGTTCAGCAGTCGATCGTAAAGGGCGCTCTGCAGCTCCGGCTCGAACGGCGTGTACCCGAAGCTCTCGATCAACTCGCGGTCGAAACGCACCCCGATCCCCAGGCTGAAGTTCGGGAACGGCTTGTAATGGTCCTGGACATAGAAACCGGTGATGACACCCGTCGCCCCGTTGCCGACCGCCGCCTCCGCGGGGATCAGGGCGCGCACGGTGCTGGGACCCTGCCGTCCGGTCCGGATCAGGGGGGCGACCAGGCTCCGGGCGGCGGTGTCGCGGGCGAAATCCTCCCGCTCGAAGACGAACCCGGACTTGAGGTCGTGGCTCCCCCAGTAGTCCGGCACGAAGATCGACAGATCCTCCCGGAGGGTGAAGCGGCGCCGCCGGTCCGACCAGTCCTCGAAGAACGGCCCGCTGATCACGCCGCTCTGCTGGTCGAGGACGTAGTCGCGATCTCCCGGAACCGGGACCGTGGCGCCGTAGGGGTAGGGTCCGCGCGGGAACGGTGTGTCGTCGAGCCGCTGGTCGCCGTCGCGATCCTCGGTCCCCGGGTCGAGACGGCCGTCCCCGTCGAGGTCCTCGAAGAGCTCCGGATCGATCCGGCCGTTGCCGTTCAGGTCCTCGGCGATCCGATCGAGCCGCCCGTCGCAGTCGAGATCTTCCCGCAGGAGCCCTTCGCAGCCGTGCGGCGGGGTCAGCCGGCCGTCCCCGTCCCGATCCTCGTCGGGCACCTGGTTCAACACGCCGGCCGGCGCGAAGCGATCCTCGAACACGTCGAACGCGCCGTCGCCGTCGTAGTCCTCGCCGGCATCCCGCTCGCGGGCCTCGATGAAGCCGTTGCCGTTGAAGTCGGTGAACAGGAACCCGTTGC
Organism: Candidatus Polarisedimenticolia bacterium; assembly: GCA_050747445.1. GTDB lineage: Bacteria > Acidobacteriota > Polarisedimenticolia > Gp22-AA2 > Gp22-AA2 > JBOGOE01. The sequence continues at coordinate 5,881 of JBOGOE010000322.1, read as the reverse complement.
CGTTGGTGTCGGGATGCCGGGTCGGGAAACGCTCCGGTCGTTCGTCGAAGTGGGACAGGGAGGTGTCGAGCGCCACCTGCGGGCTGAGCACGGAGGTCAGCCGCAGCGTCAGGATGGGACCGCCGCGCTCGATGGTGAAGCCGCTCTCGGTCCGCGTGAAGCTGTTGAGCCCCTGGTTCAGCAGCCGTTGCGGGTCGTAGTTGAGCGACAGGGCGAGCCGGTGATCGGCGGCCGCCTGCCAGGTCAGCTTGATGAACTCCCGGAACTCCCGCACCCCGGTCACGAAGGCGGTGTTGAGGGCGTTGACCGGCTCCTCCAGCCGCACGTATTCGTGGGCCATGAAGTACCACGCCCGATCCCTGACGATCGGCCCTTCCAGCGACAGGAACGGCAGGAAGTCGTCGAACGACAGGTCCCGCAGCCCCCGCTCGCCCACGCCGGCGTGCAGCCGCGGGTCGTCGATCCCCGCCCCGTCGCCGTCGAGGGCCGATCCCCGCCAGTAGAACTTGAAGGTGCCGGCGACCTCGTTGCCCCCGGACTTGGTGATGATGTTGACGAACCCGCCCTGCGCCCGTCCGTACTCGGCGTTGGCGCCGCTGGTCTTGATCTCGATCTCGGAGATCGATTCGATGTTGAGCTCCGCCCCGCGTTTGCCGGTCAGGGGGTCGCTGGTGGAGACCCCGTCGACCAGCGTGTTGACGTCGACGTCGCGGGAGCCGTGGATGTTGGGATTGCCGTCGCCGTCGGGGTCGGTGACCCCCGGCGCCAGGGCGAGGAGGTCCTGATAATTCCGTCCGAGGATCGGCAGGGCGTCGATGAACTCCGAGGTGAACCGGGTCTCGTTGGTCGCCGACTCGCTCCGGACGATCTGAGGCTGCGCCCGGACTTCGACCCGCTCCCGGTAGTCGGTCATCGGTTGCAGCTGCAGGCGGACGACGGTCGCCTGTCCCGCCGCCACCGCGACACCGCGGTGGGTGAGCACGGCGTATCCCGGGAAGGTGGCCTGGACGAGATACCCATCGCCGGCCGGCAGCGGCCCGATCTGGAACGCGCCCGCGGCGTCGCTGACGGCGCCGCGTCCGGTGATCCCGAGGACGCTGTTGACCACCAGGAGGCTTACACCGGGCATCGGGCGGCCGTCCTCGTCGATCACCCGGCCGCGCACCACGCCGGCCCCTTCCGCCAGCACGAGGACGGGCAGGATTCCGCCCAGGGCTGCGATGCCCAGAACCCGCCGACCCCAAGCCCGCATCGGCCTTCCCCCGCGTGGGCGGATTGTACATCGCGTCACCGCGTCACCGAGCCTCGCGGCACGGCAATTTCCTTGACCGACAAGCACTTATGCCCTATATTCGCGGCCACGGATTCAGGAGAGGATCGACCTTGCGCATCGCCCGGGTCACCCTGCCGCTCCTGCTGCCCCTGATCGCGTCCGCGGCGGCGGCCGAGCCCGATCTGCGCTCGGTGATCGCCGGCGAAGCGGCACGTCTCCCCTCCCCGGCGTCCGCCAGGATCGGGGAACGACTGGCGGCGGTCGCCGGACTGGAGCGGGTCCCGGCCTCCTGCGGCACGCCACTCGCCTCGGCCCTCGTTCGCCTCGGGTCCGCGGCGCCGCCGGCGCTGCGTGAAGCGGTCCGGCACCTGGCCTCGCGGCCCGCGCTCGCCGCCGAGCGCGTGCTGGCGTCCCGCGACACGCGATTCATGGTGCGTTACGCGCCCCAGGGCGGGTCCGGCCTGATGGGCGCCGACCGCGACGGCAACGGTCATCCCGACCTGGTCGATCGGATCGCCGAATCCCTCCCCGCGGCGCAGTCGTATCTGGCGCCCCGCCTGCCCGGCGCCGCCGCGCCCGCCCCGGTGGATGTGTACGTCACGGATCTGGGTCCCGGGCTGGAGGGGTACGCGGTGCCGGACGGGGAGGCCGTGTTCATCGTCCTCGACGCCACGCTCCAGGCCGACCGGATCATGAACGTGGTGCTGCACCAGACCGTCCACGCCCAGCTGCTCCTCCTGCAGCCCGGCGCGCCGGTCTGGTGGACCGAGGGGACGGCCGCCTGGCTCGAGGTGGCGGGGACGGGAGGGATCGCGTCGCACGCCGCGGCGCTGCGCGGGCGTCTCGGCCGCGGCGGCGCCGGGTTGGAGGACGACCGGCTCGACCTCCTGCCGGGGGCGCTGCTCTGGCCGCTGTTCCTTTCGGAGCGTGCCGGCGATTCCCTCGTGGTGCGGGGGATCTGGCAGGAGATGATCGACGCGGCGTCCGATCCGATCGCGGCGACCGAGTCGGTCCTGCGCCGTTCGGGCGGCGCGCTGGCGCCGGCCCTGCGCGAGTTCGCCGTCTGGAATCTGTTCACCGGCGCGCGGGACGACGGCCGGCATTACGCCTGGGGAGGGGCGCTTCCCGAGGCGCCGCTCCATGCGGTCGGACCCGATCTGCCGCTGTCCCTCGGCCCCGTCGAGCCCGTCCTGCCGTACGGCAGCGTCGCCTTCCGGCTGCCGGCCGATGGCCGGCGCGGGGCTCTCGACGTGGACATCCGCGCCGAGGGAGGCGAGCCGGCGGCCGACCTGTTGATCCACTTCGAGGAGGGGGACGGCGCCCCGGTTCTCGTCCCCCTGACGATCGGGCCCGATGGTTCCGGCCGCACCGCCGTCCCCTGGGCCGCGGTCCGCGAGATCTGGATCCTGCTGCGCAACGAAGGCGGCGGGCCGGCCCGCTTCGACCTGCGGGCCGCGCTCGATCCGTACGCCCCGTTCGACCTGTCCGCCCTGTCGGTGGAGGCGGCCGTCCGGTCGATCACGGTGCAGTGGAGCACCGCCTCGGAGAAGGGGTTGATCGGCTGGAACGTCTACCGCGCCGAGTCCCCCACGGGCCCGTTTCGGCGGCTCAACGACGTCGCGCTGCCCGCTTCCGGGGACGGCGTGGCCGACACGGGTTATGTCTTCGTCGACGAGGGCATGCGCCCCGGCCGCCGCTACTACTACCAGGTCGAAGGGCTGACCGGCGCCGGTCTCTCCGATCGTTCGCACGCCGTCAGCGCGCGCCTGCCCTGAAACCGCGGCCGGTCCCCGCCGCTCACGGCCGCCGCCCCTTCCCCTGCTCCAGGACGAGCGCCCGATCGACCGGCAGGTCGCGCCATTCCTCCACGAAGCCCCGCCGCCCCGGCCAGCGGACCACGATCCGCTCCACGCGCGTCGCGTCGTTCAGACCGAAGTGCAGCCGCCGGTCGCCCTGCGACAGGTAGGACATCGCCGTCCGGGAGAAACGGGTGCGGCGGACGCCACCCGCCTCGAGGCTCACCACCGCGCCGATCGCGTCGCGGTTGGGCGGCGCGCCCGCGAGCAGGACCTGCAGCCAATGCCGGCCCGGCGTTCCGGTGTTGCGCAGCAGCGCCGCCGGGCGGTCGTTCTCGGTGATCAGGAGATCGAGATCCCCGTCGTCGTCGGCGTCGAACGCCACCGCTCCCCGGCCGACCCGGGGCTGCCGGAGCGGGCTGCCGGACGGCGGCGCCGGCAGGTCGAATCGACCGCCGCCGAGGTTGCGGTACAGACGGACCGGCTGCTCGAAGGTCACCGTGTCGCTGTACAACGCGATGTTGTCGATGATGTGGCCGTTGGCGACGAACAGATCCTGATCGCCGTCGTGGTCGGCGTCGAAGAAGACGGTCCCGAAGCCGAGGTCGAGAATCGACGGCGCGCCCAGACCCGAGATGAAGGTGGCGTTGGAAAACATCAGCCCCCCCTCGTTGCGGTACAACGCGTTGGTCTCCTCGGCGAGATTGGTGACGAACAGATCCGGCCGGCCGTCGTCGTCGTAGTCGGCCAGGTCGGTCCCCATGCCGGCCTGCGGCAGGCCGTCCTCCGACAGCGCCACGCCGGCCAGCTCGCCGACCTCCTCGAAGGTCCCGTCGCCCCGGTTCCTCCAGAGAAAGTTCGGGGTGTCGTCGTTGGCGACGTACAGATCCTCGTCGCCGTCGGCGTCGAGATCCCCCCACACCACGCCCAGCCCCTTCCCCGTGGCGTCGTCGATGCCGGCGCGGCGGGTGACGTCCTCGAAGGTGCCGTCACCGCGGTTGCGATACAGGGCGTCCGGCTGGCTGTCGAAGTTGCGCGGATGACAGACGGTCCGCCAGCCGGGCCGGTTCTCGCCGCAGTACAGATCCGTGGCGGGGTCGAACGCGACGTAGTTGGCGACGTACAGGTCGAGGTCCCCGTCCCCGTCGTAGTCGGCGAAACCGGCGCTCGTGCCCCACAGGGGGTTCCCCACGCCGGCCCGGGCCGTGACGTCGGTGAATCTCCCGTCCCCTTCGTTGCGATACAGGACGTCCGGGCCGTAGCAGGTGACGAAGAGATCCCGATCACCGTCGCCGTCGATGTCGCCGGCCGTGCATCCGAAACCGTAGCATCCCACCGGTCCGCCGACACCCGCGCGCCCGGTCACATCGGCGAACCTGCCGGCTCCGAGGTTCCGGAACAGGGCCGACCGGATCGGCCCGCCGCCGTCGAAGCCGGGGAGAGGGCCGCTCTGCACGAAATAGACGTCCTGGAGCCCGTCCCCGTCGAAGTCGAAGACGCAGGTCCCGGCCCCGAGCGTCTCGGGCATGTACTTCCGGCCCGTGGCGCCGTTGACGTGCCGGAACTGGAGCCCCGAGGCCCGGGTCGCATCCTCGAAGACCGGGAGCCCGCCGGACGCCGCCGCCGGTGGCTCCGGCGCCGCCCCTCCGTCCCCCGGAACCCCCGCCGGCTCCGGCGCACGGCCGCAGGCGGCGAGACACAGGACCGCCGGCAGGAGGAGATGCGCCGGGCGGCTCACCGCCGATCCCCCCCGCCGATGACGATCTCCATCGCCGAATCCGGCGACCGGGCCCGCAGCTCCTCGAACCGGCGCATCTCCCGGCCGAACCCCTCCAGGTCCCCCTGCGCCCGCAGTACGCCCGCGAGGAGATAGTGGGGCTCGGGGAACTCCGGGTTGGCGGCGATGGCGCGCTCCAGGGCCTGGCGGGCTTCCGGCAGCCGGCCGCCCACCGCGTACCACCGGCCCAGCTCGGTCAGGGCGCGGTCGCCATGCGGGTCCAGACGCAGGCTCTCCTGCAGGGAGCGCAAAGCCTCGTCGTGTCGTCCGAGCGCCAGATAGGTCGAGCCCAGGTGCAGATGGACCTGGGGGTCGGAGGGGTCCTCCCGGGCGATCGTCAGAAGCTCGCGGAGGGCGGTCGCGTAGTCCTCCTTGTTGAACGCCTCCACCGCCTGCAGACGGGGCCCCCGAACCCGCTCCTCCACCCGGAGCTTCGCCAGGGCGGCCCGATGCGCCAGACGGAAGCGCTCCGCCTCCCTGGGCAGCCCCAGGCGCGCCGCCAGGGTGGCCAGGTGGCTCAACGCTCCGAGGTGATCCGGGGCGATGGCGCGCGCCCTTTCCATGGCCTCGGACGCCTCCCGGAGCGCGCCCCGCTGCTCGAGCGCCAGACCGATGAGGTAGTGGGCCTCGGCGCTTCCGGCCTGCCCCTGGAGCGCTCGACGGGCGGCCGCCTCCCCCTCGGCGGAGCGGCCACGCCGGATCAGGAGCCGGGCCTCCTGCATCAGGGTCGCGGGATGGTCGGGAGCCAGGCGGCGGACCTCGGCAATCTCGGCGAGCGCCGCGTCGTAACGACCGGTGTCGGTGAAGACGGCGGCCAGTCCCAGCCGGGCGCCGATGGAGCGGGGATCGATCTCGAGGGCCGCGCGGAAGCGGGATTCGGCCAGCGCCGGGCGATCGGTGCGGGCGCCGATCGTCCCCAGCGCCTCCAGCAGCCGGCGGTCCCGCGGCGCGGCGGCCAGCGCCGCCTGCAGGTGCGGCTCCGCGCCGGCCAGATCGCCGCGTCGGAGCATCTCGAAGCCCGCTTCGGCCGAGAAC
>JBOGOE010000321.1:0-6746 GCA_050747445.1 Candidatus Polarisedimenticolia bacterium | reverse complement strand
GGCCACGGTGGCGCCCGCCGGCACGGCGGAGGGAACGGCAGGCATGGAGGGGGCGGCCGGCCCGGAGGCGGAGCCGGGCGGGCGGGCCACGACGCCCGCATGCAGTCGATCCTCGACCGCCACGCGCCCGCGGAGGAAGGGGGCGGTTCCAGATCCTCGCTGCCACGCGGACTGCGGCGGCGGGGGCGATGACCACGAGACGCCTCCCGGCCCGCTCTTGACAGGGAGCGCTCGACCTCCTGAATATCTCCCAAGCCATCCCCAGTCGGACCCACGGGTCCGCTGGCCCCCCTCAGGTTGCGACCTGAGGGGTTTTTTTCTCTTGTAGCCCTGTGCGCGCCGACGAAGCCTTCCGCCTGCTCCTCTTTCTGGGTGCCGTCGGGACGATCGACGTCCTGGCCGTCGTCATCATCGTCCGCCGTCTGCTGGCGCGGCGGCGTCCGGCCGCCGGCGCTCCGTCGCCGTCCGGGGTCCGTTTGCTGGAGCGCGCGATCCTGACGCTCGCCGGCATCGGCCTCCTGTGCATGGCGTACGGCCGCTTCGTCGAGCCGTTCCGGCTGGAGGTGGTCCGGGTCCGCGTCGCGACCTCCCGGCTGGCGCCGGGGTCGCAACCCTTCCGCATCGCCCTCATCTCCGATCTGCACAGCGACCCGCGGCCGCGGCTGGAGAACCGTCTTCCCGAAGCGATCGCCGGCGAGCGTCCGGACCTGGTGCTGTTTGCGGGAGACTCGATCAATTCGCCGGGCGGGCTACCCGTTTTCCGCGAGTGCCTGACACGCATCGCCCGGATCGCGCCGACCTTCGTCGTGAAGGGGAACTGGGACGTCTGGACGGCGCCGCACCTGGAGCGCTTCGCCGGCACCGGGGCGCGCGAGCTGGATGGGGAGGCGGTCCGACTCGACGTCCGCGGCGCCGCCATCTGGATCGCCGGGGTCGCCGTGGAGAACGAATCCGCCCTGGACCGGACCCTGGCCGGAATGCCCCCCGATGGCTATAGAATCCTCCTCCACCACTACCCCGACCTGATCCACGAGGCGGCGGACCGGAAGGTCGATCTGTATGGCGCGGGGCACACGCACGGCGGCCAGGTGGCGCTGCCGTTCTACGGAGCGATCCTGACGCTGTCGCGTTTCGGGAAGCGGTACGAGGCGGGGCTGTACCGGGAGCGCGATACCTGGATGTACGTCAACCGCGGCATCGGCATGGAGGGGGGCCCGGCGCCGCGCGTCAGGTTCTGCGCGCGCCCGGAGCTGACGATCATCGACGTGGTTCCATCGGAATGAGGATCGGATGAAGAATCTGGAGGGCAGGATCGTCCTGGTGACGGGTGGGAGCTCGGGCATCGGCCGGGCGGCGGCGCTGGCCTTCGCGCAGGCGGGGGCGATCGTGATGATCGCGGCGCGCGGCGAGGCGCGCGGGCGGGAGGTCGAGCGCGCCATCCGCGACGCGGGCGGCGAGGCACGCTTCGTGCAGGCCGACGTGTCGCGCGCCGCCGACGTCGAGCGGCTCGTCGGGGCGGTGGTCGGAGCGTGGGGCCGGCTCGACGCCGCCTTCAACAATGCCGCCACCGCCGAGGGGGCGCTGGCGGAAACCGCCGATTTCACCGAGGAGCAGTACGACCGGTCGATGGCCGGCAATCTCAAGAGCGTCTGGCTCTGCATGAAGCACGAGATCCGGCAGATGCTTCTGCAGTCCCCGGCCGGCGGGGCAATCGTCAACACCTCTTCGGTGAACGGTCTCGGCGGCGCGGCCGGCGGCGCGCTCTATTCGGCCGCCAAAGCCGGCATCCTGGCGCTGACCAAGTCGGCCGCCCAGGAATACGCCACCCGGGGGATCCGCGTGAACGCCCTGGTCCCCGGCGCCTTCCGGACCCCGATGCTCGAGGGGGTGTTCGAGACGGTGGGAGGCGCCACGCCGGAGGGGCGTGCGGCCGCCGAGGAGCAGTACAAAGGCTACATTGCCATGCGCCGCATCGGCCGCCCTGAGGAGGCCGCCGCCGCGGCAGTCTGGCTCTGCTCGGACGCCGCCTCGTACCTGACCGGCCACTCCCTGATCGTCGACGGCGGCATGACCGCGGCGACGCGTTGAGCGCCCGACACGATCGCCCCGCCGGTCGAAGCCGCGACGGGATCTGGAAGGTCATCGCCGCCTCGGCCGTCGGCACGATGATCGAGTGGTACGACTTCTACATTTTCGGCAGCCTGGCGACGGTCATCTCCCCGCTGTTCTACCCGAAGGGGAACGACACCCTGGCGCTCATCGCGTATCTCTCGACCTTTGCGGTCGGGTTCCTGGTGCGGCCGTTCGGGGCGCTGTTCTTCGGCCGGATGGGGGATCTCGTCGGGCGCAAATACGCCTTCCTGGTCACCCTGCTGATCATGGGAGGCGCGACGGCGCTCATCGGTTTCCTCCCGACCTACGCCAGCATCGGTCTGGCGGCGCCGGTCATCCTGCTGCTGATCCGGATCCTGCAGGGGCTTGCGCTGGGCGGCGAGTACGGCGGCGCCACGGTGTACGTCGCCGAGCATGTCCCGGACCACCGGCGCGGCTTCTACACCTCCTTCATCCAGATCACCGCGACCCTCGGGCTGTTCGTGTCGCTGGCGGTCATCCTGGCCGTGCAGAACATGATGTCGAAGGAGGCGTTCGGGGCGTGGGGCTGGCGCATCCCTTTCATCATGTCGATCTTCCTGGTCGGGGTGTCGCTGTACATCCGGCTGCGGATGAAGGAGTCGCCGATCTTCCAGTTCATCAAGGGGGCGGGGATGACCTCGGCCCGGCCGCTGGCGGAGGCGTTCGCGCGCTGGGACAACCTGAAACGGGTCCTGGTGTCGCTGTTCGGGGCGACCGCCGGCCAGGGGGTGGTCTGGTACACCGGGCAGTTCTATGCCCTGTTCCACCTGCAGGCGATCCTCAAGGTGAACGCCACCTCGGCCAACTACATCGTCGCCACCGCGCTGGTTCTGGGGATGCCGTTCTTCGTCCTGTTCGGGGCCCTGTCGGACCGGATCGGGCGGAAGCGGATCATGATGGCGGGGTGCCTCCTGGCCGCCCTGTCCTACGTCCCGATCTACCGGGCGATGCAGGAGGCGGCCGGCTCGAACGTAGTGAGCGCCGCGTCGCAGCGGAACCCGGTGACCGGTGCGATCGTCCTGACGCCGCTGACCCCGGCGGCCGGCGGGACGCTGCGGCCGGCCCCCGAGGTGCTCCCGTACAACGGCTTCGGTCCCCTGATCGCCGACCCGGCGGCCCGCGCGCTGATACTGCTGGTGTTCGCCCAGGTCCTGCTGGTGACCATGACGTACGGTCCGATCGCCGCCTTTCTCGTCGAGGCGTTCCCCGCCCGGATCCGCTACACGGCGCTGTCGCTGCCGTATCACATCGGCAACGGGGTGTTCGGCGGGCTGCTGCCGCTCATCGGCCTGTCGGTCGTCGCCCGGACCGGCGACATCGGCGCCGGTCTCTACTATCCGATCGCCGTCGCCGGTCTCACCTTCGTCGTCGGGTCGCTGCTATTGAAGGAGACCCACGGGGTCCTGATCTGGAAGGAGCTGGAGACCGCCCGTCCCGGCAAGCTGAAGAGCGACATCGAGGGACCGGCTTAGGCGGAGCCGGCCCGGGGCGCGCCGGGCGGGGCCCCGATCGCGGGCCGGCCGGTGCGGCGCCCCTCAGTTCCAGCGGAAGACCCGGAGCCCCACGACGAACGACGCGATCCCCCACCCGAGCAGGACGCCGATGCGGGCCACCTGCGATGGGAGATCGGCCCCCTCCAGGATCGAGGCCCGCAGGGCGTCGTTGAGGGCGGTCAGCGGCAGCGCCTTCACGAACGGCTGGATGACGGCGGGGAACCGGTCGGCGGAGAAGAAGATGCCGGAGAAGACGAACATCGGGAGCATCACCAGGTTCATCAGACCCGAGGCGGTCTCGATCCGGGCGGTGCGGCAGGCGACCAGGAGGCCGATGCCGGAGAAGACGAACGCGCCGAGCAGCGCCAGCAGCACGATGCTCCAGAGCGATCCCCGGATGACCATGTCGAACACCAGCCAGCCGAAGAACAGCATGAGGGCCAGCTCCATCAGCACCAGGAGGACGCGGCTGGTCATGATCGAGCCGAGGAAGTCGCTGCGGCGCATCGGCGTCGCGATCAGCCGCTTCAGGAGCTTGCGCGAGCGCATGTCCACGATCGCGAAGCCGACCCCCCACATCCCGCCGCTCATGATGTTCATCCCCAGAAGGCCCGGGATCAGGAAGTCGATGTAGCGGGCCCCCGGCTCGGAGATTGGCGTCTCGCGGACCCCGACCGGATCGGTGCGTCCGGCGCCCCGCTGCAGGGCATCGTGCACCCTCTGGCGCGCCAGGGCGCCGTCGGGGCGGGTGGGGTCGAAGCGGTACTCGTACGAGGCGCCCGGCACGACGACGATCGCCACCTTCCCCAGACGCAGACGCCGCGCCGCTTCGGCTTCGTCCAAGATGGTCGTCGCGAAGCCGCCGGACGCCGGGAGGGTCGCGGCGGTCGCCGCCGCCCCGGGCCCATCGACGATCGCCACGGCGATCTCGTCGGGCGGCTTGTTGCGGAAGGCCATCCCCAGACCGACCGCCAGCAGGATCGGGAAGATGAAGATCCAGAAGACCACCTCCGGCTCGCGCATCAGCTCGCGCAGCCGGGCCAGGACCAGCAGCAGGAACGGGTGGTGGCGGCGGCGCATCGTCCCCTACTCCTCGCGCAGGTGCCGGCCGGTGAGGGAGACGAAGACATCCTCCAGGCTGGCGTGCCGCGTGGTCAGGCGCGACAGGACGTGCCCCTCGCGCCCCAACCGGTCCAGGAGGGCCGGGATGGCGAGGTGCGCCTCGCCGACGGTCATCAGGAAGCCGGAAGCCTCGGCGCGCGCCGCCGTGACCGACGGGAGGGTCAGAAGCGATCGGGGATCGAGGGTCCGCGCGGGGGCGCCGCCCGCCGCCGTGTCCGCCGCCCCGTTGCCGTCCAGGGCGAACTCGACGACGTGCTCGCCGCGCAGGCCGGCGATCAGCTCGGCCGGCGTTCCCAGCGCGATCACCCGCCCGTGGTCAACCACCGCCACGCGGTCGCACAGCTTCTCGGCCTCGTCTATGTAGTGGGTCGTCAGGAGGATCGTCCGCCCGCGCCGGCGCAGCTCCCTCACGATGTCCCAGACCTGCCGGCGCGACTGCGGGTCGAGACCGGTCGTCGGCTCGTCCATGAACAGCAGGTCGGGGTCGGCCGCCAGGGCGCAGGCCACCGCCAGACGCTGCTTCTGGCCGCCCGACAGCTTGACCACCCAGGAACGCCGCTTCTCGGTCAGACCGACCTCCCCCATGATCCGCTCCGCCGGGCGCCCGTCGCGATAGAAGGAGGCGAACAGCTCCAGGGTCTCCTCGACGGTCAGCTTGTCGGCGAGCCGGGTCTCCTGGAGCGACACGCCGATCCGCTCCCGGAGCGCCGCGTCGTCCCGCCCCCAGCGCAGCCCGAGAACCTCCACCTCGCCGCCGGTCGCGTCGAGGATCCCCTCCAGGATTTCGACCGTGGTCGTCTTGCCGGCCCCGTTCGGTCCGAGCAGACCGAAGCATTCGCCGGCGCGGACCTCCAGATCGAGCCCGCACACCGCCTCCACGGGCGGCTTGCCGGGATAGGTCTTGCGGAGGTTGCGGCAGCGGATCGCGATGCCCATGACCGGGGACCGATGATACATCGTGGCGCGAAAAGCGGTCTAAGTGCGGGGACCGGCCGGGGTGGCCGCCCGCAACCGCCGTGCCCGGACGACCTCGAACAGGATCGGCATCAGGGAGAGGAGGATGATGCCGAGGACCACGAAGGAGAAGTTGTCCTTCACGACGGGGATGTTCCCCACCAGGTAGCCGGCGCCGACGAACAGCCCGATCCAGGCGACTCCGCCGATGACGTTATAGGCCAGGAACCGCCGGTACGACATGGTGCCGATCCCGGCGACGAACGGCGCGAAGGTGCGGAGGAACGGCACGAAGCGGGCCAGGAGGATCGTCTTGCCGCCGTGCCGCTCGTAGAACTCCCGGGTCCTGAGCAGGTGCTCGCGTTTGAGCCAGCGCACCCGGTCGGTGAACACGTGCGGCCCGGTCCGGGCGCCGATCCAGTAGTTGACCGTGTCCCCGGCGATCGCCGCCACCGACAGGAGCAGGAACAGCCAGTGCCACTCGAGCGGCGGTCCCGCCGCCGCCAGGGCCCCCACGGCGAACAGGAGGGAGTCCCCCGGGAGGAAGGGGGTGATCACCAGCCCGGTCTCGCAGAAGATGACGGCGAACAGGATGGCGTAGGTCCAGACGCCGTAATTCGCGATCAGGCCGTTCAGATGGCGGTCGAGGTGCACGACCAGATCGACGAGCAGCGCCAGCAGGTCCATCCGCGAAGTATAGGCGGAACCTGCACCGGCCGAGTCGTTTCGCGCCCGCCCGCATCAAAGAAGATGTCCGCGGGCGCCCCGCGCGCCCGCCGAGGAGGACGCATGCCCAGAATCTCGACCGTGACCGCCGTGCTGCTGCCGCTTCTTCTCCTGTCGGCCGGACTTTCGACCGCGGCCCCCCGGGTCAAAACCGACAAGGACGGCCTGGCGCTCCAGGGTTACGACCCGGTGGCTTTCTTCACCGACGGCCGCCCCGCCAAGGGGGATCCGGCGATCACCGCCGCGCACGAAGGCGCCACCTATCGCTTCGCCCGGCCGGAGAACCGGGAGCTGTTCCTGAAGGACCCGGGCAAATAC
>JBOGOE010000320.1:0-3859 GCA_050747445.1 Candidatus Polarisedimenticolia bacterium | reverse complement strand
GACCCAGGCCCAGTACCCACCCCAGCCCAGCTCGACGTAGGCCCACCAGCCGCCCAGCAGGATCCCGGTCCCCAGGAAGAACCAGGCGAAGATGGTGAAGCGGCGGGTGGTGCGGAACCAGAGGTCGCCCAGACGTCCGGTGGCCAGCGCCGCGAGCGCGAATGCGAACGGCACGGTCAGCCCCACGTACCCCAGATACAGGCAGGGCGGATGGATCGCCATGAACGGGTTCTGCAGCTGCGGATTCATCCCGTTGCCGTCGATCGGCAGGAACGCCAGGCGGACGAACGGGCGGGCCATGAAGTTGACCAGGACCAGGAAGAAGGTCGCCACCGAGGCCAGGGTGGTCACGACCAGCGGCATGAGCGGCCGGTTGCTGCGGCGGTTGAGGAACAGCACCACCGCCGCGTAGAGGCACAGGATCAGAAGCCAGAAGAGGATCGAGCCCGACTGACCGGCCCACAGCGCCGCGATCTTGTAGGGGGCCGGCAGCGCCCGGTTGGAGTACGAGGCGACGTACTCCAGATCGAAGCGGTCGGTGAAGATCAGGACCTCGAGGGCGATGACGGCGAGCGCGACCAGCGCCGCCGCGGCGTACAGGGCGCGCTCGGCGCTCAGGATCAGCGGGCCGGAAGCGGAACGCCAGCCGTTGTAGGAAGCGACGACGGACCAGCCGGCGGCCACGAGGGCGAGAAACAGGCAGGTGGTCCCGAAATCGGCCATCGGCCCGCAGCGGCTCCTAGCGCGACGACGGGGAGGGGACCGCGGTCTCCGGCGCCGCCGGTTTGCGGTAGGTCCCCGGTTCGCGGTTTTCCGCCTCGTACTTCGAGGGACACTTGGCGAGCAGCATGGTGGCGGCGAACGACCCGTCGGGCTGGAGGGACCCCTCCACGACCACCTCCGAGCCGTCCACGAAGGTGTCGGGGGTCTCCTTCGCGTAGACGACGGGCAGGCTGCTGCGGCCGTCGGTCATCATGAAACGGGCGCCGAGACCGCTCGCCGGCTGCACGATCGACCCGGGAACGACGTTGCCGTTGACGCGGAAATGGTCGCCGAGGTCGGTCCTGCGGGCGGGGTCGAGGAACTCGGAAACCGTCAGGTAGTAGACCAGCGAGCCGCGCAAGCCGACCCCGAACAGGACCGCGAGCCCCGCCAGGAGCATCGAAACCGCGACGATGAACTTGCGATCGATCCGTTGCGACACCGGGGAGGTCCCTTTCTTTGCGAGGTCGCCTCGGGTCGGCGAAATGGAGCCGGATGATAGCCCGTCCCCAAGGGGCTGTCAATAAAGCCGGTCGCGGCCCGGCCGACGGCCACGACCGGCTTACGGATCTGTAACGGGGAGAATTTCTTCGAGTCGCCATCAGCCGGTCCTTGACAGCCGGGCGGACAGGCGTACATTTGTCGCAGAATGTTTGCATATTCACTAGCGTGAAAATGATAATGCAGTAAAGTACTAGTGCATATGCTAACGGTTGCCTGATTCCCAATTCCTTCCACAAATCCCAACCCAAGCCAGGGGGACCGAAAGGTCCCCCGCCCGCCTTCTCCGAGCCGCCGTTTTGCCACCCTGTGGTAGAGTCGTTTTTCGCACCACGGGCCGCTTTCCCCACGGGGTTCACTCGATGCTCGGCGAAGCGCGCGACAAACTCGAGAAGGAGCTGAAGGCGCTCGAGAAGGAGTACCGCGTCGAGCTGCCAAAGGAGATCCAGCGGGCGCTCCAGATGGGGGACCTCCGGGAGAACGCCGAGTACCATTCCGCCCTCGACCGTCAGGGCTTCGTCAAGGCCCGCATCGGCCAGCTGCAGCGTCAGATCAAGGAGCTGGCGATGATCGATCTCGCCTCGCTGCCCAGGGACCGGGTGGCCCTCGGCTCGGTCGTCACCCTGCGGGACGCCGGCGGGGATCGCACGGTCACCTACGAGCTGGTGATCCCCGACCTGGCCGACTTCTCCAAGGGGTTCGTCTCGGTGACCTCGCCGATCGGCAAGGCCCTGGCCGGACACCGGGTGGGGGAGGAGGTCACCATCCGCACGCCGGCCGGGACCAGAGAGTACGCCATCATCGGTCTCCTGACGGTCCACGACAAAGAGAGCAAATGATCGGCCGACGTCACCGCCTGCGGGCGATGCTGCCCGCCCTCCTCTGGCTGGCGGCGTGCGCCCCCGCCCACGACGCCCGGGATCTCTTCTCCCAGCTGGAGAGCCCCGATCCGGAGATCCGCCAGGACGCCCAGGCGAAGATCACCCGGATTTTCGAGACGGGGGATCACGAGGTCTTCCTGCGGGGGGCGCGCACGCTGCAGGGGGCCGGCCGGGTGCAGTCGATCCTCTATCTCGCGCGCTTCCAGCAGCCCGGGGCGCGCGCCGGTCTCCGCAGCCTGCTGCGGGAGGACCAGCGGGCCCTGATTCCCTGGAATCCGATTCGCATGAAGCCCCAGTCCGAGGAAACCGACAGCCGCATCATGGTGGCCCACCTCATTGCGGTGGAGGGGGGCGATCAGGAAGCCGCCGCGGTGCTTCTCGAGGGGGCGGAGCGCCAGACGCCGGAGATCCTGGTCGGCACCCTGTACGCCCTCGGCGCCCTGAAGGACCCGGAGGCGGTGCCGCTGCTGACCCGGTCGCTCCGGCACGAGAGCGTGGAGGTTGTGCGGGCGGCGGTCGAGGCGCTGGCGCGCATCAAGGATGCGGCGGCCCTGGAGGCGCTGGCGTCCGTCGCCGGACACCCGCTGGCCGCGGTGCGCAGCGATCTGCTGTCGGCCCTGGAGATCCGCGATGAGCCGGCGGTCGCCGACCTGCTGCGCCGGATCGCCGGGTCCGATCCCGCCGTCGAGATCCGCGTCAACGCCATCCGTCAGATGCATCGCTACCGCGACGCCGCCACGGTCGAGTTCCTGATCGCCCGGCTCGGCGGAGGCGCCCCGGAGGAGCGGGAGGCGGCGCACGCGACGCTCCTCCAGGTCACCGGTCAGAGCTTCGGTCCGCGGACGCAGACCTGGACCCGCTGGTGGTCGGCCAATGCGGCGGCGTTCGCCGGGGGCGGCGGGCGATGAGCCTCGAGCTGTACGAGGAGATCGCGCGTCTGCTGCGGTCCGGCCGGGCCGTGGCGGTCGCCACCCTGGTCCGCAGCCAGGGCTCGACGCCCCGCCGCAGCGGCACCAAGATGATCGTGGTGGACGACGGGACGGCGCGTTTCAGCATCGGCGGCGGCGCCTTCGAGGCGATGGTCATCGAGGACGCGCGCGCGGCGATCCGGGCCGGCCGCGGCTTCGAAAAGGAATACCGGTTCAAGGAGACCGGCGAGGGAGCGCTCGGGATGGTGTGCGGCGGCTCGGCGCGCGTCCTGTTCGAGGTGGCCGCGCCCCCTGCCGTTCTGTTCGTCTTCGGCGCCGGGCACGTCGGCCGGGAGGTGGTCCACCTGGCGGCGCGTCTGGGGTTCGAGACGACCGTGGCGGACGATCGGCCCGCGTGGCTCGAGGCGGCGCGCTTCCCCGAGGGGACGCGCCTCATCCTCGTCGGTCACGACTACATGGAGGGGATGCCGGCGGTGCGGCCCGCGAGCTGCGTCGCCATCCTGACCCGCTGCCACCGGACCGATCTGGCGGTGCTGCGGCACGTGGCGGGGGGCGTCCCGGCCTACGTCGGGTTGATCGGCAGCCGCCGGAAGGCGGCGACGCTCCGGTCGCGCGCCCTGGAACAGGGGGTCCCCGCGGCGATCCTGGAGCGGCTGCACGCCCCCATCGGTCTGCCGATCGGCGCGGAGACCCCGGCGGAGATCGCCGTCAGCATCATGGCGGAGATCGTGCGCGAGCGGAGCGCCGCGGCGGAGGAGCGCGCGGCGGAGGAGCGGCGCCCGCGGG
>JBOGOE010000319.1:0-2778 GCA_050747445.1 Candidatus Polarisedimenticolia bacterium | reverse complement strand
CCGCCGGACGGCGCGGCCCCGGAGGCGCCCGCGCTCCCGTCCGCGGCCCGGCCGGTGACGCCCCCGCCCCCGTCCCCCGCGCCGAACCCGACCCGGTCGAAGGCGCCGGCGCGCACCAGCAGGCGCGCGTCGGAGGGATCGATCGGCACCCGCCGCAGGAAATCGTCGAACGACGCGAACGGCCCGCCGCGCCGCCGCTCGGCGACCACCGCCTCCCGCGCTTCTTTCTTGAGTCCCTGGATCTGCATCAACCCGGCGCGCACCGCCCGGTCGCGCCCGGTCCAGGCGGCGTCGCTGTCGTTGACGTCGGGCGGCAGCACGCCCAGCCCCATCCGCCGGCACTCGGAGACGTACGCGAAGGTCGAGTAGTAGCCGCCGCCGTTGCTGATGACCCCCGCCATGAACTCGGCGGGATGATGCGCTTTCAGGTAGCACGACATGAAGGAGACCAGGGCGTACGACGCCGAATGCGGCTTGCAGAAGGAGTAACCGGAGAACGACAGGATCATCCGCCAGACCGCCTCGACGATCGGCGGCGCGATGCCGCGCGTCTCCGCCCCGCGCACGAAACGCCGGCGGTAGTCCTCGACCTTCCGGCCGGCCCACTTCTTCGACAGGACCTTGCGCAGCCCGTCGGCCTCGGCGTCGTCGAAACCGGCCATCCGGATGGCGATGCGCGCCACGTCCTCCTGGTAGCACATGATCCCGCAGGTCTCCTTCAGGGTCTCCTCGAGGATCGGATGGAGCGGCGCCCACGCCCCGCCGCGCAGCCGCCGGATGTACTCGCGGATGTACTCGTTGGCGGCCGGCCGGATCATCGACGAGTGGATCACCAGGTGCTCGAAGTCGCCGCGCCGGGTCTTCTCCTGCAACTGGCGCATCGCGGGGGACTCCACGTAGAACACCCCCATGGTCTTCCCGTCGCGCAGCAACTCGAGGGTGCGCGGGTCGTCGAGCGGATCGAAGGCGCCGTACTCCAGACGCGGCCCGCCGTGCGCGGCGACCGCGGCGCAGGCGTCGCGGATGACGGAGAGGGACCGGTTGCCGAGCAGGTCGATCTTGACCAGCCCCGCCTCCTCCGCCTGGTCCTTCTCCCACTGGATGACCCGCACCCCCTTCGCCGCCCGCTCGACCGGCACGTAACGCCCCACCTCGTCGGGGACGATCACCACCCCGCCGCAGTGGACCGACAGATGCCGCGGGAACCCCTCGAGCCGCGCCGCGGCGGCGAGGATCTCCGGCCACGGCGGCCGCGCCAGCGCCCCGCCGCGCCGCGGATCGAGGTCGGGGTCGCGGAACGCCGGATGATCGAGCGCCGTCTCCAGGGAGGTGCCGTTCCAGGAATGAACCAACCCGTCGGCCACCCGGCCGATCTCGGCGTCCGGCAGACCGTGCACCTTGGCGATCTCGCGCACCGCGGCGCGCGCCCGGAAGGTGACGTGATTGGCGATCATCGCGGTGCGCTCCTCGCCGAACGCCCGGAACACCCAGTCGAGGACCCCGTCCCGCTCGTCCCAGCAGAAATCGACGTCGATGTCGGGCGGATCGACCCGCCCCCGGTTGAGGAAGCGCTCGAAGTACAGGTCGTGGCGGATCGGCTCGACGTGCGTGATCCCAAGGCAGTAGGAGATGATGGAGGCGGCCGCCGACCCGCGCCCGCAGGTGCGCGGCGACCGCTTCACGATCTCCTGCACCACCAGGAAGCAGTCGGCGAACCCCTTGTCGCGCACGATCGCCAGCTCGTGATCGAGCCGCGCCCTCACCTGAAGCGTCACCGCGCCGTAGCGCCGCCGCGCCCCCTCCTCGCAGCGGGTCTGCAGCAGGGCGAAGGCATCCGCGCCGCCCGCCACCCCGGCCTCGCGGCCCGCGCCCGCGGCGAACTCCGCGAAACGCGGGAAGACCAGGCTCCCCCACGGCGGCCCCGGCAGCGCGCACCGCTCCGCCACACGCGCCGTCTCCCGGATCGCCTCCGGGCAGTGGGGGTAGGCGCGCTCCATCTCCTCCGGCGTCTTCAGCCAGGCCTGCGGCGGTGCCAGCTCCTCGGGCGGCACCCGGTCGCGCGTCGTGTTGAGGGCGATGGCCCGCAGCAGCCGGTGCAGCTCGTAATCGCGCCCGTCGACGAAATGCACGTCGTTGACCGCCACGGGCGCCGCCCCCAGCCGGCGCGCCCCCTGCAGCCGCTGCAGCATCCCCTCCCCGCCCGAGGGGGCGGCCGACGACCCGAGCGCGAGACGGACGTCCTCCGCCGGCAGCGTCTCGCGCGCCGCCTGCAGCACGGCGAGCGACGGCGACAGGACGACGAGACCGGCGGCGTGCGCGCGCAGCGCCTCCATGAGGGAGAAGCCGACCTCCAGGTGCCGCCGCGTCAGGATGCGGCACAGGTTGGCGTACCCCTCGGGAGTCCGGACCAGGAGCGTCGCCCGCTCCCCCGCCCGCAGCCGCCGCGCCTCCGGGGCGGTCACCTCGGCCCCCAGGATCGGCTGCAACCCGTGGTCGCGGGCGATCTCCCAGAAGCGGACCGCCCCGTACAGGCCGTCGACGTCGGTGACCGCCAGCGCCCGCATCCCGCGCGCCGCGGCGGCGCCGCACAACGCCTCCAGCCCCGCCGCCCCGCGCATCAGGCTGTAGTGCGACCGCACCTGGAGATGGACGAAACCGTTCCCGGCGACCATAGCCTCCTCAAGCCAGCGCGGACGCCACCCCGGCAACCGTCGCGAAGGCACGATCCAGATCGAACCCGGCAAAATCCCGTTCGCGCAACACCGGCTTCAGTTCCGA
>JBOGOE010000318.1:0-9479 GCA_050747445.1 Candidatus Polarisedimenticolia bacterium | reverse complement strand
GCGCGGGGCAGCCGCAGCCTCCCCCCGGGGCCGGCATCGAGCCCGCGCGCCGCGAGACGCCGCGTCACCGCCGCGCCGGCCGGCAGCGCCAGACCGACCTCCTCGAGGATCCGGATCGCCGTCCCGTGGACCGCCGCCTGCTCCTCCCTGCTCAACGGCTCAAGGAACATGACGCACCTCCCGCGGGCGCGCGTCCCCGGACGCGGGCCGGCTCGAGACGGCGCCTGGCTCCGGGGTGGCGCCTCGTCGCTGCTCCAGGACGCCGGGGTCCTGCGTCTCGAGCCATTCGAACAGGCGCAGCGCCGACATCCCGTCGGCGGCGAACCCGTCGGCCCCGATTTCGCGGGCATACGCCTCGGTCACCGGCGCCCCTCCGACCGCCACCCGGACGCGATCCCTCAGCCCGGCGGCCCCGAGGGCCTCCACCACGGACACCATCCCCGGCATGGTGCTCGTCAGGAGGGCCGAGAGCCCCACGAGCCGGGCGCCCGTCTCCCGCACGGCGCCGACGAACCGCTCCACCGGGACGTCGGTCCCCAGATCGACCACGGGGAAGCCGTGGGACGACAGGAGCGTGCCGACGATGTTCTTGCCGATGTCGTGGATGTCGCCGCGGACGGTCCCAAGGATGCAGGTGGGGCGGGGCGCACCCTGACGGCGGGCCGCGGCGAGGTGCGGCTTCAGCTCCTCGATCGCCGCCCGCACCGCCTCGGCCGACAGCATCATCTCGGGAAGGAAGATCTCCCCCTGCTCCCACAGATCCCCGACGCAGCGCAGGCTGCGGGTGAATCCTTCCTGCAGGACGTCCAGCGGATCGGCTCCGCCGGCCACGGCCTCGCGTGCCGCGGCCCGCGCCCGCGTCGCGTCCCCCGCCTCCACCGCGGCGCGGATCCCGGCGTATCGGTCGTCGTTCATCACGGCCCCCCTCGTCGTGATCGAAATGATGCGTTTCAGGCGGTCGAACGGATGGTCAGCACCGGGCACGGAGCCTGACGGACCACCTGGTGGGTCGTCGAGCCGAACAGCATCCGGTCGATCGGCCCGCGCCCGTACACTCCCATGACAATGAGGTCGGCGCCGCGCTCGGCGCACAGCCTCAGGATCTCGCGCCAGGCCCGCCCGGCCACGACCTCGATCGCGGGCCGGCAGAAGGAGGTGGCATTCGCCGGGACGAGACCCAGGAGCAGGTCGCGGGCCTTGTCGCGGAGATAGTCGCGGTACTGGAGGACGCCGTCCCTCAGGTGAACCGGTGTTCCCTCCTCGGTCTCCTGGTACCCCTCCACCGCATGCATCAGGGTGATCCGGGCGTCGGTTTCCTCCGCCAGGGAGAAGGCCTGCTCGACCGCGCGCACCGAAGCCTCGGAGAAATCGACCGGACAGAGGATGTGCCGGAACAGGAGCGGCTCCTCCGCCTTCGGGGGTCCCGCCTGCGGCGGCACCGCCAGCACGGGGCAGACCGCCTTTCGCAGCACCTTTTCGGTGACCGAACCGAGAACGAGATGCTCGAAGCCGCCCCGGCCGTGGGTCCCGATCACCAGGAGGTCGGCCGGCAGCGTCGCAGCCGCTTTCAGGATCTCCGCGACCGGGTCTCCCCGCACGACGGCGGTCTCCACCGCGACCCCGGCGCTCATCGCTGGAGAAGCGCAGGCGGCCAGCTCCGACTGCAGCGTGCGGCGCTCCTCGGGCCCGAACGGGTGGACGGCGAAGCCCGGCAGCTTGGCGGGCGGCCGGGTGATGACCGGGACGACGTGAAGCAGGTAGAGCGAGGCGCCGTACCACTTCGACAGGGCCGAGCCGTACAGGAGCGCCCGGCCGGAGAATTCGGAGAAATCGCTCGGACAGAGGACCTTCCGGATCGTGATCATCGGATCCCCCCCTGATGGAGGCTGCAAGCCGGGTGCCATCGGGGTATCGTTGTGCCGTCATGCGCGCCATGCTCCTGGACGCCCCGGGCCGGCCGCTCCGGCCGGCCGACCTGCCGTCCCCGCGACCCGGTCCGGGGCAGGTGCTCCTGCAGGTCCGGGCCTGCGCCGTCTGTCGGACCGACCTGCACGTCATCGACGGGGACCTTCCCAACCCGAAGCGGCCGCTCGTCCCCGGCCACGAAATCGTCGGCCTCGTAACCGGGACCGGGCCGGGGGCGTCGCGTTTCGCCACCGGGGCGCGGATCGGGGTTCCCTGGCTGGGCTGGACGTGCGGAACGTGCGGGTTCTGCCGGGACGGACGCGAGAATCTGTGCGACGCGGCCCGTTTCACCGGGTATCGGATCGACGGCGGCTACGCCGCGCAGGCGGTCGCCGACGAGCGGTTCTGCTTCGCGATTCCGGAAGCGTACGGCGACCGGGAGGCGGCGCCGCTCCTGTGCGCCGGGTTGATCGGGTACCGGTCGCTCCGGGCGGCCGGCGACCCGCGGCGGCTGGGGTTGTACGGATTCGGCGCGGCGGCGCACATCGTGGCGCAGGTGGCGCGGCACGAGGGGCGCCGGGTGTACGCCTTCGTCCGTCCCGGCGACGAGCCGGGCCGGCGCTTCGCCCTGGAGATGGGGGCGATGTGGGCGGGGGGATCGGACGAGCCGCCACCGGAACCGCTCGATGCCGCGATCCTGTTCGCGCCCGTCGGCTCCCTGGTGCCGGCGGCCCTCCGGGCGGTCGCGAAGGGGGGAACGGTCGTCTGCGCGGGGATCCACATGACCGACATCCCCGCATTTCCTTATTCGCTTCTGTGGGGGGAACGGGTGGTGCGGTCGGTCGCCAATCTCACCCGCGCCGCCGGGGAGGAGTTCCTGCGACTGGCGCCTGCCATTCCGGTCCGAACCGAGACGGAGGCTTGGCCGCTCGAGCGCGCCAACGAGGCCCTCGAGGCCCTGCGCGCCGGGCGGGTCCGGGGCGCGGCCGTCCTGACCCTTGACTGAGGTACCGGACGGGAGGGGGGGCGAACAGCCGGGAGGGCGGAGACCGATTTCGCCTCCGCCCCCTTTTTTGCGTGCCGCGGCGAAATTTACGCCGCTTTGATCGTCTTCTTCGGGCCTTCGGAAACCTCGACCGGGACCTTCCGGGCCGCCTCCAGAGCCGGCGCCGGGATGGTAATCTCGAGCACGCCGTTCTGGAACACCGCCTTCACCTGCTCTTTCCTGATCCCCTCGGGAAGCTCGAACGTGCGCTCGAAGCGGCCGCGGGAGATCTCCTGGATCGTGACCTCCCCCTCTTCGACCTGACGCTCCTGCTTCTTCTCCCCCTTGAGGATGAGCCGGTTGCCGGCGACCTGCACCTCGACGTCCTTCGGCTCCACCCCCGGCAGCTCCGCTTTCAGGAGGATTGCCTTGTCCCGGGTGACGCACTCGACGGCCGGCAGGAACTCGCCGGTGGCGGTCGAGGCCGGCAACAGCCGGCGGGTCACCATGGGAAGCGGCAGCTCCATCCCCGCCGCCAGACGATGGAACAGGGCGTCGAAGTCCTTCCAGGACCCCAACATCCCCTCGAACGGATCGACACGACGGAACATGTCAGAACACTCCTTTCTTCCCCCGTCGTGGATCTTCAAGCAATAAGCGTACCGCCCCCGCTCAGAACTTCGCGGGCTCGGGGCCGCCCGCCTTCCGGAACAGGAACCAGGCGATCCCGAATCCGATCAGCACGAACCCGACCGCCCAGGCCCAGCTGTCGGATCCCCCGTACACCGCCGGGTAGTGGTTGCTGACCATGAGGAACAGCAGCGGCACCGACATGTAGGTGTTGTGCTTCGAACGCAACCCGGCCATCGCGACGAGCGCCGCGTCGGGCGCCTGCCCGGCCTTGATCGCCGCGATGATCTTCCGCTGCGCCGGCCAGATCCGCATCCAGACGTTCGCGGCCATGATGGTGCCGAGGATGGCGCCGACGTGGATGAACGCCGCCCTGCCCGTGAAGCAGCAACCGAGGCTCCACGCGACGGCGGCCAGCAGGACGAGCGATACGGCCGTCCCCGCCTGCGGTTTGGCCTTCAACCCGCTCTTCCACAGGACGTCGTAGATCAGAAAGCCGGCGAACAGCACGGCGACGCCGATCGCGGCGGCCACGCCGACGCTCATGGTCGAGTCCGGCTCGATCAGGACGCCGCCCATGTAATAGACGATCCCCAGGAGCAGGAACCCGGTGATCCAGGTCCAGGCGGCTCCCCAGCGGAACCAGTAGAGGGCCCGCGGCATCAGCTCCGGAACCACTTTCCGCTTCGAGTCGGCGTCGTAGCTCTTGGCCACCTGGGCGTTGACGAAGTTGAAGAAATAGAGGTGGCCGATCCACATCACGCCGGCGATCACGTGGATCCACCTGAACAGGATGTTCAGCCACTCGTTCATAGCGGTCTCCCCTCCTCGGAACGAAGGACGCGGCACGACAGGGAACGGCTTGGGCGGGACCCCGCCCGGCGGTCGGGCAGAGTACTGCAATCCGCCGCCGGCGCGCAAGAACGGGGCGCCGCCGGGCGGGGCGCGCCGGACGGGGCGCCGCTACTTCACCGGCAGGTAGACGTGGGTGATCAGATCCGCCTCGGAGGTCCGGCCCGGATCGCTGACGTACTCGTCCCAGGGGAAGCCGTTGCTCTCGAAGCCGTAGGCCTTCTGGAAGGCGAACAGCTTGTCGTAGGTGCCGGGCATGTCGCGATAGGCCCCCTTGTGCACCGCGCGCAGGGCCCGGCCCTCGTAGGTTGTCTTGATCCGCACCGCGGCGTTGGCCGCGGGGGCGGTCGCGGGAAGGCGGTCGATCGGGATGGCGGCCTCGAAACCGTACCCGGAATCGTCCCAGCGGGTGTTGATGGTCAGGGGGGGCGCGGCCTGCTTCAGCCCGCTGGCCGTGATGAAGCGGGTGACCTGGGCGTAGGCGCCGCCGATGGCCGCGGCGATCGCCTTGTCGTCCCTCGGGCTCGACGTGGCGACGTAGGCCACGGTCGCGGGGACGGCGTCGACCGGCTCGATGACGGCGTCGCTGAAGTCGGTTTTCGGCATCGCCTCGGCGACCCGTTTCAGACCGGCGAGGCCCCGCTCGTAGTAGGGACCGAGCATCCGGTCGAACAGCACGCCGAAGTAGCGGGCGATCGGGTTCAACCCCAGGTCGGTGTCGAAACCCCAGACCACCTTGACGCCGGACCCTTCCGGCGCGAGCGTGAACCGGGCGACGGCGTCTCCCTGACCGCCGAACACCAGCTTGGTCCGGACCGTCTCCCACGGCACGCTCTCGAGGATCTCCTGGCTGCCCGAACCGACCTTCTCCGGGTCGCCGGTCCAGCTCATACGCGCGCCGACGCCGTACACCGGCCCCTCCCACGCGTACTTCGCGTCCGGATCGTCCGCCGCCCACGGCGACCATTCGTTGAACCGCCGGAATCCGTTGACCAGCGCGAAGACGGTGCTGCGGGGCGCCTCGATGACCAGCGCCCGCTCCACGTGCACGTGACGCGGCAGCAGGTAGGCGATCGCCGCCAGCACCGCGGCCAGCAGGATGACGAATCCCAGGATCTTCTTAAGGATGCGCATGGGTCTCCCTCATTGGACGGGTCCGGATCGGAGCGGAGCGACGGGAGAGGCTACACCGGCACGGGCCGCCCCCGCAACCGCCCGGCGGGTGCCGGCGGTTCGAGGGGGGTCTTGCACGTCATCCCGCCGGCCGGTAGTCTGTCGGGACGCTCCGGATCGATGACCCGGATCGAGGAGGAACCCATGACCCGAGCGCTCCGATATGCGTCCCGCCTGCTGGTGGTCGTCGCGCTGCTCACCGCCGTCGCGGTCCTTGTCCCCGCCGCCGCGCCCGGTCTCCCGTACGTCTCCGCGCTGTCCGATCTTGCGGCCGTGACGGTCATGGCGGGGCCCGAGTGCCCCAACAAGGGGTGCCCGATGCGGGGCACCAGGTGCACCCACAAAACCGGTGCCGGGGGATGCGCGTTGATCGACGGCGCCTGCCGGGAGGCGCTCTGCCGCTGAACGCGGCCGCGTCCTGATCGGGGGTCCCGGATTTTCAGGCCGGATCGATCATCGCCGGGGCCGCGACCCGCTCCCCGGGAAGATCGGCGGGGGCGGCGCCCGGCGCCGCGGCGGCTTCCTTCGTGCCGACACCCTTCGTCCCCTTGCGGCGGATGGCGTGGGCGGTTTTCACCATGCCGTACCGGCTGAGGAGATAGTTGCGCATGAAGTGGGTGGCGGCCGCGGGGGCGTCCAGCGCGCCGCCGCGGAAACGGCGCAGGATGCCGGTGAGGGAGTAGGCCTCGCGCAGGAAGTAGTAATAACCTTCCTGAAGCTGGTCGATGCTCATCGCCTTGGGTCGGATCAGGACGTGGGCCCCGTCGAACATGGGCCAGTTGTAGTGCATCGCCACGTCGGAGTCCTTCGGGCACGCGGTCCACGGAAGGAAATCGTTGCCGGCCACGGCGTCCCGGAAGGTCCCGGTGCCGGGGTAGGGCTGGATGATGTTGGCCACGACGAAGTCGATTCCGGTGTCGTTGATGAACTCCAGGGTCCGGTCGAAGATCGACGCGTCGTCGCCGTCGAGGCCGAACACGAACGCCCCCATGACGTTGATGCCGGCGTCGTGCACCCGCTGCACGTTGTCCTTCATCTTGGTCGTGTTGTTCGACCACTTGTCCAGGCCGTCGATCGCGGCCTGGCTGACCGACTCGATCCCCAGGAACAGGTCGCGGCAGCCGCTGTCGTAGGCCTTCTTCAGGAGCCCGGGCCGATCGGCGATGTCGATGGTGAGCTCGGCCGACCAGACGCGGCCGAGAGGACGGACCGCGTCGAACAGCGCCTCGGCCGAGCCGGCCGCGTTGTACAGGTTGTCGTCCCAGAAGAAGAAGCGATCGCTGAAACCCGGCCCCATCGCGGCCACCAGCCGATCGCCGTACCTCCGGCCCACGACCGGCATCCGGACCAGCGTCTTCAGGACGGTGTTGTAGAAACCGGGCCCGATCCGGTCGATCGTGTCGCGCGTGCAGGCCGGTCCCTGGCTCCGAATCTCGTCGACCACGTCCAGGACGTCGCGGTTGCGGACGTTCGGGCCGTTGGTCAGGAACACCGCGCAGAAGTGGCAGTCCAGCTTGCAGCCGCGCGCGGAGTGCGTCGAGGCGACGATCTGCTGCGGCCGCCGGCTCAGGCTGCGCCAGATGCTGGTATCGAGCGCCAGGGTCCCGCGGTCGCGGATGCGCGCGAACGGCGTCTTGTACAGCGGCCGGACCGGTCGTCCCTCCTTGACGTCCGTGAGGAGCTCGGCCGCCGCCCACTCCCCTTCGCCCGCGACGATCGCGTCGAGGTGGCCGAAACGCGTCCCCTCGTCGTTCACCGCCGAGGCGTGCGGGCCGCCGAGCACCACGGTGAGCGGCCTGCCGGCCGCGGCCCAGACGGCGCGCGCCTCGCGCGCCCGGCGGTAGGCCTCGCGGACCGAATCGGTGTAGGCGGTGATGAACAGGACGTCGCAGTCGCCGCGGCGCAGATCGACCTTGGAGGCGAGGACCTCGGAGAGCGGCGTCCCTCCTTCGATCCGGTCGTGCTGGACCACGACGTTGGTCTCCGGCCCGATGACGCCGTTCTTCCTGAGGAATCCGACCAGGTAGGGGAACGCGATCCCGGGGCTGCGGACGAACGGGCCGATCTTCGGTTCGAGGCGGCCCAGCAG
Source organism: Candidatus Polarisedimenticolia bacterium (assembly GCA_050747445.1). Lineage (GTDB taxonomy): Bacteria > Acidobacteriota > Polarisedimenticolia > Gp22-AA2 > Gp22-AA2 > JBOGOE01. Next base: position 1,845 of record JBOGOE010000318.1, on the reverse strand, counting down.
TCCCTTCCTGCGGATCGGCTCATCCACGACGTACGAATCACGCGGGGTGAGGCAGATCAGATTCCCGATTGCGGCCATGGATCCCTCCCCCGCGGGCCGGCCCTGCCGATCCGACGGGGCGCCACTCTATCTCTCCCCACCCCGGAAGGCAACGGGGTCGATCCCCCAGGACCGAAAGGATTGCGCGACCCGGGCTCGCGGGCAGAGATGTGTGATCGGCCCACCAGGAGCCGCGAACGCTCCGGCGCGTCTCCTCGAGATCGATCCCGCCAATCGTCCGTCCAGCCGGCGCTTGAACCGGCGGGCGCCGCCCGTGAGCGCCGGCCGGCGGCGTGGCACGCACCGTGCAGTCACCGATTCATCCACAGGCGTGACAGCGGGAGGCTGCACGCCGGCATCGCGAGGGGGGGGGGAAATCATGAACCGGCGTCTCGTCCGGAGCTTCGGCGGCCTGCTTGCAGGAGGGATCGTCTCGGCGCTGCTGTATGCCGCCACCGTCCCCACGTTCATCGAGCAGCCCGGCACCCAGCCGGGGCAGGCCAATCTCGAATCACCCGACAAGTGCGACAACTGCCACGGCGGGTATGATGCCGCGACCGAGCCGGCGTTCAACTGGCGCGGCGGGATGATGTCGCACGCCCTGCGCGATCCGATCTTCTGGGCCGCGGTGGCGGTCGCCGAGCAGGACTTCGTCGCCACCCCCGGGGCGTGGAGCGTCCTGATGCCCGGCACCACGCCGGACATCGGCGGGGCGGGCGACCTGTGCCTGCGCTGCCACACGCCCGACGGCTGGCTCGCGGGTCGCTCCGTGCCGACGGATGGCTCGGCCCTGGCGTCGTCCGATTTCAGCGGCGTCTCCTGCGATCTCTGTCACCGTCTGGTGGACCCCGCGACGCCCGAGGGGATGTCGTTCCTGAGTCCCGACCGGCAGGCGCACTGGACCAATCCGGAGACCGGCCAGATCGAGGGGTTCTACGGCAGCGGCCAGTACACCGTCGATCCCGGCAGCGCCAAGCACGGCCCCTACGACAACGCCGAGGCACGTCACCAGTTCGCCGCCTCCGCGTTCATCCGCTCCGGGGACCTGTGCGGCACCTGTCACGACGTGAGCAATCCCGCGGGTGGCGCGCTGGCCCCCAACAGCGGCCGGCTGGACGACGCCTCCCTGGGCGCGCGTGCCGCGTTCGAGAACCCGCCGTACGCCTACGGCGTCGTCGAACGGACCTACAGCGAGTGGAAGGCGAGCGCCTGGGACACGTTGCGGGTGAGCGACTTCGCCACCCTCCCGGAGGAGTTGCGGACCATCGGCAAGGCGCCGGAGTGGGCTTCGCACTTCCCGGAGTACAATTCGTCGAGCAGCGCGGTCTTCAATCCCCCGCGCACCTACTCCTGCCAGACCTGTCACATGCCCCCGATGACCGGCCAGGGGTGCAACAAGAACCCGCCGGTCCGGACCGATCTGCCGCTGCACGATCAGACGGGCGGCAACACCTGGATGCCCGACGCCATGATCTGGCTGTCGGGCCAGGGGCTTCTGCGCGGCGGGCCGCTGACGCAGGGACTGATCGACTCGCTCCGGGCGGGGCAGCAGCGGGCCCTCGGGCACCTGCGCCGCGCTGCGACCATCGAAGCGCAGAGCGCCGGCGACGGCGCCTCGCTCCTGGTGCGGGTCGTCAATCAGACCGGTCACAAGCTGCCCTCGGGCTATCCGGAGGGGCGGCGGATCTGGATCAACGTCCGCTTCTTCGACGCGAACGACGCCCTGGTCGGGGAGCTGGGACGGTACGACAGCGCGACGGCGGTCCTGGCGCGCGACACGCGGATCTACGAGATCCACCCCGGGAT
>JBOGOE010000317.1:0-22351 GCA_050747445.1 Candidatus Polarisedimenticolia bacterium | reverse complement strand
GCCGCGGACCGGGTCGCGCCGTCCTCGCCCCCCCGGGGCCCGCGGGCGCGGGCTCCGCCGCCGCCCCCTCGAGCTTGTACTTCGACGCGAGGTGGTTCAGGACCAGCTTGGTGATCGCCTTGAGAGTGTCCTCCACCCCGATTCCGGTGGTGGCGACGGCCTCGTAGAACGGCGCGTTGTGCCGGTTGATCTGGGTGTTCATCTCCTCGACGGAGGACAGGGTGGGAAGATCGCGCTTGTTGAACTGCATGACGAGCGGGACCTCCTCGAGCCGGAGGCCCATCTCGCGCAGGTTGTCCTCGAGGTTCTTGTACGATTCGGCGTTGGCCTCGAGCATCTTGGCCTGGGAGTCGGCGACGAACACCACCCCGTCCGCGCCCTTGAGCACCAGCTTCCGGGTCGAGTTGTAGAACACCTGTCCCGGGACCGTGTACAGCTGGACGCGCGTCTTCATGCCCCGGATCATCCCCAGCTCGATGGGCAGGAAATCGAAGAACAGGGTGCGATCGGTCTTGGTCGCCAGCGACAGCATCTTCCCCTTCTTCACGTTGTCGGGGAGATTGTCGTAGATGTACTGGAGATTCGTGGTCTTCCCGCAGAGCCCCGGCCCGTAGTAGACGACCTTGGCGGTGAGCTCGCGGGTGGAATAGTTGAAGAGAACCATCCAGGCTCCGCAGGGCGGGGGAATATAGCATCCGCTCCGGGGCGCGTCAACGCGCGCGGCGGCGGAACGACAGGGCGATCGGCGTCGACGTCAGACCCAGACGGGCGCGCAGACGGGTCTCCAGAAAGCGGCGGTAGGCCTCCTGGATCGGGCGGCCGTTCCCGAACAGCGCGAATCGCGGAGGCTCGACGCCCGTCTGCGCGATGTAGTGAAGCCGGACCTCCCGGCCGCGGTCGCTCGGCGGCTGTTTCTCGGCGAGGATGTCGTGCAGCGCCCGGTTCAGCTCCGGAGTGGGGACCCGCCGCAGGCTCTCCTCGCGCACCTGCCGCAGGGCGGCGAGCAGGCGATCGATGCCCCGGCCGGTCTTCGCCGAGACTCCGAGGATCGGCACGAAGGCGGCGAACCCGAGCTGCCGGCGCAGCTCCTCCAGGCGCGGGTCGAGGGGGACGCGGGACGGCAGCAGATCGATTTTATTCGCCGCGATCACCGCGGGGGTCCGGCGGGCGGCGACCATACCCAGGATCGCGCGGTCCTGATGCTCGATCCCGGCGGCCGCGTCGACCACCGCCACCGCGAGACGCGCCTCGCCGAGAGCCCGCTCCGCCATCATGACGCTCAGCCGCTCCACCGGGGCCGCCCCGCGCGTCCGGCGGCGGATCCCGGCGGTGTCGACCACCCGGTAGATCACTCCGGCGTGCTCGAAACAGCCACCGACCGGGTCGCGCGTCGTGCCCGGCGCCGGGCTCACCAGCGCGCGGGTCTCTCCGACGAGACGGTTGAACAGCGAGGACTTTCCCACGTTCGGGCGCCCGACGATGGCGAGCGGCACGCCGGGTTCCGCCGCCTTCTCCCCCGCTCCGGCCGGCAGGGTCGCGCGGATCCGCTCCACCAGCTCGTCGATCCCCCGCCCCTGCTCGGCCGAGGTCATTACCACCTCGCCGAGACCCAGGCGGTACGCCTCGAAGCCGTGCGCTTCCACCGATTCGGCGTCGATCTTGTTGGCCACCGGGACGATCGGCCGGCGCGCCGGGCGCAGGAGCGCGGCGACCTCGAGATCGAGCGGGGTCGGTCCGATGCGCCCATCGACAACGAACAGGATCAGGTCGGCGTCGCGGACCGCGCGAAGCGCCTCCTCGCGGACCAGCCGGGTCAGGTCGTCGGGCGTCCCCGGCACCATGCCTCCGGTGTCGACCAGGGTCACCTCGAGACCGAACAGGTCGCACACCGCCTCGTTCCGGTCGCGCGTGACCCCCGGCTCGTCCGAAACGATCGCCCGGCGCCGGCCTATCAACCGATTGAAGAGAGTGGACTTGCCGACGTTTGGGGCGCCGACGATGGCGACCACGGGGAGCTTCATGGAGAACCGGGACTTTATCACACCGGACCGCCTGCCACCTTGACAGCGGGCCCCTAGGCTCCTAGAATCTCAACAACTTACGGGGGTTCCGCTCGATTGCCGGAGGTCGCAGAATGATCAAGACGGACATCATCAATAATGTTTCGAGGGCCGCCGACATCACCAGGGTGAAGGCGGTCATCGCCGTGGAGGCGATCCTCGACGCCATGAAGGAGTCGATGCGCCGGGGGGAGCGGATCGAGCTGCGCGGCTTCGGCGTGTTCCAGGTGAAGCCCCGCAAGAAGGGTATCGGCCGCAACCCGAGGACCGGCACGGAGGTACGCATCCCCCCCGGCAAGACGATCCGCTTCAAGCCGGGAAAGAACCTGCGCACCCTGAGATAAGCGCCCGCCCCCCCGCCACTCCATGGACGAAACGACCGGGGCCGGCCGGTCCGGACCCCCGCCCACCATTCCTCCGCCCCAGGCCTGGGGGGGAGGGGCGATCCACCCACCGGCTCCGAGGCCGTTTCCCTGGATCAACCTGATCCTCTTCGCCCTGACCGTCGGCTCCACCCTGGTCGCCGGGACCCTGATGACGCTGGACGATTATCGCTGGGCGACCGTGGTCGACGTCCTCCTGCAGCCCGCCTGGTGGGGCCTGGGGCTCCCCTACGCCGGCTGTCTGGTCCTGATCCTCGGATCGCATGAGATGGGCCACTACCTCGCCTGCCGTCATTACCGGATCGACGCCACGCTGCCCTACTTCATCCCGGGCCCGCCCTACTTCGGCACCTTCGGCGCCGTCATTCGGATTCGCGCCCCGATCACCGACCGGCGGGCCCTGTTCGACATCGGTGTGGCCGGACCAATCGCGGGGTTCGTGGTGGCGGTGCCGGTGCTGATCTACGGGCTGACCGAGAGCCGTCTCACGCGTCTGCCGCCGCGCGCCGGCGATCTCTATCTTTCCTCGTGCCTGCTGATGGATCTCCTCGTCCCGAGGTTCTTTCCCGGGACCGGGGCGGACGAGACCCTGCGCCTGCACCCGACCTTCGTCGCCGGCTGGGTCGGTCTTCTGGCGACCGGGCTCAACCTGCTCCCGATGGGACAGCTCGACGGGGGGCACGTCCTGTACGCCCTGACGCGCCGGGGTCACGCCGTGGTCTCCAGGATCGCGATCGCCGTGCTGATCCTCGCCGGGATCCTGTTCGGCGGCCTGCATCTGGTCGTGTTCGGCGTGGTGTTCGCCGTGATCGGCCCGCGCCACCCGGCCACCCTGGACGACCGGATTCCACCCGGCCCGTTCCGCCTCCTGGTCGCCCTTGGCGCCCTCCTGATGCTGGTCCTCTGCCTGATCGTCCGGACGCCGGCCATCCTGGGTTCCTGAGGGGACGCGCGTTCCCGGCGGATTCGACCCGCCAGCCGCCCGACCGGTCCGCGACGAAGCGCACCGCCCCGTCCCGATCGGTCCGAAGCACCCGCGCCCCGGCGGCCGTGAGGCGATCGATCACCTCGCGGTCCGGATGACCCCAGGGGTTCGACCGCCCGGCCGAGACCGCGGCCAGGGCCGGCCGGACCGCGCGAAGGAACTCCGGCGTGGTCGAGGTCCGGCTGCCGTGATGCCCGACCTTCAACAGGCCCGCCCCCAGGTCCCAGCCTCCCGCGACCAGCGCCCTTTCCACCGCCGCCTCCGCATCACCGGTCAAAAGCGCCCCCGCCCGGTCGTGCGTCACCCGCAGAACCAGCGATTCGTCGTTCCCACCCCCGCCCCGGGGAGCGGCGCCGCCCGCGGGGTTGAGGACGGTGATCGTCACCCCGCCCATGCGGGCCGTCACGCCGCGACGCGGACGGACGATCAACGCTCCCAGGTCCTGCGCGCGGCGTTCGAGCTCGCGGACCGCCGCATCCCGCCGGTCCAGGGGCCCGGTCCACAACGCCCCGGGCCGGAACGCCTCGACGATGGCCGCCGCCCCGCCCAGGTGATCCCGATGGCCGTGCGTGACCGCCAGGAGATCGATCGACAGGACCCCGAGACCCCTGAGGGCGGGCGCCACCACCCTCTCGCCGACATCGAACGCGGTCCGGCCGAATCCCCCCGCGTCCACGAGGATCGTTCCTCCTTCGGGGAGGCGGACCAGGATCGAATCGCCCTGTCCGACATCGAGCATCACGACCTCCAGACGTCCCGACGGCCGCCCGCCGCGCCCGGCCGCGGCGACCAGGATCAGGGACATCCCGAGCCCCGCCGCGGCGATCCAGCGGAGCCGCCCCGGGCGCGTCAGGAACGGCAGCGCCGCCACCGAGCCCGCCGCCAGGAGCGGGTGCGGGGGCACAACGTGAAACGAGGCCCAGGGGACGGCCGCGCACAACCCCGAGGACCCCTCGAGAAGGTCGAGGAGCCCGCCTGCGATCCGGGCGCCCGCCGCCGCGACCGGGAACAGCAGCGGCTCCGTGGTCACGATCGCCAGGCCCAGGAACAGGAGAAGCGATGCGATCGGGACGGCCACGAGGTTCGCGGCGAGCGCCGCGGGCGTCACGGTGTGGAAGTGATGCGCGGCGACCAGTGAGGTTCCGATGGCCGCAAGCGCCGATGTCCGGAGCGCCGCCGCAACGGCCCGGATCGGGCGCCACCCGGGCGCCGCCCGGCGGCAGGTGGCCACCGGGGCCAGAACGAGGGCGAACGTGGCGGCGTAGCTCAGCTGGAAGCCGGCCTCGAACAACGACGCGGGGGACGATGCGAGCAGCAGCACCGCCGACACCGCCGCGATCCCGGCGCCCCTCACCCGCCGGCCCGCGGCGCCCCCCGCGAAGAACAACAGCCCCATGACGGCGGCGCGCGCAATCGAGCCGCTGCCCCTGGCCACCAGCCAGTAGGCCATCACCGCGCCGGCCGCGACCACCCGGGTCGCCGCCGGGGGACAGCGTGACAACCGGAGGAGACCCGCGGCCGCCAACGCCACCAGCGCGACGTTCAGCCCCGACAGCGCCACGATGTGGTAGACGCCGGCGCGTTGCAGGAGCCGCTCGAGATCGGGATCGATGGCGCGTCGTTCTCCGAGGAGAAGCGCCGCGAGGAAGGCGGCGGTTCGCCCGCCATGCTCCCCGCAGGCCCGATCGATCCGGAGCACCAGCCGGGCCCGGAGCCGGGCGGCGGCGCCCCGAAGACCTGGTGAGGTTTCCGGGACCGGCCGGATCAGACCGGTCGCCTTGATGGTTCCGACCAGTACGATGCCCCGGGCGCGCAGCCAGGCCCGATAGTCGAAGGCGCCGGGGTTGCCGAAGTTCCGCGGCGGACCGACCCGCGCCGTCAGATCGAGCCGTTGTCCGGGCCGCCACGAGGCCCCGCCATCCCCCGGATCCGGCGCGGTCAGCCGCGCCAGGAGGGGCCGGCCCGGCGGCGCCGTACGCGGGCACCCGCCGGCCGGACGCGATTCGAGGATCCGGACGACCAGCTCGACCCGCTCCCCGGGGATCCGCCCCGCCTCCACGACGCGGGCCCGCAGCTCGACGGGGGTGCTTCCCGGTTCGACTCTCTCGGCATCCCAGGCGCGCAGCAGGCCCGGGAGCGGGTCGGTGAGACGATCGACCGAAAGCGCCAGACCGCCGGAGAGAAGCCCCAGCGCGCTCCACAGGAGGGCGGGTCTTCTCCCGCCGCGCGACGGCAGCAGGGCGATCAGGGCGGGCGGCAGGAGCAGCACCGCAGGGAGCGCCCCGGCGGCGCCGGTCCCGCATGCGAAGGCGACGGCGAACAGGAGGGAACGGCAGATCGCGTGGGACAGGGTCGCGGCGGCCTCGGAACGGCGCACGTCCGTCCGGCTCCGGGTCGGCTCTCCCGCGGAGCGTCATCCTAGCGTCCCCGCGGCACCGGATCAAGCGCCGTCTCAACCCCCGTCGAACAGGGTCAGACGCGGCAGCGAGAGCCGACGGCGCAGGGCGCGCGCCAGGAACGCGGCGCGGGTCGAGGCCAGGGCCTCGGCGCTCATCCGGCCGCGCACCGGTTCGAGGGCCCCCGCGGCCTCCGCTTCGAGGGCCTGGAGCTCCTCGCCGGTGAGCGTCTCCCGCCCGGCGGCCAGCAACCCGGCGTCGAGCCGCGCCAGGACCGCCTCAGTGGCGGCGGGGAGTGCACCGGACGTCGCGTCCTTGCGCTGGCGCCTGAGATCGGCGGCCGTTGCCGCCAGCGCGCCGACCAGTCGGTCGCGGCCGGTCGCCGAGGCGGCGGCCATCGCCGACCGCACCGACCGCGCCAGCCGTCCCAGGTGCTGTCCCAGGATGACGCCGGCCCCGGGGCTCCCCTCGGGTCGCCCCGCCGCGGGAGCGTGCAGCGTGCGATACAGATCGTGGAGCGACTGCACTTCCTGCCGGCAGTAGGCGAGGCTGTTGATCCGGCGCGCGCGGGGAGCGAGCACGGAGCGCCGCTCCCACGCGTCGAACATGTTGTCGATCCCCTGGAGCACGATGCGCAACGGCACGCCGGTCTCCTTCCACCTGCCGATCAGGGCCCAGTCGCGTGGCGACAGGAGGAGCGGTGCGCCCCGGCGGCGGACAAAGGCCTCCTCGACGGCCCGGTAGAAGGGATCGGGTTCGGACGGTCCGCTCATCGATTCCGTTCGTAGAGGATCCGGAGGCCCTCGAGGGTGAGATCCGGGTCGAGCTCGTCGAGAAGGGTCTCGAGCTCCGCCTCCAGCGCCACGACCAGCCCCCCGGTGCCGAAGGTGCGCACCGGCTCCCCCATCTCCTCGCGCATCCGGGTCAGGACGCCCTGCACCAGTCCGAGATATCCGTGGTACAGACCCGCCTGCAGGCTGTGGGTGGTGTTGCGCCCGATGACCCGGGGCGGGCGGCGGATGTCGACGCGGGGCAGGCGGGCCGCCCGTTCGAACAGGGCCTCCGCGGCGATCTGCAGACCGGGGGCGATGGCCCCACCCAGGTATTCCCCCTTCCCGGAGATGGCGTCGAAGGTCGTCGCGGTGCCGAAGTCCACCACGATGGCGGCCGAATGGCAGCGTTCGAAGGCCGCCACCCCGTTCACGATCCGATCCGCGCCGACCTCCTGCGGGTTCTCGTACTGGATCGGCATGCAGGTCCGGATCCCGGGCTCGACGAACACCGGCTTCAGCCGGAAGTAGGCCCGCGCCATGCCCTCGAGGACGCTGTTCAGCGGGGGCACCACGGAGGCGATGATCATCCCGTCGATTGACGCGACATCGATCTCCGCGAGCGATAGCAGGTTGCGCGCCAGGATCCCGTGCTCGTCCACGGTGCGGTTGCGCACCGTCGTCAGGCGCCAGTGGGCCACGAGCCGCGGGCCGTCCCAGACCCCCAGCACGGTGTTGGTATTGCCGACGTCCATCACCAGGAGCATGGTTCCCCTCCCGCCGCGCGCCACCTGCCCCGCGGCGCGTGAATCAGGACCACTCGGTCCGGACGATCTCGCCGAACGCGATCCGCTCCCGGCCCGCCGCCGTATCGAGAAGCAGGGCCCCCTCGGCGTCCACGCCGGCGACGTTCCCTTCACGGCGGCCCGACGGCCCCTCGACGACGACCCGTCCGCCCGGCGCGACCGCCAGCCCTTCCCACTCGCGGAGGGTCCCGGCCGGCCCCTCGCGCAGCATCCGCGTGTAGCGCCGCTCGAACTCCTCCAGCACCGACGCCAGAACGGCGGCCCGATCGCACCGCCGGCCGGTCTCGATCCGGAGCGAGGTGGCCTGTGGGCGCACCTCCGGCGGGAACTCCTCCGGGACCTGATTGCCGTTGATGCCGATCCCCACCACGACTTCGCGCGGCGGCGAGGCGTGACCCCGCGACTCGGCCAGGATGCCGCCGATCTTGCGGCGTCCCACGACCAGATCGTTGGGCCACTTGATGCGCGCCTCGACGCCCCCCGCCTCCCGGAGCGCCCGGGCCACGGCGACGGCCGCCAGGAGGGTCAGGAGCGGCGTCTGCCCGCCGGCCAGCGCCGGACGCAGGAGGATCGAGACGTAGACACCGGCGCGCGCCGGCGAGTGCCAGGTCCGATCCCGGCGGCCCCGGCCGCGGGTCTGCTCCTCGGCGAGCACGATCGCCCCCTCCGCCTCGCCCCCGTCGAGCAGTTCCAGGGCCCGATCGTTGGTGGAACCGATCGAGGGATAGTAGAAGACCCGGTGGCCGAACTGCGGCGACCGCAGGAGACGCTGCAGCCGCGCCGGCGTCAGATCGCCGCCCTCGTCCGCGGGCGGGGTCACAGAGGCTCGATTTCCAGCGCGATGTCGGCCGCCACGACCGAGTGGGTCAGCGCCCCGATCGAGATCCTCTGGACGCCAAGGGCGAGCAGCCGTGGCAGGTCGGCTTCGCGCACGCTTCCCGACACTTCCAGGAACGCGCGGCCGCGGGCGCTGCGCACCGCCGCCTCGAGAGCCGGCGGTTCCATGTTGTCCAGGAGCAGGGCGTCCGCCCCGTGCGTCAGCGCCTCCGCGACCTCCGCCGGCGTCCCCACCTCGATCGCGATCGGACCCGGGAGGCGGCCCGCCTCCCGCGCGGTACGGGCGGCGCGGAGCGCCGGACCGATCCCCCCGGCCAGCCGCCAGTGATTGTCCTTGATGAGCACGGCGTCGAACAGCCCCATGCGGTGATTGACCGCCCCGCCGGCGCGCACCGCGTGTTTGTCGAACGCCCTCAGCCCGGGGGCGGTCTTGCGGGTGTCGGCGATCTCGGTGCCGGTCCCGCGCGCGCGCTCCGCCAGCCGGCGCGCGTGCGTGGCGATGCCGCTGCCGCGCTGCAGGAAGTTGAGCGCGGTCCGCTCGCCGGCCAGGATCGATCGGGCGCGCCCTTCGACCCGGGCCAGCAGCGCGCCGGGGGATCGCTGCTCTCCGTCGGCGCACACGGCACGGAAGCGGAGCGCGGCATCGGTCTCCGCGAACACGGCCTCCGCCGCTTCGAGACCGGCCACCACCAGCGGCTCGCGGGCCACGATCCGGCCGCGCGCGCCGGCCGCCTCGGGGACGACCGCCTCGGAGGTCACGTCCCCGGACCCAAGGTCCTCCTCGAGCGCGGCACGCACCAGGCGGCGCAGAACGGCCGGGTCCATCAGCGCAGTGACTCCACGGTACGGGTCAGCCTCTCGATCCGCTCCCGCAGCTCCTGCTGCGCGCGCTGCGCCCGCTCGATCGCCTCCGGTTTCGCCTTCTCCAGGAACTCCGGGTTGGACAGCTTCCGGTCGTGTCCTTCGACTTCGCGCCTGGAACGATCGATCTCTCGGCCCAGCCGCCGCCGCTCCGCCTCGAGGTCCAGGACCCCCGTCATCGGCACGGCGAGATCCACCCCCGGGACCACGGCGCGGGCCATGGGGCCGTGACCCTCGAAGCCCTCCACCGCCCGCACCTCGTCCAGACGCGCCAGCGTCGAGAGCATCCCGCGATGCGTGGCGAGGTCGCGCGCCGCCCCGGGGTCGCCCGCGTGCACCAGCAGCCGGAGCCGCCGGGCGGGATCGATCCCCAGCTCGGCACGCAGGTTCCGCACCCGCGTCACGACCTCCATGAGGAGCCCGACCTGGCGCTCGGCCCCCGGGTCGAGGAGCGCGTCGTCCGCGGCGGGATACGGGGCCAGGGCGATGGTCTCTCCGCGGTGCGGGATCTTCTGCCACAACTCCTCGGTCAGAAAGGGCATCACCGGGTGCAGCAGCCGCAACACTCCGTCGAGCACGTGCAGCAGCACGGCCCGGGTCCGTTCCCGATCCGACGGGTCCGCGCCGGGCGCCAGGTGCGGCTTGGCCATCTCCAGGTACCAGTCGCAGTACTCGTGCCACAGGAACCGGTACAACGCGTTGGCGGCCTCGTCGAAGCGGCAGGCCCCCAGGGAGCCCTCCACCGCCGCGATCACCCGCTGCTGCCGGCTGAGGATCCAGCGGTCGGCGAGCCCCAGGACGTCCCCTGGCGGCAGCGCCGGCGCCGTGTCCCCCGTGCCCGTCTCGCCCAGGTTCATCAGCACGAAGCGGGCGGCGTTCCAGATCTTGTTCGCGAAGGCGCGGTAGCCGACCATCCGCTCCTCCGCGAGCGGCAGGTCGGCGCCCGGGGTCGCCATCGCCGCCATGGTGAAGCGCAGGGTATCGGCGCCGTGGCGCTCGATCAGATCGAGCGGATCGATCACGTTGCCGCGGGTCTTCGACATCTTCTGGCCCTCCGCGTCGCGCACCAGCCCGGTGATGTAGACGCGGTGAAACGGCACCTCCTCCATGAACTTCAGACCCATCATGATCATCCGGGCCACCCAGAAGAACAGGATGTCGAAGGCGGTCACCAGGACGGTGGTCGGATAGAAGCGCGCGAGATCCGCGGTCCTCTCCGGCCACCCCAGCGTCGAGAACGGCCACAGGGCCGAGGAAAACCAGGTGTCGAGGACGTCCGGATCCTGTCGCAGCCCCTTGCCGCCGCAACCGCCGCAGCAGGCCGGAGTCTCCCGAGCCACGGTGACCCTGGGGCAGGCGTCGCAGTGCCACGCGGGTATCTGGTGCCCCCACCAGAGCTGCCGCGAGATGCACCAGTCGTGGATCTTGTCCATCCACTCGTTGTACGAGTTGACCCAGTGGGGCGGGGTGAAGGCGACCCTGCCGGCGGCGACCGCCCGCATCGCGGGCTCCGCCAGGGGACGGATGCGCACGAACCACTGCGTCGACAGATACGGCTCGACCACCGTGTTGCAGCGCTGGCAGCGGCCGACGTTGTGCCGGTGATCCGCGACCGAGACCAGGTGCCCGCCGCGTTCCAGGTCCTCCACGACGCGGCGCCGCGCCTCCTCGCGATCCAGGCCCCGGTAGGGGACGGGGACGTTGTCGTTCATCCGCGCCTCCTCGTCCATGACCAGCAGCGTGGGCAGCCCGGTGCGGCGCGCCGCCTCGAAGTCGTTCGCGTCGTGGGCCGGCGTCACCTTGACCGCCCCGGTCCCGAATTCCCTTTCCACGAACGGGTCGGCCACGACCGGGATCGACCGGCCCACCAGCGGCAGGGCCACGGCGCGCCCGATGGCGTCGCGATAGCGCGGATCGTCCGGATGGACGGCGACGCCGGTGTCCCCCAGCATGGTCTCGGGCCGGGTCGTCGCGACCCGGATGACACCGGACCCGTCCGCGAAGGGGTAGGCGATGGTGTAGAGACGCCCCTGCGTCTCCTGGGGCACCACCTCGAGATCGGAGACCGCCGTGCGGCAGCGTGGACACCAGTTGACGATGTACTTGTCCCGGTAGATCAACCCCTCGTCGTGAAGGCGCACGAAGGCCTCGCGCACGGCGCGGGACAGGGACGGCTCCATGGTGAAGCGCTCGCGCGACCAGTCGCAGGAGGCCCCGAGTCGCTTCAGCTGTCCGACGATCGCGCCGCCGTATTCCTCCCGCCACCGCCAGATCCGCTCGACGAACGCCTCGCGCCCCAGGGACTGGCGGTCCCCCCCCTCCTTCTGCAGCTCCCGCTCCACGACCATCTGGGTCGCAATCCCCGCGTGGTCGGTCCCGGGAAGCCACAGGACGTCGTCGCCCTTCATGCGCCGCCAGCGCGCCAGGATGTCCTGCAGGGTGTTGTTGAGCGCGTGACCCATGTGCAGGCGGCCCGTCACGTTCGGTGGCGGGATGACCATGCAGAACGGAGGGCGGTCCGGCCGCCGGCCGGCGGTGAACACCTGGAGGCGCAGCCAGCGCTCGTAGGCACGCGCCTCGAAACGCCCGGGATCGAAGGCCTTGTCGATTTCGATCATGATGCGGTGTGGGGGTGTCTCGCGGCGGGCGCCGGGCGCCGCGCCGGCCGGGTCCGCGGCGCGGACGCAGACCGGCGGATTCCGATCGGCTTCCGGCGGGGCCGCCTAGTCGGCCGTCCCGTCCTCGAGCTCCTTGATGCGGCGCCGGACCACCGCCTCGGCCACCTCGGGAAGGATCTCCCAGGCGATCTCCCGGACGACCCGGTCCGACAGCTTCTGCACGACCTTCTCGGCGATCAGGTCCATCGCCTCGGGGGTCAAGGCGGCGGGGTGGCCGTTCCCGGGACCGGCCGACGGGGCGGGCGCGGCCGACCAGGTCTCCATCGGCGGCGCCTCCGGGGGCGGCGCCCACTCCCCGGTGTCGGCGGCCGGTTCGGGGTCCGCGACGGGGGCCGCGGTCGTGTCGTCGGCCAGATCGAACTGGGGCTCGAAGGCCCCGGCGAATTCCTCCCGTTCGTCCTGCAACGCCGCCCCTTCCGTTCCCGCGGGCGGTCTGGTGCCCGGCGTGGACCGTGTCAGCTCGTCCCGGCTCAACCGGAGCGTCGCCGGCGAGCCACCGGCGGGCGGGGCATCGTCGAAGCGATCGGGAACGATCGATGGCGCCTCGCCCCCGAACCCGACGTCGGCGAACCCCACGTACGCCCCTCCCGCGTCCGGCCCGGGGGCCGGTGCCGCGGAGGCCGGGACCGGGTGGACGGGGCCGGCCGCCGATCCGGCGCCCGGAGGCGGTGCCTGGGCCCCGGCCGCCCGTCGCATCCCCTCCGAGCCCCCCGATGGATCGACGCGATAGACCTCCCCCCCGGAGATCACGTCCATCACCCCCGCCTGCTCGGTGGTGGCGACACGCGGTGTCGCGGCGATCAGTTCCTCCACCCGGGAGACCAGGAGCTGCGACTCGAACGGCTTGGTGAGGTGGCCGTCGGCTCCCGCAGCCTCCGCACGCTTCTTGTCGAAGGGCTCGAACGTGCCGGTCAGCAGGAGGACCGGGATGCCCGAGGTCGATGGGTGCCGCTTGATCTGCTCGCAGACTTCGTACCCGTTCTTCTCCGGCATGATGACGTCGAGCAGCACGATGTCCGGGCGGACCTCGCCCAGCTTGCGCAGCGCCTGCGCGCCGTTGCCGACGCACACGACCTGATAGTCGGCGTCGGAAAACGTCAGCTCCACCACTTTCTGGATGGTGATGCTGTCATCGGCCAGCAGGATCGTCTTCACCGTCGCCCTCCCCGGCGTCCCGGAGACCCGCCTCGGGCACGCCCAACGACGCGAACAGCCGCGCCGCGTTCAGGAACGTCACCAGTTCCGCGCCGGCCCGCCAGGCGCCGTCGGCGTAGGCCTGCCGCAGCCGCGGTCCGCCGCTCGTCGCACCCTCGTCCGCCGGCGGCATCGCGGACGGATCCAGCAGATCGGCCGCGGTCCCCAGGAGACCCACGCTGGTCTCCCCCCAGTCGCAGACAATCAGGTGCTCCTCCGGACCCGGCCCCGCGGCTGGCCCTACCGCCCAGAGGTCTGGCAGGCGGCGCAGATCGTACACCGGAAGCGCCATGCCGCGCGCCAGCGCGACCCCCGCGAGGTGATCGTGGCCGCCGGGCACGCGGACGATGGGAGGCCGCGGCCTCACCTCGCGCACCAGCGCCAGTGGCAACGCCAGAGCCGCCCCACCGGCGCGGAATCCGAGGATCAGCGGCGGGTTCACGCGATCGCTCCCTCGTCGATCAGAAGCCGCGGACCGTCGGGGTCGGCGAACAACCCGCGCACGAAGCGGCGGGGCGTGGCGAAGATGAACGGCGGCAGCGGCGCGATCCGATCGGCCGCGACGTCCCGGATTGTTTCCGCCGCGTCGACGCGGAGAAACACGCTGGTCCGTCCCCGATCCACCAGGAGGTAGACGGCCTCGCCCCCCTTCGGTTCCCCCGCGACGCCACGAAGGTCGACGGCGGGATATTCGGTCCCCCGCCAGCGGATCCTGCCACCCGGTCCCCCGGGGAGGAAGTCTCCCTCCACCGCAGGGTCCACGATGCGGGCCACCGCGTCGGCCGAAACGGCCAGCCGCAACCCACCGACGCGCACCAGCAGCAACCGCATCGCCGTCCGGTCAACGTAGTGCAAACCCCCTGATCTGTCAAGGAGATGGACTTGACGCCCCGGGTCGCGGAGCGTAGTTTCTCCGGGTCAGGAGAGGGACACCCGCCATGCCCGGCCGCTACTTCGAGGACCTCACCGCCGGCGAGATCATCCGCCACGCCACCGCCCGCACCCTGACCGAGGCGGACAACGTGCTGTTCTGCGCCCTGACCATGAACACCCAGCCGCTCCACCTGGATGCCGAATTCGCGGCACGCACCCCCTACGGACAGCGCCTGGTCAACGGGGTCCTGACCCTCGGACTGGTCGTCGGCCTGACGGTGCCCGAGCTCACGCAGGGGACCATCCTGGCAAACCTGAGCTACGACCGGGTGGTCCACCCGCTCCCGGTGTTCCACGGCGACACCGTGCGCGTGGAGACCGAGGTCCTGGAGACGCGTCCCTCCGCGAGCAAGCCCGACCGGGGCATCGTGCGCCTGCGGCACCGCGGCTTCAACCAGCGCGGCGAGCTGGTGATCGAAGTCGAGCGCTCCGTCATGTTCCTGAAGCGTCCCGCCCCGTGAGCCGCGTGCTGCGGCCGCGCCGGGTTCTGCTCTTCGTTCCCGCGACCGATCTCCGGAAAATCGAAAAGGCGGCCGTCATCCAACCCGACGCGGTCATTCTCGACCTGGAGGATGCCGTCCCCCTTTCCCGGAAGGAGGCGGCCCGCGGCGCGGCGGTGCGCGCGCTCGAGCGCCTCGATTTCGGCCGCAGCGAGCGACTGGTCCGGATCAACCCCGCCGCGGGGAGCACCGGGATGGCGGATCTGCGGGCGCTGGCCGGGTGCCGGCGGCCCCCCGATGGCGTGGTCCTCCCGAAGGTCGAGTCGGCCGCCGAGATCCGCGGGGTCTGCCGCCGCCTCGACGGCCTCGAAAAGCGGGGCCGGAGCGGCACGCGCGCCGTCCTGCTGGCGCTCATCGAGTCGGCCCGGGGGGTGGTGCGGCTGGGGGAGATCGCCGCCAGCCACGCCCGGTTGCAGGCGCTCCTGTTCGGGGCCGAGGATCTGTGCGGCGACCTCGGGGGCCGCCGCACCCGGGAGGGGCGCGAGGTCCTGGCGGCGCGGAGCGCCGTGGCGCTCCACGCCGCGGCCGCCGGTCTGCAGGCGATCGACACGCCGTTCGTCGACCTGCACGATCACGCCGGACTTCTGGAGGAGACGCGTGACGCCCTGTCGCTCGGCTACTCGGGGAAGATGGCGATCCACCCGGACCAGATCGCGCCGATCCTGAGCGTCTTCACGCCCACCCGCGAGGAGATCGACGCGGCCCTGCGCCTGCTCGCCGAGCACGCGCGACGCGAGGCCGCGGGCGAAGGGGTGTTCGCGTTCGAGGGCCGGATGGTCGATCGACCGATGGTGCGCGCGGCCCTTCAGGTTCTCGTTCGCGCCCGGCGGGCCGGGCTGGCCGCCGGGGCCGCCGGCGGAGAGCCCGGGAGCTGACCCGCGGATCGGCCCCGGACCGCTTCCCCGCCGGGGACCGGTTCGAGGATCACCAGCCGCCGGCCCCGCTCCACCACCTCGCCCGGACGGCAGTGCAACGCCCGCACCGTGCCAGCGTGCGGCGCGGTCAGCCGCAGCTCCATCTTCATCGCCTCGAGGACGACCAGCGTGGCCCCGGCTTCGACCAGGTCCCCCTCACGCACCCTGACATCGACGACCCGGCCGTCCATCGTGGCGACCAGATCGTCCCCGGGAGCTGGCGCCGCGTTTCCGGCCCGCGCCGCCACGCCACCCGGCGGTCTGGTCTCCAGCTCGAAGGCCTCGGGATCGGACCTCCCCACCTTGACGAAGATCCGGCGCCGTCCGTCCCGCGCCACCAGCGCCCGGAGCGGCCGGCCATCGACGACCAGCTCCAGGAGACACCCTTCGTGCCGGCGCACCACGACCTCCCGCACCCCGCTCCCCGTGTGAAGGCGGAGGTGATCGCCACGACGCTCGACCCGGATCGCGACGATCCGGTCCGCGGCACGAAAGCGGCGCTCCATCAGACCGCCCCCGGACGAAAGCCGTCGAGCCTGTCCCACGGCCCCGGCGCCGCTCCGGCATCCGGGGAGGCGGCCTCCGCGGCCAGGAACTCCGCCACGGCGGCGGCCAGGAGCGCGTCCTCGCCCGATTCCGGCGCCGCGGGGCGCCAGTCACCGAGCTCGCGCGTCGTGAACGCGGTCGTGGCGGCGCCGGCCCGGAACACCGGGTGCGCCAGCACCGCCCGCAGGTACGGAAGGAGGGTCGGCACGCCGAGGACCGCGGTGCGCGACAGGGCCCGCTCCATCCGCGCGATGGCCGCCGCGCGATCTTCGTCGTGGACGACGATCTTCGCCAGGAGCGGGTCGTAGTGCAGCGGCACCTCGTCGCCCGACTCCACCCCGGCGTCGACCCGCACACCGGGTCCATCGGGGAATGCCGCGAGCAGGATGCGCCCCGCCGCCGGGCGGAACCCTTCCGCCGGATCCTCCGCCATGATCCGGCACTCGAGGGCGTGACCGCGCATCCCGAGATCCGCCTGGCGGAAGGGAAGCGGCTCCCCCGCCGCGATCCGGATCTGAGCGCGCACCAGATCGACGCCGGTGACCGCCTCGGTCACCGGATGCTCGACCTGCAGCCGCGCGTTGACTTCCAGGAAAAAGAAGGAGCGATCGGGCAGGACGAGGAATTCGACGGTCCCGGCGTTGACGTAACCGCTGGCCCGCGCGGCGGCGATCGCCGCCTGCCCCATGCGGGCCCGCAGCCCCGGGTCCAGGAAGGGGGAGGGCGACTCCTCCACGATCTTCTGGAAGCGCCGCTGGATGGAGCAGTCCCGCTCGAACAGGTGGACGCACGACCCCGTCCCGTCGGCCAGGATCTGGAATTCGACGTGACGCGCCTCCTCGAAGTAGCGCTCCAGGAACAGCCGCTCGTCGGCGAACGCCGAGGCCGCCTCGCGGCGCGCTTCCAGGACCGCCTCGGCGAGCGCTCCCGGCTCCCGCACCATGCGCATCCCCCGGCCGCCGCCGCCCCCGGCCGACTTGACCAGCAGCGGGTAGCCCACCCTGGCCGCCTCGCGCGACAAGGCGGCCGCGTCCTCCCGTCCGCTCCCGGCGAAGCCCGGAAGCACCGGAACACCCGCGCCGGAGAGCGTCGCGCGGGCGGCGATCTTGTCGCCGAGAAGACGGATGGCATGCGCGGGAGGACCGACGAACGTCAGACCCGCATCGGCGACCTGCTCCGCGAAGACCGGGTTCTCCGCCAGGAAGCCGTACCCGGGGTGGACCGCGTCGCAGCCCCGCTCCTTCGCGGCCTTCAGGAGGAGATCGGCCCTCAGATAGGAATCCCGCGGCGCGGCCCCGCCGAGGATCACCTTCTCGTCGGCGGCCCGGGCGTGCCGCGCCTCCCCGTCGGCCTCGCTCGCCGCCGCGATGCTGGTGATGCCGAGCTCCTCGCAGGCGCGGGCGATGCGCACGGCGATCTCCCCGCGGTTGGCGATCAGAAGGCGCCGAATCGGACGTGGATTCACGGTCACATCCGGAACACGCCGAAGCGCGTCCGGGCGGAGGGCGCTTCCAGGCACGCCGCCAGGGCGAGGCCCAGCGTCCGGCGGGTCTCCGCCGGATCGAGGATGCCGTCGTCCCAGAGCCGCGCGGTGGAGTGGTACGGATTCCCCTCACGTTCGTAGGCCTCCTCGATCGGACGGCGGAACGATTCGGCCTCCCGCGGCGACATCGGCGGCTGGCGGCGGCGGGCCCGCTGGTCCTGCTGCACCGTCAGCAGGACGCCCGCGGCCTGCTCCCCCCCCATGACGCTGATGCGGGCGTTGGGCCACAGGAACAGGAAGCGCGGATCGTAGGCGCGCCCGCACATCCCGTAGTTCCCGGCGCCGAAGCTGCCGCCGACGATCAGGGTGATCTTGGGCACCGCGGCGTTGGCCACGGCGTGGACCAGCTTGGCGCCGTCCTTGGCGATCCCGGCCTGCTCGACCTCCCGGCCGACCATGAATCCGGTGATGTTCTGCAGGAACAGCAGGGGCACGCCGCGCGCCGCGCACAGCTCGATGAAATGCGTTCCCTTCAGGGCGCTCTCGCCGAACAGCACACCCTGGTTGGCCAGCACGCCGACGAGCCAGCCCTCCAGCCGCGCGAAGCCG
Organism: Candidatus Polarisedimenticolia bacterium; assembly: GCA_050747445.1. Lineage (GTDB taxonomy): Bacteria > Acidobacteriota > Polarisedimenticolia > Gp22-AA2 > Gp22-AA2 > JBOGOE01. The sequence continues at coordinate 4,396 of JBOGOE010000317.1, read as the reverse complement.
CACAGGAGCGTCGTGGCGTAGAGCGCCTTGAATTCGCGCAGACGGCTGCCGTCGACGATCCGCGCGATCACCTCCCGGACGTCGTAGATCGTCCTCAGGCTGCGGGGCACGATCCCGTACAGCTCGGCCGGGTCGTACAGGGGTTCCTCCGGTGCGGCGCGATCGAGCGCCGGCCGCGGCGGACGGTTGAGATCGGCGACGATGCCCCGCGCCTGCGCCAGGGCGTCGGCGTCGTCCATCGCGTAATGATCGGCGACCCCCGACTTGCGCGTGTGCACGTCGGCCCCCCCGAGGTCTTCGGCGCTCACCTCGACCCCGGTCGCCGCCTTGACCAGGGGGGGCCCCCCCAGGAAGATGGTGCCGGTGCCCTTCACGATGATGGTTTCCTCGCTCATCGCCGGAAGGTAGGCGCCGCCGGCGGTGCACGACCCCATCACCACGGCAATCTGCGGGATGCCGCGGGCGCTCATGCGCGCCTGATTGAAGAAGATCCGGCCGAAGTGCTCGCGGTCCGGGAAGACCTCCGCCTGCAGCGGGAGAAACGCCCCGCCCGAGTCGACGAGATAGAGGCACGGCAGCCGGTTCTCCTCGGCGATCTGCTGGGCCCTGAGGTGCTTTTTGACGGTGATGGGGTAGTACGTCCCGCCCTTCACGGTCGCGTCGTTGGCGATCACCATGCAGGGGCGGCCCTCGATCCGGCCGATCCCGGTCACCAGACCGGCGCCCGGCGCCTCCCCGTCGTACATCCCGCCGGCGGCGAGGGGCGACAGTTCGAGGAACGGGGACCCCGGATCGAGCAGGCGCTCGATCCGTTCGCGGACGAACAGCTTGTTCTGCGCGTGGTGCCGCTCCAGCGCGGCGGCCCCACCCCCCTTGCGGATCTCCGCGAGGCGGCGGCGGAGGTCCTCGGTCAGGGCGCGGTTGGCCCGCGCGTTCTCCTGGAACTCCGGGTCGTCCGTCCGGATGCGCGACGCGAGGGGTTGCATCCGGCGGGTCAGCGGGGTCGCGGTGGGACGTTGGCGCGCACCCAGTCGATCACCTCCCGGGTGCTGGTGCCCGGGGTGAAGACGCGCCGGACCCCGGTTTGCAGGAGCGCCGGCAGGTCCTCGTCCGGGATGATTCCCCCGCCGAACACCACGATGTCCCCGCCCCCCTGCTCCCGGAGCAGCCGGACGATCTTCGGGAAGATGGTGTTGTGGGCCCCGGAGAGAAGCGACAGTCCGATGCCGTCGACGTCCTCCTGGATCGCGGTGGCGACCACCATTTCCGGCGTCTGGTGGAGCCCCGTGTAGATCACCTCGAACCCGGCGTCGCGCAGCGCCCGGGCGATGATCTTGGCGCCGCGATCGTGTCCGTCGAGACCGACCTTGCCGACCAGGAGGCGCACCGCGCGTCCGTTCACAGGGCCACCCGCTCCTCGCGGTACGCGCCGAACACCGCGCGCAGCGCGTCGCAGATCTCCCCAAGCGAGGCGTAGGCGCGCACCGCGTCCAGCAGGGGCGGCATGAGATTGGCCCGGCCCCGCGCCGCCTCGCCGAGGACCCGCAGCGCCCGCGCGTGACGCGTCGCGTCCCGCGACCGCCGCGTGTTCTCCAGCTGCAACCGCTGGTCCCGCTCGACCTCCGGGCCGATCTTGAGCAGACCGGACGGCGGCGCGTGTCCCTCGGTCTGGCGATTCACCCCGACCACACCCTTTTCACCCGCATCGATCTGGCGCTGATAGCGGTAGGAAGCCTCGGCGATCTCGCGTTGCGGATAGGCCTGCTCGATCGCCTTCACCATGCCACCCATCGCATCGATCCGCCCGATGATGTCGAGCGCCGCCGCCTCCATCCGATCGGTCAGGCTCTCGACGAACCAGGACCCGCCGAGCGGGTCCACGGTGTTCGCGACGCCGCTCTCCTCCGCCAGGATCTGCTGCGTCCGCAGCGCCAGCCGCGCCGAGTCCTCCGTCGGCAGCGCCAGCGTCTCGTCGAACGCGTTGGTGTGCAGCGACTGGGTTCCGCCGAGGACCGCGGCGAGGGCCTGGACCGTCACCCGGACGACGTTGTTCCCCGGCTGCTGGGCCGTCAGCGAGCAGCCCGCCGTCTGCACGTGGGTGCGGAGCATCCACGAGCGTGGATTCCTGGCGCCGAAGCGTTCCCGCATCAGGCGCGCCCACATCCGCCGGGCGGCCCGCAGCTTCGCGATCTCCTCGAAGAAGTCGTTGTGCGCGTTGAAGAAGAACGACAGACGCGGAGCGAAGGCATCGACCTCGAGCCCGGCCCGCACACCCGCCTCCACATAGGCGATGCCGTCGGCGATCGTGAACGCCAGCTCCTGGACCGCGGTGGAGCCGGCCTCGCGGATGTGATAGCCGCTGATCGAGACGGTGTTCCAGCGCGGCACCGTCGCGGTGCAGTAGGCGATCATGTCGGTGATCAGACGAAGCGACGGCTCGGGCGGATAGATCCATTCTTTCTGCGCGATGTATTCCTTGAGAATGTCGTTCTGGACGGTGCCCTCGAGCCGATCGAACGCGACTCCCTGTTTCTCGGCCACCGCCAGGTACATGGCGAGCAGGACGGCGGCCGGGGCGTTGATCGTCATGGAGGTGGAGACCCGATCGAGCGGGATGTCCTCGAACAGGACCTCCATGTCGGCGAGCGTGTCGACCGCGACCCCCTCGCGTCCGACCTCCCCCTCGGCCAGCGGGTCGGTCGAGTCCCTCCCCATGAGGGTGGGGAGATCGAAGGCGACCGACAGCCCGGTCTGCCCGCACGCCAGGAGATAGCGGAAGCGCCGGTTGGTGTCGGCCGCGGTGCCGAAGCCGGCGAACTGCCGCATGGTCCAGAGGCGACCGCGGTACATGGTCGGATGGATGCCGCGGGTGAACGGGTAATCCCCCGGCCGACCGATCGAATCGACCGCGCCGGGGGCCAGATCCTCCACCGTGTACAGCCGATCGATCGGGAACGACGAGACGGTGGTGAACTCCGCGGCGCGATCCGGCCGGTCCTTCATGCACCCGCCCCCTTCAGGATCTCCTTGGCGATCACCAGCCGCTGGATCTCGGAGGTCCCCTCGTAGATTTCCGTGATCTTGGCGTCGCGGAACAGCCGCTCGACGGTGTATTCGCTGATATAGCCGTAGCCCCCGTGAATCTGGACCCCTTCCTTGGCGGCGCGCATGCACGCCTCCGAGGCGAACAGCTTGGCCATGCTGGCCTCCAGGGCGCAGCGCGGCTTGTGGTCGCGGGCCCATGCGGCGCGCCAGGTCAGGAGACGCGCGGCGTCGAGCTCGGTCGCCATGTCGGCCAGCTTCCACTGGATGGCCTGGAAGGAGGCGATCGGCTGGCCGAACGCGACCCGATCGCGGCTGTAGGCGAGCGACTCCTCGAGCGCCGCGCGGGCGATACCGAGGGCCTGCGCGGCGATCCCGATCCGCCCGCCGTCCAGCGTGTTCATGGCGATGGGGAAGCCCTCCCCCTCCTTTCCGAGGAGGTTCTCCACCGGAACCTCGCAGTCCTCCAGCACGATCTCCACCGAGCCGGAGCAGGTGATCCCCATCTTCGGTTCCGGTTTTCCCGTGCGCAGGCCGGCAAAGGTCCGCTCCACAATGAACGCGCCGATCCCCTTGTGACGCAGGGTCGGGTCGGTGGTGGCATAGACGATGAAGGTGTCGGCGGCCACGCCGTTGGTGACGAACACCTTGCTGCCGCGCAGGACGTAGCGATCCCCTTTCCGGACGGCGGTCGTGCGCATCGCCGCGGCGTCGGAGCCCGAGCCCGGTTCGGTCAGACAGTACGCGCCGATCTTCTCGCCCCGGGCGTGCGGCACCAGATAACGCCGCTTCTGCGCTTCGCTGCCGAACCGCGCGATCGGTCCGCAGAAGAGCGAATTGTTGACCGACAGGATGACTCCCGTCGAGGCGCAGGCGCGCGACACCTCCTCGATGGCGAGGACGTACGAGACCCCGTCGAGCCCCGCTCCCCCGTACTCCTCCGGGGCCATCATCCCCGTCAGGTTCATGGCGGCACAGCGTTTCCAGTTTTCAATCGGGAACTCCCGGGTCCGATCGTGGTGGGCGGCGCGCGGCTTGAGGACCTCGTCCGCAAACGCACGCACCGAGTCCCGCAGCATCTCCTGCTCCGGCGTCAGTCGCAGGTCGAAGGGCATCTCAGGCCTCCGGCTCGATCAGGCCGAAGCGCCCGTCCGGCCTGCGGTACATGACCACGATGCGCTGCGAATCGGCGTTGCGGAACACCAGCAGCGGCTCACGACGATCCTCGAGCTCGAGCAGCGCGTCCTCCACGGTCATGGGCTTGACCGGGACGCGGCCCATCGGCACGACACGGGGCGCATCCTCCTCGGGTGGCGGGACGGCGGCGTGGCCGTCGCCGTCTCCGGGCAGGAGC
>JBOGOE010000316.1:0-4800 GCA_050747445.1 Candidatus Polarisedimenticolia bacterium | reverse complement strand
CTGCTCACCTTCTTCAAGGCGCCGGTCTGGGAGGTGACGGACGGGGAGAAGGACGCGGCGTGCGTCTACGACCTGCGTTTCCGGTCGATCGTCCTCGATCGGGGCGCGGCCTTCGTGTTCTGCTTTCCCGGCGGGAAGTAACTATCGCGAGGCCGGGGGGGCCGCGGGGGCGGGAGGGGCTGCGGTCGCGGGCGGCTCCGCGCCCAGGTCGCGCGCCACCGCCTCGCCGCGCTCCAGAAGGCGCAGGAAGTTCCCGCCCAGGAACTTCCGCACGGTCTCCTCGGAGTGTCCGCGCCGCAGGAGCTCCGCGGTCAGCCGCGGCAGGAACGACACGTCGTCGAGTCCCTCCGGGGGATCTTCGATGCCGTCGAAGTCCGAGCCGAGCCCCACGGCGTCCGGTCCGGCGACCCGGATCGCGTGCTCGATGTGATCGACCGCCTTCGTCCAGACCGTCCGGTGGCGCGGGACCGTGTCGAGCAGTTTGTGGATTTCGTCCCAGAGCCGCGCCGGATCCCCCGCGTGCTCCCGCTTCAGCCGATCGTAGTCCCCGCGGACCGCCATGACGGCCGCCTTCCCCTTCTCCACCACGACCGGGTCGAGGAAGTACGACCCGATGTTGATCATGACCACGCCACCCTTGGCGGCGATCCGCCGGATCTGATCGTCGGTCAGGTTGCGCGGGATGTCCGCGATGGCGCGGCACGACGAATGCGAGGCGAACACCGGGGCGCGCGACGTCTCGAGCACGTCGTCGATGGTCTCGTCCGAGACGTGCGACACGTCGACCAGCATCCCGAGCCGGTTCATCTCGCGCACCACGGTCCGGCCGAAGTCGCTCAGACCGCCGTGCCTGCGGTAGGCGGCGGGATCGAAGTCGGGCAGGTAGAAGGTGCCGGACGAGTCGGCCCAGTTGTTGGTGTTGGTGTGGGTCAGCGTCATGTAGCGCACGCCCAGGCGGTGGAAGTCGCGCAGCGCCCCCAGCGAATCCTCGATGGCGTGCCCCCCCTCGATGCCCATCAGGAGCGCCATCCGGTCTTCCTTCTTGGCGCGCCGGATGTCGGCGACCGAGACCGCCAGGACCAGGTCGCGCGGGTGGTCGCCAGCCAGGCGATGGACCATGTCGATCAGTTCGAGGGTCTTGCGCGCCGCGCCCCCGGTTTCCGCGAACCGCGCCGGCACGTAGACGGCGAAGAAGCCGGCCGTCAATCCCCCCTCGCGCGCGCGCGGGATGTCGTAGTGGGGGGTGGCGCCGCGCTTTGAGATGTCGGCCCACCTGCCGTCGAGCGTGTACGGGACGTCGAGGTGGGTGTCCACGACGATGGCCCGGCGGTGGAGACGCGCGGCGCGGGCGGCGATACCGTCCTCCGCCGCCGGCTCCGGCGCCGATGCGGCAGGCGCAGGATAGGACGCCGCCAGGGCCAGCGCCGCGGCCATCGGAAGGACTCGCTCCCCAAGGAATCGCTTCATGACGCCGCAGGATGCCACGAATCGGCCATCACCACCAGACCGCGCCCGGGACCGGCCGCGTCGAGGTCGGCGAACGCCTCGTTGATCCGTTCGAGCGGGTAGCGGCGGGTGACGAGCGAGCCGAGGTCGAGCCGCCCCTCCTGCTGGTACCTGAGGATGCGCGGGAAGTCCTCGCGCGGGTCGCAGGAGCCGTACACCGAGGTCAGGATCCGCCGCTCGCCGGACCAGAGGACGCTCAGGTCCAGGTCGAGCCGCGCCCCCTCGGCGGGCATGCCGGCGACCACCGCCACCCCCGCCGGGCCGAGCATCGCGACCGCTTGCGCCACGGTCGCCGGCAGACCGACCGCCTCGAAGGCGTAGTCGGCCCCGCCGCCGGTCAGCTGTATCACCGCGGCGACCGGATCCCCCGCGAGGGCGTCGACCGCGTCGGTCGCCCCGGCGGCGCGCGCCGCCCGAAGCCGCACCTCCCCCCGATCGACGGCGACGATGGGCGCCGCCCCCGCCAGCCTGAGCCCCTGCAGTATCGACAGCCCGACCCCGCCGCAGCCGATGACCGCGGCGCTCGCCCCGGGGACCACGCGCGCCGTCTTGAGCACCGCGCCGACGCCGGTCGTGGCGGCGCAGCCGACCAGGGCGGCGACCTCGAGATCGGTCTCCTCCGGGACCGGGATCGCCATGCTGGCGGGAACCACCGCGCGGGTGGCGAAGCAGGAGACCCCCCAGGAATGGAACACCGGCGCGCCGTTCCGGCTGAGGCGGGTCCCGCCGGAAGGAAGGGTGCCGCCGGCGATCCCCTCGAAGCAGAGATTCGGCCGCCCGCGGCGGCACACGTCGCACGCGCCGCAGCCGCGGGCCCAGGCGAGCGCCACCTTCGTCCCCACCCGCGCCGCCGGGACGCCGGGCCCCACGGCCTCGATGATCCCCGCCCCTTCGTGCCCCAGGACCGCGGGGAGCGGATCGCGCGCCGCCCCGTCGATGACGTGCCGGTCGGAGCGGCAGACACCGGCCGCCGCCACCCGCACCAGCACCTCCCCTTCGCCGGGGGGAGCCAGGTCCAGGTCGGCGATCTCCAGCCGCCCCCCGGTCCGTTCCAAAACCGCCGCGCGGATCCGCATCACGGGCCGGCTCACTCCCGCCGCGGCGTCGGGCCGACCACGATCTGCCCGCCGTCCACGACCAGGGTCGCCCCGGTCAGGAAGTCGCATGCCGGCGACAGTAAATAAAGGATGGCGGCGGCGATCTCCTCCGGGCGGCCGGCGCGCCGCAGCGCGCCGAGATTGCCGATCGGCACCCCCGGCGGCGGCAGGTCCGGCGTCATGTCGGTGTGCACCCACCCGGGGGCGACGGCGTTGACGCGGATCCCGAAGGGGGCGAAGTCGTGGGCCATCGAACGGGTCAGCCCGAGGATCCCCGCCTTGGCGGCGTTGTAGTGACCGAGCAGCGGGTCCCCCTCGTAGGCCGCCACCGAGGCGACGTTCACGATCCGCCCGCCGGCCCCCGAAGCCCGCATGGCGCGCGCCGCCTCGCGGCCGCACAGGAAGGCGCCGCGTAGATGGACACCGATCATGGCGTCCCAGTCGCCGGTCTCGAGATCGATCAGGTTGGTGTAGTGGCCGCCGGTCCCCGCGTTGGCGACCATCAGGTCGAGCCGCCCGAACCGGCCCACCGTCTCCCGGACGAGACGCACGACGTCGGCCTCCGAGGCGACGTCGCAGGGGATCCCGTGGACCGTCCCCCGCGGCCGCAGCGCCGCGACCGCTCCCTCGACGGACTCGGGCCGGATGGAGGCGATGACGACGCGCGCCCCCTCCGCCAGGAGCGCCTCGGCGGTCGCCCGGCCGATGCCGCGCGATCCCCCGGTGACCACGGCGACCTTGCCGGCCAGCCCCAGGTTCATGGCCCTACCCGGAATACTCGAAGTGGAAGTGGACCTCGACCGACGACGGCGCGTACCCCTTCGGCAGCGGTCCGAACGGCTGCGCCCTGCCGACCGCGGCGAGCGCCGCGTCGTCCCATGCCTTCGAGCCGCTCGGGTGGTGCAACCGCGGCCCGGGCGCGGTGCCGTCGCGCAGGATCGTGGCCATCACCACGCTCTTGCTCCCCGCCTTCGGATGGGCGGCCGGCTGCCGCCACGCCGCGCCAGCCCTCTTGTAGACCACCTGCTGGTAGTCCTGGTCCTTGAAGTCGGCCGCGAAAAAGACTTGAAGCCGGGCGCCCCCCGCCACCGCGGCGCCGGCCAGCAGAGCCGCCGCCGCGAGCGCCGCGACGCAGCACCGCTCCCACCACCTGCCCGAGGCCGCCCCAGCCTCCCTGCCCGCCGACCGCATCGGCCCCCCCCCATGGTGGTGTCGAGCCTGTTGCCTTGGGAGGATATCCCATGCAGCCACAAGGGGATGCCGCTTTTTGACCGGCCCCGCCACAGCCGCCCCCGGCGCCCCCGCGGCCGCGCAACAAGCACCGCACCACGATGGACGGGCACGCTGCCGGCACCTATATTCCGGCGCGGCCCTCATTCGGGAGGAGAACGAGAATGAAAGTCCGGCTCGCCTGCATCGGGATCATCGCCGCCGCCTGTCTCGGGTCGTGGTCATGCGTCACCCACGTGTACCGGACGGTCGGCGAGGCGCCGGCGCCGGTCGCGCCGGCCCCCTCCGTGGTCGAGCCTGCCGCGTTCGAAAGCCAGCCGTTCTACGACGACCTGGCGCCGCACGGACGGTGGGTGTACGCCAGCGGACCGGGCTGGGTCTGGTCGCCGTACGGCGTCGCCGCCGGCTGGCGCCCGTATCAGCTGGGGCGCTGGGTGTCCACCGATCACGGCTGGACCTGGGCCTCGGACGAGGACTGGGGCTGGGTGGTGTATCACTACGGCCGTTGGCATCGTGACCCGGGACACGGCTGGGTCTGGGTGCCCGGCACCGAGTGGGGTCCGGCCTGGGTGGCGTGGCACGAGGGGGGCGGCTGGGTCGGCTGGTCGCCGCTGCCCTGGCAGGTCCGCTGGCGCGCGGGCGTCGGGCTCGACTGGGGCGGCGTGCGGGTGACGCTCGACGGGGCCTGGTGGTCGTTCGTCGAGACCCGGCACCTGGCCGACGCGGGGCTCCACCGCTACATCGCTCCCGTCACGCGCAACGTGTCGCTGATCCGGATTACCAGGAACGTCACGCACTACACCATCATCGAGAATCGCGTCGTCAACCGGGGGGTGCGGAGCGAAGCAGTCTCGAAGGCCGCGGGGCGCCTGATCCCGCGCTACCGCGTGCAGACCGCCGACGCTCCGGGGGCGGCGCGCGGGGGCAAGGTGAGCGGGCGGGATTTCGTGGTGTACCGGCCCGACCC
>JBOGOE010000315.1:0-4772 GCA_050747445.1 Candidatus Polarisedimenticolia bacterium | reverse complement strand
CCCACGGGCGGGTTCCGGGCGGTGAGCGAGGCCGGCGCGCGCGACGCGGCGACCGCGCTGTCGCAGATCATCGGGCGGCCGCTCCGCCTCCAGGTCCCCTGGGCGCGGCTCATCCCGCTGCCGCGGGTCGCGGCCCTGGCCGGCGGGGCGGAGCGGGTGGTGTGCGCCCTGTCGCTCAAGGTGTACGGCGAGATCCGCGGCAACCTGCTGCTGGTCCTGGAGCGCGGCCAGGTGGCGCTCCTCCTGGACCTCCTGTTGAAGGATCGCCGGGCGCGGGACGCGTCACCGGCGCCGGACGGGGAGCTGACTGCCCTGGAGGAATCGGCCCTCCTCGAGGTCGGCAACATCGTCGCCGGCGCCTATCTCAACTCCATCAGCCGCCTCCTCGGCGTCAGCCTCCTGCCGTCGATCCCGGGGCTGGCGCTCGACATGGCGGGCGCCGTGACCGACTTCCTCCTGATCGAGCTGGCGCCCCTTTCGGAGGAAGCGCTGGTCCTGGCGAGCGAGGTGCGCGAGCCGCAGAGCGGGCTGCGCTGCGGCATCTTCTTCCTTCCCGATCCTTCGGCGCGGGCCGCGCTGGAGGCGGCGCCGGCGCGCGGTCCGGCGGAGGATCCCGCCGCATGATCCGGCCGCGTTCGCTGCACGCCGGCGAGCTGCGGGTCGCGAGCGCCCCCGGACGCCTGGTAATCCACGGTCTGGGGTCGTGCGTCGCGGTCTTCGTCTACGACCCCGACGCCCGCGTGGGCGGTCTGGCCCACATCCTCCTGCCCGCGCCGCCCCGCAGCGGCCCCCAGGCCCCCCCGGAGAAGGCCGGGCGCTACGCGACCACCGCGGTGGCCAGCATGGTGGAGGCTTCGATCCGGCTGGGGGCGCGCCGCCAGGCGCTCCTCGCCAAGATCACCGGCGGCTCCCGGATGTTCGCCTTCGACGCCGGCTCGCCGCGCGAGACGGTCGGCGACAAGAACGTCGAGGCGGCGCTGCGGGTGCTTCAGGATCTTCGGGTGAAGGTGGTGGGCCGGGACGTCGGCGGGATCCGTGGCCGGACCGTGGTCGCCGACCTGTCCGACGGGAGCCTGGTGATCCGGACCGCCCGCGGCGAGGAGCGCCGCGTCTGACCACGGGGCGACCGGTTCGGGATTACGAGACCAGGTGCTTCGCCAGCATCCTGATCAGCACGTCGCGCGAAGCGGCGCCGATGAACTGGTCGACCACCTTCCCCTCCTTGAACAACAGCAGCGTCGGGATGCTCTGGATGCCGTAGCGTTCGGCCAGGGAGGTCTCCTCGTCCACGTTGACCTTGCCGATGCGGACGCGCCCGGAGTACTCGTCGGCCAGCTTCTCCAGGACGGGAGCGACCAGGCGGCAGGGACCGCACCACTCGGCCCAGAAATCGACCAGGAGCGGGGTCCCGTTCGTCTTGACCTCTCCGTCGAAGCTTGCCTTGGTCAGGGTCAGGATCTTGTCGCTCATCGCCGCTCCGCTCCTCCTCCCGGCCTCCCGGGGCCCGACTTTTATACCATAGTGCCGTGCCCGATACCCCGCACCGGCCCCGGAGACGGTTCGGCCAGAATTTCCTGGTCAACACCGGCGCCATCGACACCATCGTCCGGATCTTCCGTCCCCGGCCGGACGACCTGGTCCTCGAGATCGGACCGGGGCGCGGGGCCCTCACCCGCCGGCTCGCCGGACGGGTGGCCCGCCTGGTGGCGGTCGAGATCGACCCGGAACTTGCCGCTCCGCTCCGGACCGACCTGGCCCGCGAGATCGCCTCCGGCGCGCTCGAGATCCTGACCGCCGACGTTTTGATGCTCGATCTCCCCGCCACGTTTCACGCCATGGGCGCCGAACCCGCGCGCCGGGTCCGGGTGATCGCCAACCTCCCCTACAACATCGCGGCCGCGGTCATCCTCCGCCTCCTCGCCCTGCCGGAGCGGGTCGCGGACCTGCTGCTCATGGTGCAGCGGGAGGTCGCCGCCCGCATCCTCGCCCCCCCGGGCGGGAAGACCTACGGCGCCCTGTCGGTCCTCTGCCGGACGCGGGCCCGGGTGGAGTCGGTCCTGCGTCTCCGTCCCGGCTCGTTCCGGCCGGTCCCCAAGGTGGATTCCGAGGTCCTGCGTTTCACCCCGGTGGAGGGGGCCCTGCCGGCCGCCGACGCCGCCCTCCTCGAAGAGGTGCTGCGGGCCGCCTTCGGACAGCGTCGCAAGACCCTCCTCAACAATCTGGCGCGGCTGTCGGGGTTGGACGCGGAGGGGGCGGGGCGCCTGATCCGCGCCGCCGGGCTGGAGCCGGGAATGCGCGCGGAGCAGGTGCCGGTGGCCGGGTTCCTGGCGCTCGCCCGGGCGCGCCGGACTATAATCCGCCCGTGACGACCCGCCCCAGGGCCGAATCCCCGAGGCCCACCGCCCCTCCCCGGCACCCGCTGCAGATCATCCCGCTCGGCGGCATCGGCGAGTTCGGTCTCAACTGCATGGCGCTCCGCTTCGGCCCCGACCTGGTGGTGATCGACGTCGGGGTGATGTTCCCCGAGGAGCAGCTGCTCGGGGTCAACTACGTCATCCCCGACTTCTCGTGGATCCTGGAACGGAAGGAGGAGGTGCGGGGCATCATCCTGACCCACGGCCACGAGGACCACATCGGGGCCCTCCCCTACCTCTTCGACAAGGTGCGGGTGCCGGTGTACGCGACCGATTTCACTCTCGGGCTCGCGGCGCGCAAGCTCAAGGAGCACGGGCTGCCGTTCGAGCGTTCCTTCAAGCGGGTCCGCCCCGGGGACGAGATCACCCTCGGGCCGTTCGCCATCGAGTTCCTGCAGGTGACCCACAGCATCCCGGGGGCGACGGCGCTGGCCATAAGGACTCCGGTCGGAACCCTGGTCCACACCGCCGACTTCAAGATGGATCAGACGCCGACCGACGACCGCACCTTCGATTTCCAGTCGTTCTCCTACCACGGCGATCAGGGCGTGCTGGCCCTGCTCTCCGACAGCACCAACGCCGAGGTGCCCGGGTTCACCGGGTCCGAGCGGATCGTCGGGGAGGCGCTCGACGGGATCTTCCGGCGCGCCACGGGACGGATCCTGGTCAGCACCTTCGCCAGCAACGTGCACCGGATCCAGCAGGTGATCGACCTAGCCGCGCTGCACCGGCGCAAGGTCGCGCTGATCGGGGCGAGCATGGCCTCGACCGCCATGGTCGCCTCCGAGCTGGGATACCTGAAGCCCCCGGCCGGCGTCCTCGTCGAGCCCCGCGAGGCGGCCCGCATGGCGCCGGCAAAAGTGGTGCTGGTCGCTGCCGGCAGCCAGGGGGAGCCGATGTCGGCCCTGTCGCGCATCGCCCTCGACGACCACAAGGACGTCGCGGTCGAGGAGGGGGACGTCGTCGTCGTGTCGGCGCGCGCCATCCCGGGAAACGAAAAGATGATCAACCGCGTGGTGAACCACCTCTACCGCCGCGGGACCGAGGTGATCGTCGGCGGGCGGCCCCCTTTGCACGTCTCGGGGCACGCCAGCCAGGAAGAGCTGAAGATCATGCTGACCCTCACCCGGCCGCGGTTTTTCGTCCCGGTCCACGGGGAGCTGCGACAACTGTACAGTCACGCCCGGCTGGCCGAGAAGACCGGGCTGCCGCGCGAGCGGATCCTCCTGGCCGAGAGCGGCGACGTCATCGAGCTGGACGGGAAGAGCGCGCGCGTCTCCGGCAAGATCCCGATCGGTCGGGTGATGATCGACGGGACCTTCGACGAGGTGGACGAGATCGTGGTGCGCGACCGCCGCCACATCTCCGAGGGGGGAATCGTCCTGGCGGTGGTGGCGATCGACCGGAAGACCGGCGCCATCGAGGGGGACCCCGAGATCGTCAGCCGCGGCTTCGTCTTCGAGGGGGCGGGTGGCGACCTGCTGCGCGAGGCGGGACGCCAGATCAAGCGCTCGCTCGAAGCCGCCACGCCCGAGGAGAGGGCCGATCGGGGGGTCGTGAAAATGATGATCCAGCGCGACCTGAAGCGGTTCTTCCGCAAGAACCTCGACAAGCGCCCGATGGTCATCCCGGCGGTCATCGAGACGTAGCCGCCCCCCCGGCGGTGCTAGAATCCGCTGATGCGCGCGCGCAGGCGGACCGTCTCCCCCCGTCGCGACACCCCGAAAGCCTACGGGTTCCTGACCGAGGCGACGGCGATCGTCGTGATGGCCTTCGCCCTGCTCCTGGTCCTCAGTCTCGCCTCCTACGATGACTCCGACCCGGTCCCCTGGCCCTTCGGCCGCTGGGAGGGGGAACCGGTCGGCAACTGGGCGGGTATCGTCGGGGCCTTTCTGGCGGAGTTCCTCCGCCAGCTCCTCGGCCATGCCGCCTGGCTCGTCCCTCCCCTGCTCCTGTTCCTCGGCTTCGAGGTCTTCTGGAGACGGGGCGGCCGCGGACTGTCCCGTTTCGCCGGCTCCATCCTGTTCGTCTTGAGCGTCGCCGGGTGCCTGCACCTCCTGTTCGACGCGGGCAGGGGCGCGGCCCCAGTGGTGCGGGCCGGCGGCTGGTTCGGCCACGGATTCGGCGGGGCCCTGGCCGGTCTGCTGAACCGCTGGGGCGGGCTGGTGGGGTGCGCCGCGATCGCCGGGACCAGCCTCCTCCTGGTGACCCGCACCTCGATGCTCCGGGCGCTGCGCGCCGGCGCCGGCCGGATCGCCGCCCTGGCCGCGGGGGTCTGGCGGGCGTGGGTGCGGCATCGCGAGTCGCGGCGCAGGGAGATGCAGCGGCTGGAGGTGGTCCGCCGGCAGCGGGAGCGGC
>JBOGOE010000314.1:0-6617 GCA_050747445.1 Candidatus Polarisedimenticolia bacterium | reverse complement strand
CGGCGGAATCGCCGGCCTCGGAGGCCCAGCGCAGCTTGTCCTTGAAGTCGGCCTGCGTCTTCTGGGCGTAGAGCGCCCCGCCCAGGAGCGCCTGCGCCCCCAGGATGACGGCCGCCGTGACCGCGACGGAGGCGACCCAGCGCGGCAACGACCAGCGTGCGACCTGCCTGTCCGGATTCTGTAACATCGGGGCCTCCCTCGAGGGAATCGAGCTGCAGCCGCGACCCGCGGCCGCGCTCAAGATAGGTTCGCGGCGCCGGGGCGTCCAGAGCCGCGGGGGCCGCCCGGCCGCCGTATTGACAGGTCCCGGCGGGTCACATACCGTGGCGCCCCATGCCGGCCTCGAAAGGAAATGGGAGCGCCGCGGATCCAGGCGGCGCACGCGCGGCGACGTGCGGCGCCTCGCTCCTCGCCGCCGTCGTCCTGGCCTCGGGCGGATGGTTCCTCGCCTGCGGGCCATCCGCCTCGGAGCCGCCGCCACCACCGCCGGGCGCGATTCCGCCGGGGCAGTCGATCGGCAGCGGCACGATCGCGGGGCGCGCGCTCTTCTCCGGCACCCCGCCCCCCCGCAAGCCGATCCGGATGTCCGGGGAAGCCTCCTGCCACAACCCGGACAACCCGGCGCTCAGCGAAGAAGTCATCGTCGGGCCGGGCGGCGGGCTGAAGAACGTCTTGGTCCAGGTGGTCGAGGGGCTTGGGGATCGGGTCTTCGCGCCGCCGGCGGAGCCGGCGGTGCTGGACCAGGTCGGCTGCCTGTTCGTGCCGCACGTCCTGGCCGCGCAGACGAACCAGGTGCTGCTTCTCAAGAACGGCGATCCGGCGGCGCACAACGTGCGCGCCGATCCGAAGAGCAACCCCGGCTTCAACGTGTCGATGGCGGGGAAGGGGCGCACCGTGAGGCGCTACTTCTCCAACCCCGAGATCGTGAGGATCCGGTGCGACATCCATTCCTGGATGACCGGGTACATCGCGGTGACGCCGCATCCGTTCCACGCGGTGACCGGCGACGACGGCGCCTTTGCGCTCCGGGGCCTGCCCGCGGGAACCTACGAGATCGAGGCCTGGCACGAGACGCGTGGCACGCGGCGCTTGAGCGTGACGCTGGGCGAGGGTGAAAGCCGGACGATCGAGCTCACCTTTGAATAGGAGGGTGGTCCTCCTCGCGCTTCTTCTCCCCTGCCTGCTGGCGGCGCGCGCCGGACAGGCGCCGCCCGCGGGGGCCGTCGGGGAGGAGGAGGCGGCGGCCCGGCTGGCGTCGCTCCTCCTGGGGCCGACGCCGATCGAAGACGACCTCCGCCACCTGTGCGACCGGATCGGCGGCCGCCCGACCGGCGGCGCCGCCTGCGATCGCTCGGTCGACTGGTTCCTGAAGAAGTTCAAGGAGGCCGGGACCGACCTCGCCTGGACCGAGCCGTTCCGGATGCCGCACCGCTGGGAGGGGGACCGGACGACCGCGGCCCTCGTCGCCCCCGAGCGGCTCGACCTCGAAGCGATCGCCATGCCGTTCAGCCCGGCGACCCCGAAGGGCGGGCTCGAGGCCCCCCTCGTCCACCTGCGCGAGGGCGAGCCCGCCGATTTCGAGCGGGAGGCGGGCCGGCTGCGCGGCGCCTGGCTGCTGTTCGACTCGAAAGTGATCGTCACCTTCGAGGACCTGTTCCTCGACTATCTGAAGCTGCCGCCGATCGTCGAGCGGGCGCGCGCTGCCGGCGCCGCCGGGATCCTGCTGGTGGGGGCGCGCGACCGGGGCCTGCTGTACCGCCACATCGCCGCGCACGGGCGGCCGGCACCGCTGCCGATGGCGATCCTGGGGCGCGACCACGGTCTGCGCGCCGCCCGTCTCGCCGCCACGGAGGGTGCGCGGATCCGGGTGGAGATCGCGGTCCGCACCGGCGGCCCCTACACGTCGCGCAACGTCCTCGCCGAGATCCGCGGCCGCGAGACGCCCGGAGAGGTCATCCTGGCGGGGGCCCATCTCGATTCCTGGGACCTGGGGACCGGGGCCCTGGATAACGGGGCCAACTGCGTCCTGCTCCTCGACGTCGCCCGGCAGATGGCGGGGCTCGGTCTCCGCCCGCGCCGGACCGTCCGCTTCGCGCTGTTCACCGGCGAGGAGCAGGGGATGTTCGGGTCGCTGGAGTACGTCCGCGCCCACCGGCAGGAGCTCGACCGGCACGCCGCAGCGGTCATCTTCGACATCGGCACCGGCCGGTTCACCGGTTTCTCGATGGGGGGGCGCGCCGACCTGCGGCCCCTGCTGGAAGCGGCGCTGCGGCCGGTCGCCGGGTACGGCGCCGGGGCCCACACCGACGACGCCTTCGTCGGCACCGACAACTTCGATTTCCTGCTGGAAGGGGTGCCGAACCTGGTGGCCAACCAGGACCCGGCGAACTACATGGAGCACTACCACGCCGCGTCGGACACCTTCGACAAGGCCGATCGGCGCGAACTGCGGATCAACGCGGCGATCGCCGCGACCCTCCTGTGGGGTCTCGCCGACGCCCCGGGGCGGGCGTCGCGCCAGGACCGTGCCGCGATCGAGGGGCTCTTGAAGGAGACCGGGCTCGACGACCAGATGCGGACGTTCGATCTGCTGGGCGCGTGGGAAAGCGGAGAGCGGGGCCTTAAGGCGGCACCCTAGAGCGCCCCCTTCCGGCCCCGCCCCGATAGCCGCCCGGCACCCTCAGGCGGGGTCGCCGTACACCGTGAAGTGCCACCCCTTGCGGGCGTCCCCCGAGAGATCGGCCATGACGTGCTTGACCGTCGTGTACTCCTCGAAGGAGTAACGGGACAGGTCGGAGCCGAAGCCCGACCGCTTGACCCCCCCGTGCGGCATCTCGGAAGCCAGCGGCAGGTGGTCGTTGATCCAGACCTCGCCGAATTCCAGGTCCCGCGACAGCCGCAGGGCGCGGGTCACGTCCCTGGTCCACAGCGACGATGCCAGGCCGTACTCGACGCCGTTGGCCTTGCGGACGATCTCCTCCTCGGTGTCGAACGGCATCACCACCACCGCCGGACCGAAGATCTCGCGCTGCACGACTTCGTCCTCGTGCTTGGCATCCGACAGGACCGTCGGCTGGTAGAAGAAACCCGGGCCATCGAGCGCCTTGCCGCCGGTCGCCACCCTGATCCCGGCCTTGCGGGCCCGTTCGACGAACCCGCCGACCCGCTCCCGCTGGTCCTTCGAGATCAGCGGCCCGATGTCGGTCGTGGTCTTGAGCGGATCCCCGACCCGGATTTTCCTGACCGCCGCGACGAACTCCTCGACGAAGCCAGCGTACTTCGACCGCTGGACGTAGATGCGGGTCGCCGCGGTGCAGTCCTGTCCCGTGTTGACGAAGCCGGCCACCACGGCCCCCTGCACGGCGGCGTCGATGTTGGCGTCCTCGAACACGATGAACGGTGCCTTCCCCCCCAGCTCGAGGTGGAGACGCTTCACGCTGGCGGCGGCCTGCTCCATGATCTTCCTGCCGGTCGCCGTGTCGCCGGTCAGCGACACCATGTTGACGTCGTCGTGACGGCAGATCGCCCCGCCGACCTCGGCCCCCGGGCCGGTCACCACGTTGAGCACACCCGCCGGGAGACCGGCCTCCAGCGCCTCCTTGGCGATTTCGATGGCGGTGAACGGCGTGATGCTCGCCGGCTTCAGGACCACCGTGTTCCCCGCCGCCAGGGCCGGGCCGATCTTCCAGGCCGCCATCAGGTAGGGGTAGTTCCAGGGGGCAATCGAGCCGATCACCCCCACCGGCTCGCGCCGGATGAAGCTGGTGTAGCCGGGGGCATACTCGCCGGCCGCCGTCCCCTCCAGGACGCGCGCCTGGGCCGCCATGAAGCGGATGTTGTCGTTGGCGAAGGGCAGGTCGGAGTTCTTCGACAGCTTGAGGGGCTTTCCGGTATGGCTGGTCTCCACCTCGGCCAGCCGCTCCAGCTGCTGATCCAGCCGGTCTGCCAACTTGTTCAGCAGCGCGCTCCGCTCGCCCGGTGTCGTCCGCGACCAGGTCTTGAAGGCCTTGCGGGCCGCTTTCACGGCCCGGTCCACGTCCTCGGCATTCCCCTTCGGGACCGAGCCGATCGGCTTCTCGTTGGCGGGGTTGATCACCTCCATCCGCTGTCTGGAGGACGACTCCGCCTCGGCCCCGTCGATGATCATCTTGTAGTCCGACATCCGGCTCCTCCTGCGCCCGGAAGGAGATCTCCCGGTCCGGCCCCGGGGCCTGGGCGCCCCCCCGGGACGGCATCAACGGATGATAACGTTGCGAAGCGCCCACTCTATCAGAACTCCCCCATGGTGGTGCTCAGAGTGTGGTGAAACGGGTCGAACCGGTTCTGCGGGAAGGGGTTGCGCGCCTTTTGGGGGTCGCGAGTCGCCGGCCGTAGCCAACGTCTGTATTTTCAGGCGGATAACATGCCCCAGGGCGAGCGAAACCACACTCTCGGCGCCACTATGGGTGGGTTGCGGGTGGGATCCGCGCGACGTATCTTGCACCCCACCCGACGGCGCAGGTCCGTCCGGGTCAGGAACTTCCGGACCCGGGCGCCGGGCCGGCGTGGAGGCTGATGAGCCGAACCACCATGGCATGGGTGGCCGGGACCACCGTGATGGGCCTCTGCCTGGGCGCCGTCACCCTGGCGGCGCGCGCCACCGTGGCGGATCGCCGCGCCCTTCTCGAGCAGGAAACGCGGGTCGCCCTGTACCAGGCCGCCACGCGGCTGCGGAGCACTCTCGACAAGCAGCGCATCGCGCTCGAACAGATGGCGACCTTCGTCGAGAACAGCGAGCGGGTCACGCCCGCGGAGTTCGAAGCGTTCGCGTCCGCGACCATCCGTCGTCTTCCCTCCTGCCTGCGCATTTCCCTGACCGATGCCGATTACAGGATCCTGATGGTCCATCCGCGCGAGCCCAACCGCGCCATGCTGGGGTTCGACCTTCGACGGCACGCGCAGGGCCACGAGGTCCTGCGGCAGGCCCGCACGTCGCGCGAGACGGTCTTCTCGCCGCCCCTGCAGCTCATCGGCGGACCGCCCGGGTTCGTGGTGGCCGTGCCGATCTTCCGCGGGAGGCGCTTCCTCGGCGCCCTCGTCGGCACCTACAAGGGCGACGTCTTCTCCGCGTCGCTGGTCGTCCCGGAGCTGCTGCGGCGCCACGACACGATGGTGCTGAACTCGGGGGTGCCGCTGTTCAGCAGCCGGCCGGAGGGGCTCGAGCACGTCGCCGGAAGCCCCACCGCCTCCGAGCATTTTTCGCTGGGAGACACTCCCTGGGAGGTCCGGCTCAAGGCGCGACCGGAGTCGGCGCGCGAGTCGCTGCGGAGCGGCATGGCGGCCTTCTGGACCCTGGGGGTGCTCGGCTCGATCTGCGCCGGCGTTCTCGCGGGCCTCGCCGCGGGGTGGATGCGCGGTCTGCGGGCCCGGATCGCCACGCAGGGGGACGCGCTCGAAGCCGCGCATCGCCGCCTGGACGACGCCATGCGCCAGCTCCTGCAGGCGGAGAAGATGACCTCGCTCGGCGAGCTGGTCGCGGGGGTCGCGCACGAGATGAACAACCCGCTCGCCAGCATCATGGGGTACACGCAGCTGATGCTGGGCCACGACCTGCCGGAACCGCTCCGCCGGCGGCTCGAGACCGTCAATAGCGAAGCCGAGAGGATGGCGCGCATCGTCAAGAACCTCCTGACCTTCGCCCGGAAGCACCCGCCCGAGCGCACGCTGCAGGAACTCGGGCCCCTGATCCAGAGGACCCTGGAGCTCAAGGCGTATCACTTCCGGGTCAACCAGATCCGGGTGGAGCAGGCCCTCGAGCCCGGTCTGCCGAAGACGCTGATGGACGCGCATCAGATCCAGCAGGTCCTGCTGAACCTCCTGAACAACGCCGAGCAGGCGTTCGCGGAGGGCGGCCGGGGCGGGAGCATCCGGATCTCGGCCCGGGCGCACGACGGCCGCCTCGAGCTGTGCGTCGCCGACGACGGTCCCGGGATCCCGGTGGCGATCCAGGACCGGATCTTCGAGCCGTTCTTCACCACCAAGAAGGACGGCAAGGGGACCGGCCTGGGGCTGTCGCTCTGTTACGGCATCGTCCAGGAGCATGGCGGCACGATCCGGGTCCAACCCGGGTCCACCCCCGGAGCGGCCTTCGTCATCGAGCTGCCGGTGGTCGAAACGCAGGCGGAGACGGCGGCCCTGGCGCCCCGCGGCGCCGCTGCGGCGGAGGGGCGGCTCAGCGTCCTGGTCGTCGATCCCGAGCAGGCGGTCTCCCGGTTCATGGTCGATCTGCTGACGTCCCGCGGCCACCGGGTGGCGACCGCGGCCGACGTCCCGGAGGCGCTCCGGGCCATCGCCGGCCAGGAGCGGCTCGACCTGATCATCGCGGCGCTGCGGATGCCGCAAGGCTCGGGTCAGGACCTGTATCGCGCCCTGGAGAGCGACAACCCGCAGCTGCTCCGCCGGATCATCTTCACGTCGGGGGACGGCTCGTCGCGCGAGACGCAGGAATTCATCCGGCGCACCGGGGCCGAGCTGCTGCAGAAGCCCTGCCGGATCGAGGACCTCGACCGCGCCATCGCCCGCACCACCCGGGGAGACGGCGGGACGCGGCCGCTATGAGGGAGGAGACACGCCGGTGC
>JBOGOE010000313.1:0-45143 GCA_050747445.1 Candidatus Polarisedimenticolia bacterium | reverse complement strand
GCACGCTGCCGCGCCCGTGCCACCGGGCGGCCGGCGCCGCGAGGCGGCACGACGCGCGCGGTCGTCAGCGGCCGGGGTCACTGGATTCGCTGCGGGTCTGGCAGGGGACGCAGGCGGTCGCAAAGGGGAGGGCGTGCAACCGGCCCAGCGGGATGGCGCCACCGCAGGCGGCGCAGAGACCGTAGGTGCCGGCGTGCACCCGCCGGATCGCCCGGTCGATCTGCTTCAGGGTCCGATCGAGCGATGCCAGGATGGCGAGATCGGGGCCTCCCTCGCGGGCCGCCTTCCACCCATGGACCCCTTCGCTGTCGCCGGCCGCCTCCGCCGACTGCTGTCGTTCGCGCGCGGCGCGAAAGCGGGTCTCGACGTCCCGGCGCCGCTCCTCGAGCATCGCCAGGAGCTCCAGCCGTCGCTGCGCCTCCGCTGCCTCGGACACCGCGGTACCCTCCCGGGCGGCGCGCGGGGCCGTGGTGGCGCTCCGGGCGCGCCTGCTTTAAGATGCGCGCTTCCTTCCTGGTGACCCGATGGCGATCTGGTTGATCCCGACCCTGACGGCGCTGTTCCTTTACGGCATCGGCCAGGGACTCGTCAAGAAATATATCGCAGAAGTGCCTCCGGCCCGCTTCTGTCTCTACTTCGTCGCCGCCAAAATCGTGCTGCATGCCGGTTATTACGCGCTGTTTCACCGGCAGCCGCTCCTCGGGCCCGGCCGCGACGCCTTCGCTTTAGCGAGCGTCGGCGCCTACCTGATCGACGGCGCGGGCTGGCTGCTCTACTTCCAGGCGATCGTCCACGGCCCGATCGCGATCGTGGGGACGCTGAGCGCCGCCTACCCGGCGCTGACCATCCTGTTCGCCCGGTTCTTCCTCGACGAGGCGCTGAGCGTTCCGCAGTATGCCGGCGTGGCGCTGGTCATCGGCGGATGCGTCGGGCTGTCGTATGCCCCCTCGGCGCCGGGGTCGCGGCCGATCAACCCGCGCTGGATCCCGCTGTCGTTCCTGGCGGTGTTGATGTGGGGCTGCTCCTCGACCCTTTTGAAGGCCGCCTACCGGCTGCCGGGGGCCGACGAGGTCAACGTGATGCTGTTCAGCCTGGCCGGCGCCATGGCGACGCTCGGCGTCTACGGGGTGGCGCGCGGGCGGCAGAGGGCGGTGGATCGCGGGGGGGGGTGGCTGCGGTCGTTCCTGCCGATGGGGATGCTCGCCGGCGGGGACATCGGATTCATCGTGGCGACGCGTTACGGTCCGGTCTCCCTGACCACGCCGCTCAGCGGTGCCTATCCGATCATCACCGTGATCTTCGCCCGTCTGGTGCTCGGCGAACGGATCGGCCGGGTGCAGGCGGTCTGCATCGCCGCCATCCTGGGCGGGATGGCGCTGACCCCGGGTTCCTCCTGAGCGGCGCCCCGCCCCATGCTTCAGAAGCGGTAGCCGAGCGCCACGTAAGGAAACGAATCCCCGCCGCGCCCGCCCAGACCCCAGGCGTAATCGATCCGGATCACCAGCGGCCGGCGCGGCACCAGCAGCCGCAGACCGATGCCGGCGCCGGAGATGGCAACGTTCCGGCCGTCGGCCGTCCCGGAGATGGTGCCGCCATCGGCGAACACCGCCCCTTTCATGAGCCGCGCGGCGGACGGCTCCCGGGGCAGCATCCCGGGGGCCGGGTCGGTCCCGGGGACTCCGGGCAGCGACTCCAGAGGACGGGCCAGGGGGAACCAGAGCTCCGCCTGGAGCGCCGAAAAATGGCGCCCGAGACGGAAGTCCTCCCGGAAGCCGCGCACCGTGACCGGCCCCCCGAGGCTCCACTGCTCCCAGGAAGGGACGGCGCGATCGAGCGTTCCCGCCACGAACCGCAGATCGGTCTCCACCCCGCCCGGGTGCCGGGTGTGCAGACCGGCCTCCAGGGAGGGACGCAGGAAGCGGCGGTCGCCCCCGACCGCCCGGAGGGCCTGATCGACGGTCGCGGCCAGACGGAAGGTGAATCCAGGCGGCCGTTCGGTGTGACGGAAGGTCCAGTCGGCGGCGAGCCGGACGGCCGTCAGACCCTCCTCGGGCTCGCCGGGGAGCGTGGCCTCGAAGGCGACCCGCTGGTGGCGCAGGGACGTTTCGAACCGGAGCTCGTGGGGCGCCGCAATCCGCGCGGGGCGGATCCCCATCCTGAGGGACGCTCCCGTCGAACGCTGGTCGGTCTCGATCCCCTGGAGCAGGCGGTTGTGCCGGAAATCGGAATAGACGTCGAACGCCGCGTCGTAGAGGCGGCGGGGATCCACGCGCGCCGCCATGAGCGGCGCGCTGTAGGAGAGGGTCCCGCCGAGGGCGGCGTTGTACAGGGGGGCGATGCTGAGCCGGTCAAACCGACCGAACAGCTCGGAGCGCTGGTAGTCGCCGCCGATCGCCGCCCGGCTCCGGGGCCCGTAGGAGGCCGAGCCGCCGAGATAGTTCTTTTCCCGCCGCGGATCGTCCCGGCGGGCCACCCGGGGCCGCAGGCTCTGGATGAGGTAGGCGCCCCGCGGGTAGTCGCCCTCGCCCGCGGCGCCCGGCACGAACGCGACGGTGAAACCGAACCGTTCGAGCGCCGCCCGATCGGCCCGGTAACGCTCGAAGTTGTAGAGGTCTCCCGGATGCGTCCGCAACAGCGCCCGCAGGGCGGCGCGCGGCATGTCCTCCGGGACCGGGTACAGCCGGCGCTCCTCCCGATACGCCGGGTCCGGCCGCAGACCGAGGCCGGTGAGATCGGCGGCCTCGAACGTGATCGTGTCGATGACGTGGCTGCTCTCGCGGATCGACAGGTCCAGCGCGCCGTCCTCGCAGCGGGCGGTGATCGAGGGGACGTAGCCGAGAAAGCGGTAGCGCCGCTCCAGGAGCGCCGCGACCGCCGGAGCGTCGCACACGCCGCCGGAGCGGCTCCCGATCAGGCGTCGCAGGGCCGTCTCGCTCCACACCGGCGCGGTGTCGGGGGCGGGGCGTATCAGGCGGATCTCCCCGATGACGGGCGGAGCGGCGCCTGCGGCGGCCGTCACGGTGGCCATCGCCGCCACGACGCAGGCCGCCGTGGCGCCGGCGAGGACCGCCCGTCCGGGCGCGCGAGGGTGTATCATCCGCGGCTCTGTACCGTGTCGGAGGGGCGCTGTCAATACACCGTGGCGGCCGGTGGTTCCCTGTTGATCCGACCGCCCCCCTTTGCACATACTGCGCGGACCCGCCGGTCCGGAGGGCAGGCCGCGGGGCAAACGAGGAGGTCGACGAGCATGCGGGGTGCATGGCGCCGGTTTGCGGGGCGGCCGCTGGTGGCGTTGGTGATGGTCCTTGCGGGCGCGGGGGAGGCGAGGGCGCGCAGCGAGGACGGGTCGTGGGAATTCGGCGGCGCGGTGCTGTATTCCCGCTTCCCCAACGAAAGCACGATCGACGAAGACATCGGATACGGGGTGCGCGCCGGCTACTCCTTCAGGGCCCTGGACGCGCTGGAATTCGAGCTGACGCGCGTGAGCACGGATCACTCCGAGGTGGACGGCGTCAGCTTCGACGTGGATCGGATGGTGGTCAGCTGGATCCGCAATTTCACGCCGAAGGCGAGCCCGAAGCTGTCCCCGTTCCTCAGAGGCGGTCTGGGCCGCATCGCGGTCGAGGCGAGCTCCACCGGCGGTCCCTCGGCGGAAGACACGGCCACGCTGCTTCGTTTCGGTGGCGGGATGAGGGCCTTCTTCACGGAGCGGCTGGCGTTCCGCGTGGACGGATCCCTGAGCCACTGGCGCGGTGAGGGGGGTGCGGTGCCCAAGGAGGGACAACTGACCTTCGATCTCGCGGTCGGACTGTCCTTCATCACCAAGGGGGGCAAGTAGGGCGTCCGGTGCGCACCGCCGCCGCATCCGCCGAGGTGGCCACGCCCTCGCGGTTCGCCGTGGTCAACGTGACCGGCGCCGTGCGGCGCGCGCTGGCCGACTCGGGCCTGCGCCGCGGTCTCGTCCTGGTTTCGGTCCCCCACACGACGTGCGCCCTCGTGCTCAACGAGGATGAGGCGGGGCTCGCCGGCGACCTGGCCCGGCTCGCGGCGGAGCTGCCGGGCACCGTCGAGCCGGCCGGCGGCTTCGCGCACGACCGGATCGACGACAATGCCAGGGCGCACCTGTTCGCCGCCCTCGCCGGACACTCGGTCACGGTGCCGATCGAGGACGGCGCGCTGCGGCTGGGGACTTGGCAGAGCTGTCTCCTGCTGGAGGCCGACGGCCCGCGCAGCCGGCGGCTGGAGATGACGTTTCTCGGGGAGTAGGCCCCCGTCCCGGACCGGCCGTGGGGCGGAGGGCCCATTGCCTTTCGCGGGACAGGCCCCTAGAATCCGGAGCGGAGCGGACGTCATGAGCGAATCGACCACGGGGACCCGGTTGTTCACCGTCGAAGAGGCCAACGCGCTCCTCCCGAACCTCGAACCGATCGTCCAGGAGATGCTGCAGGCGTTCAAGGAGATCCGGGCCGAGATCGAGGCGGCGGCCGCGGAGGCGAACCTGCCGCCCGGCAGCCCGGAGCTGTCGAAGCGCCTCGAGGATCGCGGTCAGGCCCCCCGGCTGTTCACGCAGGTCAAGGGGCTGATCGAGCGGATCCACTCCAACGGCTGCCTGGTCAACGGGCCCGAGGCGGGGTTGATCGACTTCCCCTGCCTGTTCAACAACGAGATCGTGTTCCTGTGCTGGAAGTTCGGCGAGCGCCAGGTCGGACACTGGCACCGGATTCCCGAAGGCTTCGCGGGCCGTCGCCCGCTCCTCGACGATTCGCCTGCGTCCGAGCCGGGCCGCGTCCACTAGGAGCCCGGATTCGGCGCGGGAGACCGGCCCGGCGGGGGCCCGCGGCTCAGGAGGCCCGGCGCTCGCCCCGGTCCCGCAGCCGTCGGCGGTACCCCTCGCGCACCAGATCGCAGACTTCCTGGGGATCGTCGCTCACGGTGAACAGCCGGAGGTCGTCGCGCGTGATCATGCCGCCCCGCAGCATTTCGCTGTGGATCCAGCGCAGCAGGCCCTTCCAGTACTCGCGGCCGATCATGATGACGGGGAAGTTGTCGATCTTGTGGGTCTGCACCAGGGTGAGCGCCTCGAACGCCTCGTCGAGCGTGCCGTAGCCACCCGGGAAGACGACGTAGGCGCAGGCGTACTTGATGAACATCACCTTGCGCGCGAAGAAATAGTTGAAGTTCACCAGGGTGTCGATGTGGCGGTTCGGCCGATGCTCGAAGGGAAGCCGGATATTGAGGCCGATCGACAGCCCGCCGCCGCGGCGGGCGCCCAGGTTGGCCGCCTCCATGATTCCCGGTCCGCCGCCGGTGATGATCGAGAATCCCTCGCGGGCGAGAGCCTGCGACACCTGCACCGCCTTGCGGTAGTGCCGCGAGCCGCGGCGCACCCGCGAGCCGCCGAAGATCGATACGGCGGGCTCGACCTTGCGCAGCGTCTCGAATCCCTCGACGAACTCGCCCATGATCTTGAACACCGTCCAGGTGTCCTTGGGAGCGACGTCCTTCATCGACAATCCCCGCCGGGCGCCCGTGGCGCGGGGTTCCGCGGACAGCTGATCGGGGAGGGTCACGGTGGTCGGCATCCGGCGCATGGAACGCTCCGTCACCCGGACGGCGGGCGGCTGCGGGAATATAGGTCCGTGAGCGCCAGGGGACAAGGCGCGCGCTCAGGGACAGGCGTCGGTTCCGCGGGGGCCGCGGTGCGACCCGCATGAGCGCGGGGCGGACGCCGGGCTCGGGACCGCCGCTGATCGCGGGCGACCGGCTGGAGGTCGTCATCCAGGACCTGGCGTTCGGGGGGAAGGGGGTGGCGCGCGCCGACGGGTTCGTGGTGTTCGTGGAGGGGGCGCTGCCCGGCGAGCGCGTGCGCGCGCGGGTCAGACGGGTGCGGCGTGGGTTCGCGGAGGCATCGTGCGAGGCCGTGCTGCACCCTTCCTCCGACCGGGTGGACCCGCCGTGCCGGCATTACGGTCCCTGCGGCGGGTGCGATCTCCAGCACCTGGCGGTGGCGGCGCAGGCGCGCGCCAAGCGGGACCAGGTGGACGCGTTGCTGCGCCGCGTCGCACGGGTGCCGGATCCGGTCGTGGCGCCGGCCCTGCTCGCGGGCGCCTCTTCGGAGTATCGCGGTCGGATGGATTTCGACTGGGGCCGGGACGCTTCGGGTGCCGCCGTCCTCGGCCTCCACCACCGCGCGGACGCGGCCCGGATCCAGGCGATCGAGGACTGCCGGGTGCTGCCCCGCGAAGCCAACGCGGTGCGCAACACCCTCGCCCTCCTGGCCCGCGGGAGGGGGCTGTCGACCTGGGACGCGCGCTCCGGTCGGGGTCTCCTGCGCCGCGCGACGCTGCGGACGGCCCGTTCGACCGGCGAGGTCCTGGCGGTCCTGGAGACCGGCCGGGGGGACCCTCCCGAGCTGGCGGCGCTGGTGCGGGAGCTGCAGCGCCGGCACCCGCGGATCGTGGGGGTCGTCCGTCGCGCCTTCGACCGGGACGGGACCCTGGTCGAGGAGTCGATCCTGGCCGGACGGGATCACCTGTTCGAGGAGATCGACGGGGATCGCTACCGCATCCCGGCGGAGTCGTTCTTCCAGCCGAACACGGCGGGGCTGGCGCTCCTCCGCCGGACCGCTCTGGAGCTCCTCACCCCGGCGGCCGGGGAACGGGTCCTGGAGATCTACGCCGGGGTCGGGTTCTTCACCGTGTCGCTGGCCCGGAGCGCCGCGGAGGTCACGGCGATCGAGGGCTCGCGGGCGGCGGTGGGCGCCGCCCGGGACAACCTGGCGGCCGCCGGATGCGCGAACGTGCGTCTGGTCCAGGGGGACGCGGCGGTGGTGCTGCCACCCGTGCTCGCCGGTGAGCGGTTCGACGCCGGGCTCGTCGATCCGCCCCGCGCCGGGCTCGTTCCCGGCGTCCTGCAGTCGCTGGCGCCGACCGGTCCACCGCGTCTGGTCTACGTGTCCTGTGATCCCGCGACCCTGGCGCGCGATGTCGGGGGGTTCGTCGCCGCCGGGTTCAGGCTGGTCCGCGCGGTGCCGATCGATCTGTTCCCCCACACGCACCACCTCGAATGCGTGGTCCTGCTGGAGCGCGCGCCGGCCTCATGAGGCGACGCTGCGGTTGCGCGCCGCCGCGCCCCGCGCCCGCACCGCCCCCGCGGTGTAGAGGTTGAACAGCGCCGCGTAGGACTCGAACTCGCCCTGACGGGCGACCGCGACGATCTCCTCCAGGCTCCGTGTCCCGTCCACCAGGGCGAACGCCTTCTTGTCCTCGGCGCTCAGATCGGGACGGGCGGCCACCTCGCCCGGACCCAGCGCCGGCTCCAGGACCATCGTGTCGTCGGGGAACACGGTGCGGATCTTGGTCCACTCGTCGAGCCGGTGGACCCCCTCCATGATGATCTTGGTCGTCGACATCGACAGGGTGATTTTCTCGTGGACCTCGCTGTCGCCTTCGAGGAACTCGAAGAATCCGCCGCGCCAGTGGAACAGGGAGTAGACGATTTCCAGGACCTGCTGTTTGACCGCCCACAGGAGCTGGTCCGCCGTGATGAATCCCATCCGCACCAGGACCTTTCCGTGACGCGTCGCCTCGTCGATCCTCGAGGCCGACACGGCGTTCTGCTCGGGGGTGATGATCCCCTTGCGGACCAGGAAATTGCCGAGGCTGTCGCGCACCGAGTTGGAGCGTGCGAAGACGATTTCGCCGTTGTCCCAGAACAGCGAACGGCTCTCCGCGCCGCGCGTCAGGCGCAGCACCCCGACCTTTTTCGACATGCCGAGAAGGTTGAACACGTCGGCCAGTCCGATCCCGGCCAGATCGCCGCTCAGGACCGCCTTGCCGGTCAGGATCGCACCCTTGTGGCGCCGCCGCCGTGCGTCGGTTTCTCGACGCCGCAGGGTCTCCGGATACGATGCTGTATCCGCTCCGCGATCGACCCGGAATCATCCTTGACAGCCCCCGGGGGTCTTCGTACACTTAGGCCGCGTTCGTGCCTGAGGATGGCGGAAAGGGGCGTCTTTTCAGGGGTTTCGGCAGCCCGACGCCCTCCTTCCGTCCCCGCCCGGGACGGCCCGTTCGCCCAGGAGGCAAGCACCCGATGTCGTTTATGAGAACGTTGGCCGCCGTGGTCGGCACGGTGGCGCTTACGGTTGCCGGCTGCAGCAAGACCCAGGACACGGCACCCGAGACGCGCGTGTTCGGCAGCCCGCCGGTGATCGAGAGTGTTTCGTTCCAAGCCCTGCCCCAGGCGGAGTTCGAATGCGACTACACGCAGTTCACGATTGCTTATATGTGTGCCTTCTATGCCATCCCGGGTGCGGTCCTCGACGGGGGCATCTTCATCAGTGGCAAGTACACCGAGGTGCGGATGGAGGCGCGCGTCCTCGATCCGGACTCCACGCCGGCACTGAACGACGTGCTTTTGATGGGCGCGAGCTTCCACAAGGTCGACAGTGGCGCATCCGGCGACATTGAGGAACATACCTTGGTCATGTACGACGACGGCAGCAGCAACAACTTCATGAGAGCCCAGACCAGCAGCCAGCTCGGGCCGCTGGACTGCTCCATCGACGAAATGACCAACGAGTGCACCTGCGCCGGGGCCTTCCATCAGCTCAACACCAATGACGCGGTTGCAGGAGACGATCGCTTCACGCGCCACTTTGCCTTCGTCACGGCCGGAACCGCGGACAGCGGCGCGCTTGGAGTGCTGTTCCACGATTGCCTCATGCGGGACCGGCACCAGTTTCCGCAGCTGGCGACAGACCTCCCGACCTATCAGTTCAGCTTCGACGCCGTCGACCGGAAGGGCAATATCACCAGATGGCACGAACAGCCGATCATTACCGTGGCCGAAACCTCGGCGGCCTGCAGGGGTGATGAGTGTGCCTGCTGCCTGCTGCGCGAGCAGGTGGAGCCGACGACGAAGTGCGCCGATCTTCCAGGACTGGTCACCCCAGACTACCCGAACGGAGTGTGCAGGGATCTTTTTTAGGGTCTCGTCGCGCGTTCCACCGGCCCGCGGTCCGCAGAACCACGACGTATCTTCCGGAGAGCGGTGCATCTGTCTCCTCTTATTCGGACGCACCCATACCCGGCCAGTTCTCCGGTGCCAAGGTAGTCCCCGCAGAGGGGTGGATCAAGTCCGTCGGGTTCAGGGCAGGCTTGACAGGGTGCGTGCCAGGCGGGCCGCGGTCTCGGGGGTGATGGTTCCCGCCTCGAGGGCGAGCGTGGCCGAGCGCTGGCCCAGCATCCGGTGCAGCCGGCGGAGATCGGCGGGCAGGGCGCGGAGCGCTTCCCCGTGGAGCCGCAGGGTCGCGAGGTCCCCCCGCGAAACCGGTCCGGTGAGGGCCCGCGCCGGACCGAGCCGGGCGACGTTCTCCAGCGTTCCCCGCACCAGCGGCAGGTAGAGCCGGGCGGCCTCCCGGCGCGTCAGACCGAGTCCTTCCGCCGCCCTAAGCCCGAGGTCCAGGTAGGCCACCAGGTCGTTCGACAGCAGCACGGCGATCAGGTGGTAGAGCGCCTTGGCCTCCCGGGGGATCGCGACCGGCACCCCTCCGAGGCCTGCGACCAGGCGGCGCAGGAAGCGGACCGCCCGCGGATCCCCTTCGACGGCGAAGGGAATGCCGCGCAACCGCAGCAACCCCCCCTTCGGATCGGCGATGCTGGCGAGCGGGTGGAGCGAGGCGACCAGTGCCCCGCGGGCCGCCACCGGCTGGAGCAGCGTCGATGCGAGGGCGCCGCTGGTATGCGCGACCACGACCCCGCGCCATCGAAGCTCGGGAGAGCCGGCGAGATCGGACGCCACCTCCGCCACGGCCCGATCGGGGGTGCAGATCAGGACCATCCCGGCCCCCGTCGCCGCGCGTCCATTGGAGGTCGCCGGGGCCCCGCCCCCGATGAACCGGACGGCCCGTCGGGCCGAACGCATGGTGCGGCAGGAAATCCCCGCCGGACGGAGCCCGCTCCGGAGGAGGACACGCCCCAGCGCGCTTCCGAGGCGTCCGGCGCCCAGGATCGCGAAGACGGGCTTCATCGTTTCCCGCCGGGGCGGGGAGTGTCCTCCACCGGGCGGGTGGTCAGCGCCGCCAGCAGCGCCGCGAAGGGCGCCGGGCGCGGCGCCTCGAACGCGCACGGCTCGAGGGTCCGCGGGTGGCGGAACTCCAGCCGCCGGGCGTGCAGCGCCAGCCCGTCGTAGGCCTCCAGGGCGGAGCGGGCCCCGGCGTCCGGCAGCGGGCGGGGCCGTGCCCCACCGTACAGCGGATCTCCGACAATCGGATGACCGATGTGGCTCAGGTGGACCCGGATCTGGTGCGTCCTGCCGGTCTCCGGACAGGCTTCGAGGAACGTCAAGGGGCCGAGGATCCGCACCGTCCGGTAGGCGGTCCGGGCGATCCGTCCACCGGGCCGGACCGCCATCCGCACGCGGGCCGTGGGGTGACGGCCGATGGGGAGGTCGACCAGCCCCTCGGCGCGCCGCGGTCTCCCCCAGACGAGGGCCTCGTAGGTCTTCCTGACGGTGCGGGCCTTGAACTGGGCGGACAGGTCCCGTTGCGCGGCGTCGTTCTTGGCGGCGACCATCACCCCGGAGGTGTCGCGGTCGAGACGGTGGACGATCCCCGGCCTCAGGACCCCGCCGATCCCGGCCAGATCGGGGACCAGATGAAGCAGGGCGTTCGCCAGCGTCCCTCCGCGGCGGCCGGCTCCCGGGTGGACCACCATGCCCGCCGGCTTGTTGACGACCAGCAGGTCCGAATCCTGGAAGATGATGTCGAGCGCCAGGGCCTCCGGCAGGAGCGTGGCCGGCTCCGGCGAAGGCATGTCGACGGCCACCTGCTCGCCGCCGCGCACCCGGTAGGCGGCCCGTGCGGGAGCCTGGTCCACGCGAACCCGGCCCTCCCGGATCAGACGCTGCAGACCGGCACGGCTGAGATCCGGCAGCAGCGCGGCAAGGACCCGATCGAGGCGCTCGCCCCGCCGGGACGGCGGCAGGTCGAGCGCGATCGTCGCCCCGCCGGGTGCAGCCCCGGCGGTGGCGCCGGTCATCGCCCGCTCCGGCCCGCCGGCTCCGGTCTGCGGCGCCGCATCCAGAGGAGCGCCGCGACCGCGGCGATCGCCGCCGGGATGGCCGCGGCCTGCGAGGTCGAGAGCGCGCCGTCCAGGAACAGACCGCGGGCGGTGTCGCCGCGGAAGAATTCGACCGCGAAGCGCAGCACGGCATACAGCAGCACGTAGATCCAGAACACCGACCCCGCCGCAAGGCGCCGGCGGAGCGCCCACAAGGTCACGCCGAGGATCAGGAAATCGGCGAGGGCGTGGTACAGCTGCGCCGGATGGAGCGGCACCCCGAGGACCACCCCCGTGAGCCGGTAGGCCCTGGGGTCCGAGAAGGTCACCGCCCACGGGAGCGTGCACGCCTTGCCGTAACAGCAGCCGGCAGCGAAGCAGCCGATCCGCCCGATCCCCTGCCCCAGGGCGATCGCGGGGGCGGCGAGGTCGGCGACCTTCCCCACGGGCAGGGCGTGCCGCCGCACATAGAGGAAGCAGGCGACCGCCGCCAGGGCGAACCCGCCGTAGAACACCCCCGCCGATCGGAGGCTGCGCCAGATCTCCGCGGGATTGTCCAGATAGAATCGGGCGTCCAGCAGGTAGAGCAGCCC
Organism: Candidatus Polarisedimenticolia bacterium; assembly: GCA_050747445.1. Lineage (GTDB taxonomy): Bacteria > Acidobacteriota > Polarisedimenticolia > Gp22-AA2 > Gp22-AA2 > JBOGOE01. Next base: position 33,487 of record JBOGOE010000313.1, on the reverse strand, counting down.
CTTGGCCCCCACGAATCCCGCGATCAGGGCGACGATGCCCAGATCGACCACCCGGGCGGCATCGATCCCCTCCCGGCGCGCCAGGGCGATCGCCAGACGCAGGGCGAGGAGGAACCCGGCCGCGTAGAACAGGCCGTAGGTCCCGACGGTGAACGGCCCCAGGACCGGCAGATCGAGCTCGAACAGGACGGGGAACATGGTTCAGGCCGCCTCCCGGACCTGTTCCGGCCGGCGTCCCGTGAGCAGCAGATCGAGCACCAGGAGACCGACACCGCAGCAGATTGCCGAGTCGGCGACATTGAACGCCGGCCAGTGATGCTCGCCGATGAAGACATCGAGGAAATCGACGACGTAACCGAGGCGGACGCGGTCGGCGAGGTTGCCGGCGGCCCCTCCCAGGATCAACGCCAGACCGCCCTGGGTGAGGGGGTCGTGCAGCGTCGTGCGGTACTGGAAGACGAGGACGATGGCGATCGCCCCGAGCGGGACCACGGTGAACAGCGTGGAACGCCAGGGGTCCGCCATGCCGTGGAACAGTCCGAACAGCGCCCCCCGGTTGAAAACCAGGGTCAGGTGAAGGAATCCGGGGACCACGGGCAGGGTCGAATGCAGCGTCAGACGCGACACCACCATCAGCTTGGTCGCCTGGTCCAGACCCAGCACGGCGGCGCTCGTCAGGACATAGAGGAGGCGGAGCAGGACGTCCCGGTTCAACGCGCCGCCCCCCGCGCCCGGAGCACCGCATCGACCACGGCGGCGCAACGCGCGCACACCTCGGGGAAGCGGGGGTCCGCGCCGACGTCCTCGGTCACGTTCCAGCAGCGCGCGCACTTCCGTCCGGTGGCGGTGGCAATCCCGATCCGCAGACCGGGCAGCCGTTCCGGGGCATGGGTCGGCGGGTCCGCGACGCGCCCGAGCCGCACGCGCGACACGATGAAGAGGGTCTTCAGGAAGGGGGCGTAGCGCTCCAGGAGCGGCCGCAGCCCGGCGGGAGGCTCGAGGACCACCTCCGCCTCGAGGGGCGCGCCGAGCGCGCCGCGGCCCCGTTCGATCTCCAGGGCTTTGAGGACCTCCTCGCGCACGGCGAGCAGCCGCTCCCATCTCCCGGACAGGTCCGGTTCGTCGGGCAGGGAGAGCCGGCCGGTCAGCTCCTGCGCGTGCACGGAATCGGTGATCGGTTCGCCGGGGCGACGGTCGTGCAGGGACTGCCAGACCTCCTCGGCGGTGAAGCAGAGCACCGGCGCCATCAGCCGCGCCAGCGCGTCGAGCACGATTCGGATGGCGGTCTGCGCCGAGCGGCGGGCCCCGGCGTCCGGCGGGCTCGTGTAGAGCGTGTCCTTCAGCACGTCGAGATAAAGCGAAGACAGCGCCACGGTGGCGAAACGATGGATCGCCTGTGTCGCCAGATGGAACTCGAACGCCTCGTAGGCGGCCCGGACGCGCCCCACGAGCTCGTCGAGGAGGTGCAGGACGTAGCGATCGATCTCCTCCAGGCGCTCCGGCGGGACCGCGTCGCGGCGCGGATCGAAGTCGAAGAGGTTCCCGAGGAGGAAGCGGCAGGTGTTGCGGATCTTCCGGTAGGCCTCGGCGTTCCGGGCGAGGATCTCCTCGGACAGCCGCATGTCCTCCAGGAAATCGACCGTCGCCACCCAGAGCCGGAGGACGTCGCCACCGTGCTTCTCGATCACCTGCTGGGGAGCGATGACGTTGCCTATCGACTTCGACATCTTGCGGCCGGCGCCATCGAGCGTGAACCCGTGGGTCAGGACGGAGCGGTAGGGCGCCCCCCCCCGGTCGTTGACCGCGATCAGGAGGGAGGAGTGGAACCAGCCGCGATGCTGATCGCTTCCCTCGAGATACAGGTCGCTTGGCCAGGGATCGCCATGCGCCTCGTGGACGGCGCGGTAGGAGACGCCCGACTCGAACCAGACATCGACGATCTCGTGACGCGCCTGGAGCTCGCCGCCGCCGCAGTGGGGGCAGCGCGTGCCGGCGGCGAGCGCCGCGAAGGCCTGAGGCTCGAACCAGGCATCGCTGCCGCGGGTGCCGAACAGGTCGGCGGCGCGGCGGATGAATCCGGCGTCGACGATCTCGCGGCCGCAAGCGGCGCAGTACGGGAACGGCAGGGGCACCCCCCACACCCGCTGGCGGGAGATGCACCAGTCCGGGCGGGTTCCGATCATCCCACCGATGCGCAGCGACCCTGCGGGCGGGATCCAGCGCACCCGTCCGATCTCCGCCAGGCAGCGGCGCCTCAGGTCGCGGTGATCGAGCGCGATCCACCACTGGGCCGTGGCCCGGAACAGGATTGGTTTCTTGCAGCGCCAGCAGTGCGGATAGGAATGGGTCAGGGTCTCCGCGTGATACAGCAACCCGCGCCGCTCGAGGTCCCCGATGATGTCGCCGTTGGCGTCGAACACCCGGCGCCCGGCGAACGAACCCGCCTCCTCCGTGAACCGCCCGTGGTCGTCGACCGGGGAGAAGATCGGCAGCCCGTAGCGCCGGCCGGTGAGGAAGTCGTCGAACCCGTGCCCCGGGGCGGTATGGACCGCGCCCGTACCCGTGTCCCGGGTCACGTGGTCGCCGAGCACCAGCCGGGAGATTCCCTGCGCCGCGAACGGGTAGGGGGCCTCCGCGGTGCCGAGCCCCTCGAGCTCCCGGCCGCGCACCGAGCCGAGATCGCCGCGCGACGCCGCGTGGCGGAGCGCCAGGACCGCCGGCGCCAGGTCGGCGGCCAGGAGCAGCACTTCGTCCCCGAGGTCCACGAGCCGGTACTCATAGTCCGGATGGAACGCCACCGCCAGATTGGCCGGAAGGGTCCAGGGCGTGGTGGTCCAGATCAGGATCGAGACCTTCCGTCCCTTCAGGGCGGGGAACCTTTCGTCCAGACCGCGATAGGGGAACCGGACGTGGATCGACGGCGACACGTGGTCCTGATATTCGACCTCGGCCTCCGCCAGCGCCGTGGCGCACTGCGGGCACCAGTGCACCGATCGCTTGTCGCGGTAGACGTTGCCGTTCTCCACGAAGCGGCCGATCTGCTCCACGATGGTCCGCTCGTAGGCCGGGTCGATCGTCCGGTAGGGACGGCTCCACTCTCCGAACACTCCCAGCCGGCGGAACTCCTCCCGCTGGATGCCGATGAACCGCTCGGCATAGGCGCGGCACTCCTGGCGGATCTGCATCGGGGTCATCGCCGCCTTCCGGGAGCCGAGGTCCTTGTCGACCTGATGCTCGATCGGCAGGCCGTGACAGTCCCAGCCGGGCAGGTAGGGGGCGTCGAAGCCCATCATGGTGCGCGACTTGACCACGATGTCCTTCAGGATCTTGTTGAGGGCCTGACCGAGGTGGATGTGGCCGTTGGCATATGGCGGCCCGTCGTGCAGCACGAAACGGGGGCGGCCCTGCCGCGCCCGGCGGATCGCCCCGTAGAGATCGGCCCGATCCCAGGCTTCCAGGATCTGCGGTTCCCGCCGGGGCAGGTCGGCCTTCATCGGGAACTCGGTGCGCGGCAGGTTGAGAGTGCTTTTATAGTCGGTCGGCTGCATCGCTCTCGATCGCTGCTATCCCGTTGACGGCCAAAGGGTTGACCGCTTGGAGGAAATCGGGACTCTAGCATCCGGCGGCGAAGATTGTCAAGGAAGCCGGAGGTATGTTACGGTCCGCGGCGTGCGCCGGATCTACCTCGATCACAACGCCACCAGCCCGCTGCGCCGTGAGGCGCGCGCCGTCATGCTGCGTCACCTGGGGGGGCTCGACGCCAATGCGTCGAGCGTCCATGGCGCTGGACACGCCGCGCGCATGGCGATCGAGACGGCGCGCACGGCGGTGGCCGGTCTGATCGCGGCCTCCCCCGAATCGATCGTATTGACCGGCGGCGGCACCGAAGCGAACAACCTGGCGATCTACGGGCTCTGCCTGCGGGAGGAGGCGGCCGGTCGTCGGATCGTCGCCTCGGCGATCGAGCACCCCTCGGTGCTCGCCCCGCTTCTCGATCTGGAGGAGCGCGGGTTCGACGTGGTCCGCGTGCGACCCGATCGGCGCGGCGTCGTCGACCCGGCGGCGGTGCTGGAGGCCGCCGCCCCCGGCACCGTCCTGGTGGCCCTCATGCTGGCGAACAACGAGACCGGCGCGCTGCAGCCGGTGGCGGAGCTCGGCCGCGAGCTGCGCCGCCGCGGCATCCCGCTGCACTGCGACGCCGCCCAGGCCGCGGGGAAGGTCCCGGTCGATTTCGGGGCGCTCGAGACCGACACCCTGGCGCTGGCGGCCCACAAGCTCGGGGGTCCTCAGGGGGCCGGCGCCCTGTGCGTGCGCCGGGGTCTGTCGCTGCGACCGCATCTGCGGGGCGGGGGTCAGGAGAGCAACCGCCGTCCCGGAACGGAGAGCGTGGCCCTGATCGCCGGGTTCGGGGCGGCGGCGGAGGCGGCGCGTCGCGCCCTCCCGTCGGAGGGGGCCCGGGTGGGCACGCTGCGCGACCGGATGGAGGCGGGGATCCTCGGGAGGGTGCCGGGGAGCGCGGTCAACGCCGCGGGCGCGCCGCGCCTCCCGAACACCAGCAATCTCGCGTTCGAGGGAATCCAGGGCGAGACGCTGGTCGTCGCCCTGGATCTCGAGGGGGTGGCGGTGTCGGCCGGGTCGGCATGTTCCGCGGGGACCGTCAGGCGGTCGCACGTGCTCGAGGCCATGGGTCTGGAACGCGTGGCCGGAGCGTCGATCCGCGTCAGTCTCGGTCCGGACACCGGGGCGGAGGAGGTCGCGGCCTTCGTGGAGATCCTCGGGCGCGTCGCGACGCGGGCGCGCGGCACGATCGCGGCGGCGGGCGGGGAACGGCATTGATCGTCACCTGCGGCGGTTGCGCCAGGCGCTACACCTTCGACGCCGCGAAACTGGCGGGGCGCACCCAGGCCACGGTGCGCTGCCCCAACTGCCAGACTCCCATCACCGTGAGCGCGGCCGACCCAGGGGATCAGACGACCCGTCTCGAGACCGACGCCAACCTCCTCCCGAAGATCGGCAAGATCCCCGGTGGGGACCTGGCGCTCCCCGCCGACCGGCGGGTCTCGCTGGCGGTCCTGGAAGGGCAGGACCGCGGCACGATCTTCCCGGTCGACAAACCCCGGGTCGTCCTGGGCCGCGGCGATGCCGACATCGTCATCAACGATTCGGAGGTGTCCCGCCAGCACGCCAGTCTCGAGGTCCACGGCGGCCGGGTGGTGCTGCGCGATCTCGGCAGCACCAACGGCACCTTCGTCGAAGACGTGAAGATCACCCAGGCGGAGCTGGAGAACCGGGGGGAGTTCCGCATCGGCGGCACGCGGCTGATGCTGATCTTCGCGGACCCCGCGTCCGAAGCCGAGGGGCGCGAATGAGCCGGACGGCCGTGGCGATGAGCGGGGGGGTCGACTCCTCCGTGGCCGCCCTGCTGCTGAAGGAGGCCGGGGAGAGCCTGGTCGGCCTGTCGATGCAGCTCTACGATCGGACCCGTGACGGCCGCCCGGTCTACGGCCGCTGCTGCTCGCCGCGCGATCTGCTGGACGCGCGGGCGGCCGCGGACCGGATCGGCATCCCGTTCTACGTGCTCAACCTCGAGGAGGAGTTCCGCCGCGAGGTGATCGACGACTTCGTCGGCGAGTACGCCGCCGGACGCACGCCGTCCCCCTGCGTGCGCTGCAACACCGGCCCCAAGTTCCGGCATCTGGCGGCGCGTGCCGCGGCGCTCGGCGCGGAACGGATCGCCACCGGGCATTACGCCCGCACCGGCCGCGATCCGCGCAGCGGCCGGCGGCTGCTGCGGCGCGCCCGGGACGCGGGGAAGGACCAGTCGTATTTCCTCTATGACCTGAGCCAGGAGCAGCTGGAGCGGGTCGACTTCCCGGTGGGGGACCTCGTCAAGAGCGAGGTGCGCGCGCTGGGACGGTCGCGCGGCCTCCCCAACGCCGACAAGCCGGACAGCCAGGACATCTGCTTCGTCCCGGACGGCGACTACCGCGGGTTCCTCCGGACGGAGGGCGGGGGACTGGGCGAGCCGGGCGACATCGTCGATACCGCCGGGCGGGTTCTCGGCCGCCACGAGGGGCTGGCGGGCTACACGGTGGGGCAGCGGCGCGGTCTCGGGCTCCAGGCCGGACGGGCGCTCTACGTCGTGGCCCTCGACGCCCCACGCAACCGCGTCGTCGTGGGGGATGCGCCGGAGCAGTACCGGACCGGTCTGACGGCGCGGGACGCCAATTGGGTGTCGATCCGGGAGCCGGACGGGCCGATCGAGGCGATCGTCCGGATCCGATCGACCCACGCCGGCGCCGCCGCACGCGTGGAGCCGCTTGCGGGCGGACGCTTCCGGACCGTCTTCGAGACGCCGCAGCGGGCCGTCACTCCCGGTCAGGCGGTCGTCCTCTACGATGGCGACCTGCTGCTGGCCGGCGGCCTCATCGACGCCGCCCTCTGAACCCCCGCTCCGCGCGGGCATCCCGCGGGGACCGTTTGACAGGGCGCGCGGGGGGGTGTTAGATTCGCGGCGTCCGGGGGCGGGCGTAGCTCAGTTGGTAGAGTACGAGCTTCCCAAGCTCGGTGTCGCGGGTTCGATCCCCGTCGCCCGCTCCAGACCACGAACCTGATGCTCTTCAGAAAACGGCATGACGCGGAAGCCGGTGACGGCCAGACGCCGTCGCCCGGTGGCAACGGCGGCGGGACCGAGCCGCGCGAGGCCTCCTTCGTCCGCCTGCCGGGCGGGGGGCGCAGCGTCGTGGGCAGTCAGACGCGGATCTCCGGAACGCTGCGCGGCGAAGGCTCGATCCTGGTGCGCGGGAGCGTCGATGGGACGCTGAGCCTCGGGGGCGGTCTCACGGTGGCGCCGGAGGGCCGGTTGCGTGCCGATGTCGAAGCGGGCACCGTCGATCTTCTGGGAGAAGCCCAGGGGAGCATCGTCGCCACCACCCGGGTGGCGCTCTCCGAAACCGGCCGCTTCGAGGGACGTCTTACCACGCCGATCCTCGACCTGCGCCCCGGCGCGGTGCTGCGCGGCACCGCCCGCATCGCCGGTCTGCCGGGTCGCGACCGCGGCGGTCTCTCGCACTGACCTCCCCACAGTGAAGGCAGGCGCACCGCGGAAGCAGTCGGTCCGCTGACGGTTTTTTTCCATCCGATTGACGATTTACGTCACCTTTCTGACAGGACCCGCCGCGGCTTCCCCGAGGAACCCTTTGTCCGCGGGCGTTTGCCGCATTGACGCCCCGTCGGCGGATTGGCACACCACTTGCTGAGTGCCTCCCTCGATCGCGACTCGTGGAGTGAAGCGTGAAAGAGAAAGAGAAGCTCCTGGTAGTGGACGACGACGAGGGGGTCCGTCAGGTCCTGGGCGAGGCACTGGGGCAGGCGGGATACCGGGTGACGAGCGTCGAATCGGGGGAGAAGGCGGTGGCGGCGGTGCGCGACGCGCCGTTCGATCTGGTCATCCTCGACATGGTGCTGCCGCGGGTCGACGGCATGGTGGTCCTCAAGGAGCTCACCGCCGTCCGTGCCGAGACCCCGGTGATCATGGTGACCGGGTACGCGTCCGTGGAGACCGCCATCAAGGCGATGAAGATGGGGGCGGTCGACTACATCGTGAAGCCGTTCCGCATCGAGGAGGTCGAGCTGGTGGTCGGCAAGGCCCTGGAGAGGAGCCACCTGCGACGCGAGAACGTCTACCTGCGCCGCCAGCTGGAGACCACCTACGGCGTGCACAACATCGTGGGCCAGAGTCCCGAGATGCGGCGGCTCTTCTCGCTCGTGGAGCAGGTGGCGTCGTCGCGCAGCACCGTGCTGATCACCGGTGCCAGCGGCACCGGGAAGGAGCTGGTGGCGCGGGCGCTGCACTTCAACGGGGATCGTCGTCATGCCCCGTTCGTGTCGGTCAACTGCGGCGGCATCCCGGACACGCTGCTCGAGGACGAGCTGTTCGGTCACGTCAAGGGGGCGTTCACCGACGCCGTCGCGGACCGGCCGGGCCGGTTCGAGGCGGCCGACGGCGGGACCTTGTTTCTCGACGAGATCGGCAACATGAGCATGAGCCTTCAGATCAAGCTGCTCCGCGTGCTTCAGGAGAGGGAATTCCTGCCGCTCGGCGGCACCCGGAAGATCTCGGTCGACGTCCGGATCATCGCCGCCACCAACATCGATCTGAAGAAGATGATGGAGGAAGGGAGGTTCCGGGAGGACCTCTACTACCGTCTCAACGTGATCCACATCCAGCTGCCGGCGCTCCGGGATCGTCGCGAGGACATCGCGCTCCTGATCCAGCACTTCCTCGACAAATACTGCGCGGAGATGAACGTCCCGATCAAGCGCTTCACCGGCGACGCGCTGCGATCCCTCATGGAATTCCCCTGGCCGGGCAACGTGCGGCAGCTGGAGAACGTCATCGAGCGGGCGGTGGCGCTGTCCTTCGGCAAGCAGGAGCTGGGTCGCGAGGATCTGCCGCGGGAGGTGCTGGAGGCGGGGTTCGTCGAGATCCCGCCGCTGCAGGTGGGGCACGACGGTTTTTCGCTCGACGAGGTTCTGGCGAAGTACGAACAGAAGATGCTGTATCAGGCGCTGGAGCACGCCGGCTGGGTGAAGACACGCGCCGCCGAGCTGTTGAAGATCAAGCGCACCACGCTCATCGAGAAGATGAAGCGGCTCGGCATCCCGCTCAAGGGGGGGATGGAGACCGAGACGGATCCGGCGGCGGGGCCGACCGGCGCGGCCACACTGGACCCCGCGTCGCGCAACTGAGGCGCCGCCTTGATGGCCGCGCGACGACTGTGGTAATGTCCGGCCGCGCGGCGCGCCGTGGCGCAGTGGTCCCTGCAAACGCCCTTCCTGCAGTCCTTCGCGGTGAGCCCGGAGCGAGGCGATCCATGTCCCGGGTTCTGATGGTGGACGACGCCGGACTCTTCCAGATGCTGGAGGCCAGCTTCCTGCGCCGGCTGGGCTGCGAGATCGTCCGCGCGGCGGACGGTCCCGACATCGTTGCCAAGGCCGGCGCCACCCGGCCGGATCTGATCCTGCTCCAGACGGAACGCGCCGGGTGCGACACGCCCGGATGCGTGCGGGCCCTCAAGGCCGATGCGCGCCTGCGGTCGATTCCGGTCGTGGTCGTCACCTCCGCCGAGCGCCTGCCCGACTGCGCCGCGGCCGGCGCCGACGCCACGCTGGTCCGTCCCGTCGAGCGCGGCGCCCTGGAGCTGGCCCTCTGCTCCCTGGGTCACGTGGTGACCCGCCGCGGCCCCCGGCGGCCGGCGCGTCTGTCCGCGCGGCTCCTGTCCGGCGACGCCGCCTGGCGGGGACGGATCAAGGACATCAGCACCGGCGGTCTGTTCGTCGCCCTGCGGAACGCGCCCCCTCTGCACGCCCAGGTCGAGATCTCGCTGCGACTCCCGGTCGACACAGGGCGCCGGGCCGTGAGCGCCCGGGGCGTGGTCGTGCGCCGTGTCGAACCCGACCCCGAGTCCCACCTGCTGCCCGGCGTCGGGGTGCGCTTCGAGCGGCTCGATGCGTGGACGGAGTCGCTGATCGATCACTACGTCGGCGGCCCGGTGACGGACGGGTCCCCGGACGAGGGGGGAGACGATGCCCCCTGAGCCGGACGTGAAGCGGACCATCATGGTCGTGGACGACGACCCCGACATCGTGGAGATGACCCGGATGGTCCTCGAACAGGACGGGTACCGGGTCCACCCGGCGCGTTCGGGCCCGGAGGCGCTGTCGTGCATCGAGCAGGCGCGTCCCGATCTCGTCCTGCTCGACATCAACATGCCTGAGATGGACGGCTGGCAGGTGCTGCGGGCCCTGAAAATCGACGCGCGGACCACCGCCATTCCGGTGGCGATGTTCTCGATCAAGATGCAGGTGCGGGACAAGCTCCTGGGGGCCCGGGAGGGCGCCTGCGGGTTCATTACCAAGCCGTTCTCGTGCGACGAGCTACTGCTCGGCGTGCGCCGCATCCTCGACACCCTGGACCGGAGGACCGCCGGAGCATGAAACCGACACTCGAGACCCGGCGCGAACCGTGGTCGCCGGCGGGGGATCCCCGGCGGCTGCGGTCCGGCTACCTGCGCCTCAAGAGCGCCCTTCACGACCCGGTGACCGGTCTCTCCTCCTACCATCTCCTTCTGGGCGATCTGGAGATGCGGCTCGAGGGGCGGCGGCTGGGCGTCGTGGTCCTGGAGTTCCCCGGACTCGGCGCTCTCGAGATCGCGCACGGATGGGAGGCCGGCGATCGGTTTGTGGCGGGCGTGGCGTCTCTGCTCGGTGCCTGCCGGGGGCGCACCCTTCCCGAGGACAGCCTGCTGGCGCTCGATGGGGTCTATGGCGACGCCTTCACCCTGTTCCTTGTCGGCGCGGATCAGGGACGCGAAGTCTCGGTCGCGGACCTCAGCGGCGCCGCGGAGCGCCTGCACGATCTCCTGCGCGCCCGTCTCGAGACCGCGCCCTGGGCGGCCGGGTTTTCCCTCGACGTCTCCATCGGTTACGCGCTCGTCTGGCCCAGCCCGACGACCCGGTTCGAGCGGATGGTGCACCAGGGGATCCGCGAAGCGCGCGGCATGACCGCGCGCGACGCCGACCGGCTGCAGCGCCGGCGTCTGACCGAGCTGCGCGCCATCCTGAGGGAGGGGCGGCTGACCACCCACTACCAGCCGATCGTCGAGATGGAGAGCGGCGCGATCTTGGGCTACGAAGCCCTGACGCGCGGCCCGCGCGACACCAGCCTGGAGGGCCCGGAGGCGTTGTTCGCCTGCTCCCGGAGCGGGCGCCTCTCCTCCGAGCTGGACGCGGCCTGCCGCCGGCAGGCGCTCCGCGGCGCCCGTGGCTTCGATCCGGCCAAGAAGCTGTTCCTGAACGCCCTGCCCGAGACCCTCGGCGCCCCCGGGTTCGTCGACCGGGGACTGCGCTCCGCCCTCGAGGAGGCCGCCCTGCAGCCGCGTCACGTGGTGCTCGAAATCACCGAGCGCACCGCCATCGAGGACTTCGAGGCCTTCGGTCGCGAGCTCGATCGGTTGAGGGGGATGGGATTCCTGGTGGCGATCGACGACGTCGGGACCGGTTACTCCTCCCTGCAGACGATCTCGGAGGTGGCGGCGGACTTCCTGAAGATCGACATCTCGCTGATCAAGAACATCCACCAGAGCCTGATCAAGCAGGACCTGGTCCACTCCCTCCTGCAGGTGGCGTCGCGCACCGAGACCCGGGTGATCGCGGAGGGGATCGAGAGCGAGGAGGAGTATCGGGCCCTGCGCTCCTGCGGCGTGCGTTACGGCCAGGGGTTCTACTTCGCCCGGCCCGCGCCCGCCTTCGCCGCGCTGGCCCGGGATCCTTCCGGCAGCGCCTGAAGGGGGCGAAGGAACCGGCGGCGGGCCGGAGCCGGACGGGCGCGGGACAATCGACATGACGATCTTCGAACAGGGACCGTTCGTCCTCGCCGCGGCGATCGCGTGGATCGCGGGGGGGGTGGCGATCGCGTGCGCGGTGGCCGCCGTGGCCGCGCTCCGCCGCATGTTGCGGCGTACCGTCGAGCGGGTGCGCGATCTCCGGCGCCACCCCCTGATCGGTGACCTGCCGCCGGAGAGCGACGCCGTCCTGCGCCTGCTGACCGCCGAGTTCAACCACCTGCTGCTCGACCTGCGCGGGCGGGTCCGGCCGGAGGGGCGCGGCGCCGGTCTGCCCGCAGGCGCCTTCGACGGACCACCGGACGTCGCGCTGTTGGGGCTCGATCCCGACTACGCGGTGGTGTCGTTCAGCCGCGGCGCCTCGGCGCTGTCCGGGTGGGAGCCTCTGGAGATCCTCGATCGCCACGTCGAGGCCCTGTTCGCTCCCGGCGAGTGGGAGCGGATCCTTCCGAAGCTGGCGCGCCGGACGCTGCGCGAGACCGGAATCGCGGAAACCGTCCGGTTGCTCCACCGGGACGGCCGCGAGATGGCCGCGCGGGTGTCGCTGGCGGGCGCCGCGGCCGGTGGCGACGGCCCCGGTCTCCTCATGGTGGCGCGCGACCTGTCGGCAGAGCAGGCGCTCGAGCGCCGGCTGCGCGAGTCCGAGGAGCGCTATCGCAGCCTGGTGGAGGGGATCGGCGACGGGGTGTTCATGATCCGCGACGGGACGATCCTCTACGCCAATCCGGCCTTCGCGGAGCTTCTGGGGAAGGAACGCGAGATCCTGCCGGACACCCCGTTCCGCGATTGCGTGCACGCCCGCGATCTCCTGCGGGTCCTGGAGGTGATCGGCCGGGCCGAGCGCGGCGACGAGCCCGGGGGGGAGATCACCTGCCTGCTTCGGACGCCCGGAGGATCCGTCGAAGTGCGGCTCGCCTGGGCCGCGACCGAGTTCGGCGGCCGCCGGGTGGTCCTCGCGACGGTGGCCGACATCGGCGCCCGCGCCCGCTTCGAGCGCGCCCTCACGGCGAGCGAGTCGCGTCTCGACGCGACCCTGCAGGCCACGGGCGACGGCATCCTGGTGATGGAGCCGGGCGCGGCGGGCTTCGTGGTGACCCTGGCGAACCGGTGTTTCGGGGAACTGTTCGGTCTCGATCCGGAACGCCTGCGCGGCCTGACGGAGACCGATCTCCGCGCCGCCCTCGGGTCCCGCTGCCGCGACCCGGAGGCGCTGGGGGCCTTCCTGGAGAGGGGGTGCACCGCCGGCGAGGCGCGTCTCGACGGTCTGGAGGTCACCGCGCCCCGGCGCGCCCTCCTCGACCTGATCGCGGGCGCGGTCAGGACCCGCTCGGGAGGAGCGATGGGGACCATCGTCACGGCGCGCGACGTCACCGGCCGCGTGGAGGCGGAGGAGAAGCTCCACCGCGGGATGGAGGAGCTGCAAGCCGCCCGTGCCGGCCTGGAAACCGCCTGCCGCGACCTCACGATCGCGCGCAACGCCCTGACCGAACGCAACGTGCAGCTGGAGAAGCTCAACACCGAGCTCCGCTCGCTCGACGAGATGAAATCAAGCCTGCTGGCCAACGTGTCGCACGAGCTGCACACGCCGCTCGTCTCCATCAAGGGGTACACCGAGATGATCCTCAAGCGGCGTCTCGGGCCCCTCACCCCGGAACAGGAGCGGGGTCTGGCGGTGGCGCTCAGGAACATCGATCGCCTGGTCGAGATGATCGACAACCTCCTGTCGTTCTCGCGCATGGAGAAGGGGGAGACGCAGCTGCGTCTCGAGGACGTCCCCTTCTGGCAGATGGTGGACGAGGCGATCGAGATGGTCGGCGAGCGGATCAAGAAAAGGAACCTGCAGGTCACGACCCAGTACGAGACCGAGGGTCTGACGGTGCGCTGCGATCGCAACCGGATCACCCAGGTGCTGGTGAATCTCCTGACCAACGCCGTGAAGTTCAACCGCGACGGCGGCGGGATCACCCTCACCACGCGGCGGGGGGAACCGGGGTTCCTGGAGGTCGACGTCGCCGACACCGGCATCGGCATCCCGCCGGAGGCGATCGATCGGATTTTCGAGAGGTTCTACCAGGTCGACGGCGGGGCCGGCCGCCGCTACGAAGGGACGGGAATCGGGCTGTCGATCGTCCGCGACATCCTGCGCCTGCACGGCGCGGGGATCCGGGTGCGCAGCGAGGTGGGGAAGGGGTCGGTGTTCACCCTCACCCTGCCCCTGGCGCGCACCCAGGAGGTCACGACCGCGCGGCCGCCGGGCGGCCGTGGCCGGAGCGACCCGGACTGACGCCCCCCCCGCCGGGGTTCCTCCCGCCTCCGGGTCCGCGCCCCTGCCGCCAGGCCTCGTAGAGCAGGATGGCCGCCGCGGCGTGCACATTGAGCGACGCCGCGCCCCCGGGCATCGGGATCCGGACCCTGAGTTCGGCCGAGCGGAGGAGCTCGGGCGGCAGCCCGGTCCCCTCGGCCCCCAGAAGGATCGCCACGCACCCCGTGAGGTCGGCCTGCTCCGGCAGCCGGTCGCCGGCGAGATCCGCGGCCACCAGGCGGATGCCGGCGCGGCGGGCCGCGGCCACGAAGACCGCCCCACGGGAGCGGGCGATCGGCAGGCGGAAATGGGCCCCCATCGCGGCCCGGGCCACGCGGCTGCCGAACGGATCGGCGCATCCTTCCAGAACGAACGCCCCGCCGGCCCCGAATCCCCACGCCGAACGCAGGATTCCTCCGAGGTTACCGGGATCCTGCACCCCGTGCGTCGCAACGCACAGCGCAGGCCGGCGCTCCAGAAGCTCCCCGGGATCGATCGGCCGATGTTCGACCACCAGGAGGATCCCCTGGTCGGCGCTCCCCGGCTCGATCGCCTCGAGGGCGCGGTCCCCCATGCGGCGGAGCGGGGCGCCCTCGCGACGCAGCCGTTCCAGGAGACCCCTGCCCTCGGGGCCGCCCTCCAGCCGCGAACCCACGATCGCCTCGCGCACCGGCGCCCGGGCCTCGAGGGCCTCGAGGGCCAGGTGCAGGCCCCACACCAGGTAGCCGCCGGACCGCTCGCGCGCCGACCGCTCCCGCGCCAGGGCGCGGAGCCGGCGCACCAGGGGATTCTGCGGACTCTCGATGGGCGGCGGCCCGGGCGGGGCCATGCTAGAGTAACCCCTCCGCATGCCACCGGGAGCCGATCCCATGCCGACCCTGCTCTCCCTCGACGCCGGGCGTCCCGATGCCGCGCTGATCGCCCGCGCCGCCGCCTCGATCCGGCACGGCCGTCTCGTGATCTACCCGACCGAGACCTTCTATGCGCTGGGTGGCGATCCGTGGAACGCGGCGGCGGTCGACATGGTGTTCGAGGCCAAGGGTCGCCCGGACACGATGGCCCTGCCGCTGATCGCCGCCGATCGCGAGGCCGTCCGCCGGTGCACGGCGGAGTTCCCGGGGGCGGCCCGCAGGCTGGCGGCGGCGTTCTGGCCCGGGCCCCTGACGCTGGTCCTGCCCGCCTCCCCCGATCTGCCGGCCCGCCTGCTGGGACGCGGGGGAACGATCGGCGTGCGCATCTCCCCCCACCCCGTGGCGGCGGCGCTGGCCCGTGCGGCCGGCGGGCTGCTGATCGCCACCAGCGCGAATCGCACGGGGCAGACCCCGCCGCGGACCGCCGTCGAAGCCGCCCTGGCGCCCGGCGACACGCTGGATCTCATCCTGGACGGCGGCCCCACGATTGGCGCGCCGGCCTCGACCGTGCTCGACCTGAGCGCCGGCCCGCCGCGCCTCCTGCGCCCGGGTGCGGTCCCGATCGAAGCCATCGAGCGGCTCCTGGAGCGCCGCCCCGAATGAACCGGCCGCCCGCCGCCACGGTTCCAGCCCGGCCTCAGCCAGGCATCGGAAATCGGCCCCCGGGGTCAGTCGGAACCCGCGCACGCGTTCGCGTCGCGCGGCCACGACGTCCCGGTGCCAGAGGGGAACGTAGGGCAGGTCGAGGGCGAGCCGGCGCTGCACCTCGGCGTAGAGGGCGCGGCGCTCCGTCTCGTCGAGCGTGCGCGACCCCGCCTCGATGAGGCGATCGACGGCGGGATCGGCGTACGCCCCGCGGTTGAATCCGCGCGGCGGCGCGAACGCCGAGTGGAACCGCAGGCGGAATACGTCGGGGTCGTTGATCTCGGTCCACATCGAAACCGCGATCTGGAAGCGGCCGGTGCGCAGGTCCTCGTAGAAGGTCGGCCATTCGAAGGCCCGGATGTCGACGCCGATCCCCACCTCTCCGAGCTGCCGCTGCACGATCGCCGCCTGCTGCTGGGCCACCTCCGAGGTGGAGGTCTTGTAGACCAGCCGGAAGCGCATCGCCGGTCCGGCTCCGTCCGGGTCCGTCCGCCCGGCGGCGTCAAGCAGGCCCCGGGCGGCCGCCGGGTCGTGGGGGTAGCGTGGCACGTCGGAGGCGTAGGCCCAGTGATGGGGAGGAAGCATGCCGGTCGAGAGCGTGGCCGTCCCGCGGAGGAGGTGGCGCACGATCGACTCGCGGTCGATGGCGTGGGCGATGGCGCGCCGCACGCGCCGATCCGCGAGCAGGGGATCGCGCAGGTTGAAGGTCAGATAGACGTAGTTGCGGCCGGGCATGGTCTCGACGGCGAAGCCGGGCGTGCGGCGGATCCGCTCGACGGCGTCGGGCGACAGGTCGTTGACGATCAGGTCGGCGCTCCCTTTGAGCAGCTCGAGCAGGCGTCCGGTCTCGGAGGGGACGATGCGCAGCCGGAGGTTCTCCACGCCGGCGGGTCCGCCGAAATAATCCTCGAAGCGGCGGAACAGCAGGTCCTCGTCGCGCCGATGCCGGACCAGCAGGAAGGGGCCGGTGCCGATCGCACGGAACGGGCGGCCGCCGGTCTCCGCCGGAAGGATGGGGATGTTCAGATTGGTGAGGATCGGCGCGAACGGCGCGCGCAGCGTGATGACCACGGTCCGTCGATCGCGCGCTTCCACGGAGCGGATCGGCAGAAGGTCGGATTTGCGGAACGACGGGACCTCGTCGCGGAGGATGGAGCGATAGGTGGCGACGACGTCGTCCGCGTCGAGGAGCGTGCCGTCGTGGAACCGGACGCCGTCGCGCAGGGTCACGACGAGGGTCCGATCGTCGGGTCGGTCGCAGGCGGCCGCCAGGTCGGGGACGGCCCGGGCGCTGTCGTCCAGCCGGAACAGGCCGTTGTAGATCAGGTCGTTGACCCGGCGCGACGCTTCGTCGGAGCCGAGACGCGGATCGAGGTTCGCGGGGTCGCTGTCGATGGCGACGGTGAGGGTCCGCGAGGGGTCTGGAAATCCGCCGCAACCCAGCAGCAACAGCAGCACGGGGGCGAGACACCCGCCGACCGTTCCGGATGCCGGTGCGCCGGGGACGGGGGGCCGCCTCATCGGGAGGGACGACCGGGGACGATGACTCCCAGCACGACGGGGTGCGCCGCGCCGGTCGCGGCCGGCAGATTGTTGGGGACCCCGAGGATCGTTTCGTTCGCCAGCAGCGCGAACGCCACGGCCTCCTTGGCCGCCACGGGCAGGCCGTACTCGTCGCTCGGCTTGATGGTCAGCTCGGGGATTGACTGGCGGATCTGCTCCATCAGGAAGCGGTTGCGCGCGCCCCCACCCGAGACGATCGCCTCCTCGTAGACGTTCTGGGGCATCACGAAACGCCGGCAGGCGAGGGCGATCGATTCGGCGGTGAAGCGGGTCGCCGTGGCGATGAGATCGTCCGGTGGGAGAGTCCGGTTCTCGTGCACGATCCGGTCCAGGAACGGCCGCCCGAACTCTTCACGGCCGCAGGATTTCGGCGGCGGGGCCTGGAAGTACGGGTGGGCCAGGAGGCGTTCCAGGAGATCCTTGCGGACCCGGCCCCGGCGGGCGTACCGGCCGTCGAGGTCGAACGCTTCGCGTCCGCCGGTGAGCGTCGTCACCAGACCGTCGATCACCAGGTTCCCCGGGCCGGTGTCGAAGCCGATGACCCCTTCGGGCCCCGCGCTGGCGGGGATGGCGGTCAGGCTGGCGACCCCTCCGAGATTGATCACCAGCCGGCCCCGCGCCCGGTTGCGGAACAGGAGATAGTCGACGTAGGAAACCAGCGGAGAGCCCTGACCACCGGCGGCGAGGTCGCGCGCCCGGAACGCCGCCACCGTGGTGACCCCCGTGCGCTCCGCGATGACCGCCGGCTCTCCTACCTGAAGACTGGCGCGCACCGGGATGCCGGTGATCGTGACCGGCTGCGGCAGGTGCTGGATGGTCTGCCCGTGGGACCCGATCAGGTCGACCGCCGCCAGATCCAGACCGGCCTTGGCGACGACGTGCGCCGCGGCGCGCGCGAACAGCTCCCCCAGCAGGGCGTTGAGGCGGCAGATCGAGGCGGTGTCACCGCTTCCCGGCTCGGCGCAGCGCAGGATGAGGTCCTTGACCTTCATCGAGAATTGCAGGGTCTCGTGCCGCAGGAGCCGCCAGTCGATCTGCTCGCCGCTGCCGCGCACGCGCACCAGGGCGGCGTCCACCCCGTCGGCGGAGAGACCGGACATGATTCCCACGATGAGCCGTTCGGGCTTCTTGGTAATCGTTTCGAGCATCCGGTGCCCGTCGGCCAAAGGCCTGGTTGGACGTGACTTAATCGAGCGGCGGCCGATATTAAAGGATCGAGGCCCGGGGCACAAGTTGATGGGGGTCGGTTCTTGACCTATACTTCCGGGGTGCGCGCGGTACGGGTAACTCGTTGACCCACCGGGGGATCCTCTGCTTGCAGCGGCTTTCCGCATGGAGTCGGCGCCGGTTCGTCGTGGCGGCCACGGTCGCCCTCCTGCCGTCACTCTCCTGGTCCGAACCGCCCGTCCCGCGGCCGTTCGAGCGCGTCGTGGTTCTGGGTTTCGACGGCGCGGACGCGGCGCTGGTGGAACGCTACCTGTCCGAGGGACGGCTGCCGCACCTGCAACGACTGCGCGCCTTCGGCTACTACGCGCCCCTGCGCAGCACCAACCCGCCGCAGACGCCGGTTTCCTGGGCTTCCTTTACCACCGGTCTCAACCCGGGGCGCACCGAGATCTTCGATTTTCTGCGCCGTACGGAGGGGACCTACCTGCCGGAGTTCGCCATGCTGCGTGAGGCCCGGAATCCCCTGCTCTTCGGCCCCGGGAATCCGCCGGTGCTCGGTGCCGGCGTGGGCGTCGTGCTGTGGCTGGCGGCGGGGCTGGTCGTCTGGCTGGTGACCCGACGGGGCCTCGCGGCGCTGGCCGCGGGGGCGCTCGCCGCCGCGCTCGGAGGCGGCGTTACCGCCTGGGTGGCCGCCCGCTACCTTCCCGACGCGCTCCCGACCGCGGTCAACGCCCGCAAGGGACGGCCGTTCTGGACGGCGGCCGCCGACGCCGGGCACCCCGTGAGGGTGATCCACGTGCCGGCGACCTTCCCGGCGGAGGAGCACGATCACACCACCATGCTGTCCGGGCTCGGCGTGCCGGACATGCGCGGCCGGATCGGCTCCCCCTACCTGTTCACCTCCGACAAGGCCATGGCCCTGCCTGACAATCAGTTCAGCGTCGAGATCGTCGCGCTGGACGGGAAGCGCGGCGTGATCCGCACCGCCCTCGTCGGCCCCCTCAACAAGCCGTTCTACGACTTCGTCCTCGACGAAGCGACCCGCGGCATCGAGGATCGCGAGTTGCGGCGGGCGGCGCGCGCGACGGCGGAGAAGCGCCTGCGCGAGCGCGGCGTGCCGCGGCGGCTCGACGTTCCCTTCACGCTGCAGGCGGACGACGCCGGTGTGACCATCGATCTCGGAGGCCGGCGCCAGACCCTCGCGCCCGGGGGCTGGAGCGACTGGTTCGAGGTGCGGGTGCCGGTGAACCCCGTGGTGGACCGGCTCGCCGGTCTGCGCGGCATCATCCGGTTCAAGCTGATGTCGCTGTCCCCGGAGCTGAAGCTCTACGCCTCGCCCCTGAACTTCCATCCGACGTGCCAGCCCGTCCCGTTCACTTCGCCCCGCGCGTTCGCGCGGGACCTGGTGGAGGCGTTCGGCCTGTTCAAGACCCTCGGCTGGCCGATCGACACCTGGTCGCTGCCGTCCGGCGTCACCGACGAACGGCACTTCCTCGAGGACATGGAGGCGACGGTGCAGGTTCAGGAGGCGATGCTGAAGCGCTTCCTCGACGAGGGGCGGGACCGGCTTTACGTTCAGGTGTTCGACTTCCCCGATCGGGTGGGGCACATGCTGTGGCGGCTCCACGATCCCGGGCATCCGCTGCACGACGCCGCGCTGGCGGCGCGCTACGGCGGGGAGATCCCGAAGTCGTACGAGCGCATGGACCGGATCGTCGGAGAGGCGATGCAGCGGATCGACGATCGCACCGCCCTCATCGTCTGCTCGGATCACGGGTTCGCCTCGTTCCGCCGCGGTATCAACTACAACACCTGGCTGGTGCGTCACGGATTCATGACGCTGCGCGAGGGGGTATACGCCGGTGGCAAGACGCTCGAGGACCTGTTCGACCGGGGCGAGCTGGGGGAGTTCTTCCAGTACGTGGACTGGTCGCGCACCAAGGCCTATGCCATGGGTCTGGGGAACATCTACATCAATCTGATGGCGCGGGAGCCGAAGGGGAGCGTGGCCCCCGGCAGGGAGTACGAGGAGGTGCGCACCGCGATCGCCCGGGGGCTGGAGGCGTTCGTCGACACGGAGACCGGGGAGCGACCGGTGCTCCGGGTCTACACCCGGGAGGAGATGTACCGCGGGTTCGACCCGCGACTGGTCCCGGATCTCCGCGCCGCCAACAGCGCCCACTACCGGATCGGGTGGCAGACGGCCCTCGGCGAGGTGCCGCCGCGCATCGTGGAGGACAACCTCAAGGTCTGGAGCGGGGATCACTGTTCCAACGACCCCTCGCTCGTGCCGGGCGTCCTGTTCAGCAACGTCCGGCTGGCCGGCGACGGACCCCAGATCGCCGACCTCCATCCCACGGTCCTGGCGCTCCTGGGCGTGCGGCCCGATGAGGATCTCGATGGCCGGAGCCTGCTCCCGTAACGCGCACCGGGCGCTCCTCCTGGGAGGCCTGGTGCTCGCCCCGATCGCCGCCGGCGCCATCGCCGCCCCGCCACGCGGCGGGACCCCGGAGAAGGAGCAGGCACGCCTGGAACGGGTGCGCCGGGAGATCGAACAGCTCCGGGACCGGCTCGAGAAGACGGAGGCGCGCGAGGGTTCGGTCCTCGACGGGCTGGAGGACCTGGATCTCCGTTCCGCCCTCCTGTCCCGGGAGCTGGAGACGCTGCGCCGCGACATCGCCGCGCTCGAGAACCGGCGGGCCGCGACGGCGCGCCAGGCCGAGAGCCTGCAGGCCGGTCTGTCGTTGCGGGAGGCGGAGATGCGCCGCTGGCTGCGCGAGGCGTACAAGGCGGGACCGCTCCGGTACGCGCGGCTCCTGGCGGCGGCCTCGTCACCGGCGCAGATGGCCACGGCGCACCGGGCGCTGCAGACGCTGGCCCTGTCGGAGAACCGTCGACTCGACGCGTTCCGCGCCGAGCGGAGCCTGTTCGACGACCTCCTGGCGTCGCTGTCGGTCCAACGCCAGGACCTGGAGCGGATGGAGACCGATGTCTGGAACAAGAGCCAGGAGGTCCGGGACAACCGCCGCCGGAAGGAGGCGGTCCTCTCGGCGTTGAAACGCGAGCGCGCCACGCAGAAGAAGGCGCTCCTGGAGCTGGTCCAGGTCGAGACGGAGATCCGCGGGCTCCTGGATCGGCTGTCGCGCGCGGGCGCCGGGGGGGCCGGCACGCTCGGGTTCGCCCGCTTCCGGGGGCGTCTCGACTGGCCGGTCAGCGGGAAGGTCGTGGTTCCCTTCGGCAACGTCCGCCACCCGCGCTTCTCGACCGAGATCCCGCACCCCGGGATCGATATCGCGGCACCCGCCGGCCGGAACGTGCAGGCGGTCTACGATGGCCGGGTGGTGTTCAGCGACTGGTTCCGCGGCTACGGGCAGATGATCGTGCTCGACCACGGCGACGGTTATCTCTCCATCTACGGCCACGTGGACGAGCGCCTCGTCGTGGCGGGTCGCGAGGTCGTCCAGGGGGATCCGATCGCCCGCTGCGGTCTTGGAGGCACGTTCGACACGCCCGGACTCTATTTCGAGATCCGGCACGATGGCCGGCCGGAGGATCCGTCGTCCTGGCTCCGGCAGACCGCAGGTGGCGCCGCGACCGGCACGTCCACGACGCGTCGCGGTGTCCGCCGGCCCGACCCTGCTCCTCGAGGAGAGCGACCATGAAGATCACCGTCGATCGCAAGTTGCTGGTGCTGGTGTCCGCGGGTCTGGTGGTGTTCGCCGTGTCCGGCGCCCTGATGGGGCGCGTCGTTGCTCTGGAGGGGACCTACGGGTACCTGAAATTGTTCAACGAGGCGCTGTATCTCATCGTCAACAACTACGTCCAGCCGGTCCAGATCGACGGACTGATGGAGGGGGCCTACCGCGGCATGCTCGAATCGCTCGACCCCGCCAACGAGTATCTCCCCGCCCGGATCTACGAGAAGGCGGCGCGCGGCGAGACGGCCGGTCCGGCCGAGGTGGGCGCGATCCTCTCCAAGCGCCGCAGCTATATCTCCGTCGTCAGCGCGCTGCCGGGTTCACCCGCGGCGGAGGCGGGGCTGAAGGGGGGGGACCTGATCATCACCATCGCCGGGAAATCGACGCGCCTGATGGGGTTGTGGGAGGCGGGGCAGGCCCTGCGGGGCCGGGTCGGGTCGAAGGTCGAGCTGACCGTCGCGACCGCCGACGCGCCGCGCCGCCGCCCCCTGTCGCTGGTCCGCCGCATCCTGGCCGCGCCCGGACCGGTCGCCCAGTTCGAGGCCCCGGACACCGGTGTCGTCCGGATCGGCGGGTTGCGCGAGGGGGACGCGCGCCGCGTCGACCAAGCCATCGCCTCGCTCAAGCGCCGGGGGGTGACCCGCCTGCTGCTCGATCTCCGGGGTTGCTCCTCGGACGCCCTGGCGGAAGCCATCGGCGTGGTCAGCCTGTTCATGCGTCAGGGGCCGGTCGTTTCGGTGACCGACCGCTATGACGGGGACAAGGTGTTCCGCGCCGACGGCCGCAGGATCGCCTGGGAGCGACTGCCGGTCGTGGCCCTGGTGGACGAGGGGACCTCCGAAGCGTGCGAGGTGATGACCGCGGCCCTGCGGGACGGGCTGGGGTTTCCGGTGGTCGGCGAGCGGACCTGGGGGCATGGGGTGGTGCGGCGCCTGCTGCCGCTGCAGCACGGCGACGGTGTCATCCTGGCCACCGGGCGGTTCGAATCGCCCGCCGGCAAGGAATGGAACGGCAAGGGCCTTGAGCCGGACCTGACGATCGAAGGCGACCCGTCCGGCGCCGGGGACCCGCAACGCCGGCAGGCCGTGGACTACCTGCGGGGTGTCACCGTCCCGCCTCCCGCGCGGGCCGCCTGACGCCGCCGCCCCCGCCCGAAACCCCGGATTCTGTGGACGATCCGGGCTCACGGTCCTATATTGAGACTCCGATCCGTGGCCTTCTCCGGAAGGGGCGCACGGAGGGGGCTGCCGTGAAGCTGCATCACGCCGGTCCCGGGACGGCGTCCGCCACGGCGGACGCAGCCCGGGCCAGGGGATCCTGCTGATGGGAGTGCCCGCGACCATCGGGCGGTACGAGATCCTCGAGGAGCTGGGCCGGGGGTCGATGGGGGTCGTCTACAAGGCCCGCGATCCCAGGATCGGCCGGGTCGTGGCGCTCAAGACCATCGCCTTCTCCTTCCCGATCGGCCCGGACGAAGAAGAGGAGTTCCTGCAGCGCTTCTACCACGAAGCGCAGGTCGCGGGGCGCCTCAACCATCCGAACATCGTGACCATCTACGACGTCGGCGAGAAGGGGCCGGAGGGGGAGGCCTACATCGCCATGGAATATGCCACCGGCACCAACCTGCACGACCTGCTCGCGGGCGGCGGGCGGCTGCCCCTGCAGCAGGTGGCCGAGGTCGTGGAGAAGCTGGGGCAGGCTCTCGACTACGCGCATCAGAACCAGGTGATCCACCGCGATGTCAAGCCGGCGAACATCATCCTCACCGAAAGCGGGCAGCCGAAGATTCTCGATTTCGGGATCGCGCGGCTCGCGGCGGGTGGCCTCACGCGGCCCGGCAAATTCTTCGGGACGCCAAACTACATGGCGCCGGAGCAGGTCACCGGCACCGACGTGGATGGGCGGGCGGATCAGTTCTCCCTGGCGGTCATCCTCTACCAGCTGCTCACGGGCGAGAAGCCGTTCACGGGAGACTCGGTCACGGCGATTTCCTACCAGGTGGTCAACGTCGATCCCGCCCCGCCGTCGCGTCTCAACCCGTCGCTCCGGCCCGCCTTCGACCGGATTCTCCGCAAGGCCCTGTCCAAGCACGCCGGCGACCGCTATGCGCGTTGCCAGGAGTTCGCCGAGGAGCTGAAGACTGCGGTGCTCGAGTGGATGCAGGCTTCCGAGCAGGCGATTCCCCCGACCCTGGTGTCGGGGTCGGATCGCTCCACGCCCCCCGAGGGGGGCGTGCACGGCATCACCTTCCTCCGGCCGAGATGGGGCTTCCTGTCGCGCGCCGCGACGCCCCTGGGATGGGGGTGGCTCGTTTTCCTCGTCTGTCTGGCCCTGCTGGCGTCCTCGCCGTTCCTGATCGATCGACCGGCCTCCGGGAAGGTGCCCGTGGCGTCCGGAGCCGCCAGGACGCCCTGGGACGCCGTCGTTCCCGGCGCCGGTACCGGCGGCCCGCCGGTGGTGACGCAACCGGCGCGCCTGAAGCTGAGCTTTCAGCACCGCTTCACCGCGGCGCGCATCGTCGTTCGCGTGGACGGTGGGACGGTCGTGGATGATGCGCTCAAGGGGAGCGGCGCCCGCCGTCGCTGGAGCCGCGAGCTCACCGTCCCGCCGGGGCGGCATCGGATCGAGGTGCGGGTGGTGAGCGGCGATCGGAGCTTCGACGAGATCGAGGGGATCGAGGCGGCGTTCCGTTCCGGGGAGGTCAAGGATCTGCGTCTCAGCTCCGGGGGGCTGGGCAAGCGCCTCCGGCTGCGGTTCGAGGAGCCCGGGGAGGGGACGCGATGATCCGCCGGGGGTCGGCCGGCGCGCTCCTGCTTGCGGCCCGGCTTGCCGCGGTCGATGCGTCGGCCGGCTCCGCGGCGACCGGGGCACCGGCCGGTCCGCCCGTGCCGGAACCGGTCCGGCAGGAGGCCTACTACCTGTACTCGCTGGCGCAACAGGCGCTCCTCAAGCGGGACTACCGTGCCGCCCTGGAGCAGCTGGAGCGCGCAGCGGCGCGCGATGCGTCGCCGGCCCTTCTCCTGGAGCTCGCGCGCCTGCGCTACTCCCTCGACGACCTCGAGGGGGCCGCGGCCCTGGGGGAACGGATCGTCGCCTTGGGCGCCGACGACGTCGAGGTGCGCAGGCTCCTCGGGGATGTCGCGTTGTCGCAGGCGCGGGGGCGGCGCGAGCCGGGGGCGGAGCTGGAGCGGGCCATCGGTCACTACCGGGCGGCCCTGCGGCTCCGCCCGGAGGACGCGGAGGCCTGCCGCGCCCTCGCCGAGGTCTATTACCAGTCCGGCCGGCTGGAGGAGACGCGCGCGCTGTTGCGCGAGTTCGCGCGGGTCCGGGGTCTCGACCCCGCGCTCCTGCTGATCCTGGGGAAGACCGAGCTCCGCACCGGGCGTCTCGCGGAGGCCGAGGAGATCCTCGCCGACCTGGCGGCCCGCGCCCCCGGCAGCCTCGAGGTGGCGGACGCCCTGGGGGCCCTGTACGAGCACCAGGAGAGGTACGACGAGGCGATCGCGGTCTATACCATCCTGCTGGCGCACGGGGCCGCCGGGAGCGCCTACGTGCACGATCGGATCGGCACGCTGCACCTGCTCGCGGGTCGCGCTCCGGAGGCGGTGCGCCACCTGGAGGAAGGGCGGCGCCTCGAGCCGGACGACCCGCGCGGGCTTCTGGCGCTGGGGCAGGCCTACGACGGCGCGGGGCAGACCGACCAGGCGTTTGCGGCCTTCGATCGGGTGGCCGCTCTGGCGCCCGACCATCTCGAAGCCCGCTTCCACCGGGCCCGCATGCTGCAGCGCCGCGACGGCGCGGCGGCGGCCCTCGCCGCCTACCGGGACCTGGTCGAGGCGGCCGGGGCGCGCGGGCCGATCGGAGAACGCGAGGCGATCGTGCTGACCCTCACCTACACTCAGATCGGCCTCCTGGAGATGGCGGCGCGGAGGTATGGCGACGCGGCGTCGGCCTTCGAGGCGGCGCTCGAGGCGGTGGAGGATCCCGATCCGGAGCTGTTCCTGCTGGTCGGGCGCGCCCGTCTCGAGGGGGGCGAGACGGCGGAGGCGCGGAAGGTCCTGGAGGAGGCCTCCCGCCGGCATCCCGGGAGCGAGGATCTCGCGGCCTTCGGCGTGGAGATCCTGCTGTCGCAGGGACGCGAAACCGAGGCGCGCGCCGCCTGGAACCGTCTGCTCAAGGAGGGGGATCGTAGCGCCGAGTCGTTCGCGCGCGTGGGGGAATCGCTGCTGCGCCGCAGGCACCACCGGCTGGCGGCGGAAGTCCTGGGGGAGGCGACCCGGCGACATCCGGGCAACGACGCGCTGCAGTTCGCCCACGGCGCGGCGCTCGAGCGTCTCGGCAGGGCGAGGGAGGCGCTGGTCGCCCTCGATCGCGCCGTCCGGATCAATCCGAACAACGCCATGGCCCTGAACTACCTCGGCTACATGCTGGCGGATCGCGGCGAGCGGCTCGACGAGTCGGTGGGGTTCCTCAATCGGGCCCTGGCGATCGAGCCCGGGAATCCCGCCTACCTCGACAGCCTGGGGTGGGCGCAGTTCAAGCTGTCGCAGTACGGCCCGGCGGAGCAGAACCTGCGTGCGGCGCTGCGGGCCGACGACAGCGACCCGATGATCCGGGAGCACCTGGGGGACCTCCTCGTGAAGACGGGCCGCCTCGAGGAGGCCCTGCGCGAATGGCGCACCGCCCTCGAGCGCGGGCACGAGGAGCCGGAGCGGTTGCGCGGCAAGATGGAGGAGCTGCGCGTCCGCCTGGGAGCCGCCCCTTGAGGCGGGGGCGGCGCGCGGGCCGCTTCGTCCCGGTGGCGGCCGGTCTCCTGGCCCTGTTGTGGCCGGCCTGCGCCACGCGAGCCCCCCGATCCCTGGAGCCCGCGTCTCCCGCCGGTCCCGGCTATCGGGCCCTGTTTCGCGGCGAGGCCGAGGGACCGGACGGGAAGACCCGGTTCCGGCTCGCCGCCGCCCTGCTGCCGCCCGATCGCCTGCGGCTGGAGTTCCTCGGACCGGCCGGCGGGGCGCGCGTGGTGTTCGCCGCCGATACCGCCGGAGCGGTCCTCATCCTGCCGGCGGAGCGCGTTTTCGATCGCGCGACCGCCGGCCCCGAGGGCCTCGATCGTCTCCTCGGGCTTCCGCTCAGGACCCATCATCTGGTGGCGCTCCTGACTGCCCGGCCCTTCTGCGCGGAGGAGACGGCGCTGCAGCAGGTCATGACCCGTCCGGCCGCGACCTTCGGGCGGACGCACGCCTGGTTCGAGGTGGACTGCCCGCCGAACGACGTCCGTTACCTGGCGCTGGCCTCGGAGCGCGGCGGTCCGCTCCGGGAGGCGACCGTCCGCGATCCGTTGAGCGGTGCTATCATCCTTCGCGTCGAGTACGGCGCTTATGCGGAGGGAGGCGGGCCACGCTGGCCACGCCTTCTGCGCCTGCGGTTGCGCGAGGAGACCACCGTGCGTCTCGAGGCGCTGGAAGGTCCCGCCCCCGGCGAGATCCCCGAGTCGAGCTTCACGCCGGTCATCCCGGACGGGTTCGATCGGAAACCCCTCCGGCTGTCCCTCTCCGCCCCGGGCCTCGCAGGCTCCGTCGCGGACCGGGAGCGGTGAGCCGTCTCACCCTCCGGGCCCACGCCAAGATCAACCTCAACCTCCGCGTCCTCGGCCGACGCCCCGATCGGTTCCACGAGATGGTCTCCGTGGTCCAGACCATCAGCCTGCACGACACCCTGATCCTCGAGGCCACCGGGACGGAGACGGTCCTGACCACGGACGACCCCTCCCTTCCGACCGACCGGAGCAACCTGGTGCTGCGGGCGGCGGCCGCCCTGCCGCGCCCGGCGGGTCCCTCACAGGGGCTGCGTTTCCGGCTGGAGAAGAGGATCCCCGCCGGGGCGGGTCTCGGAGGGGGGAGCAGCGATGCGGCCGCGGCCCTGGCGGGAGGGGCCCGGGTGCTCGGTCTCGCGGCCGCGGAGACGGAACTCATGAAGCTGGCGGCCCCTCTCGGCGCCGACGTCCCCTATTTCCTGGTGGGGGGCACGGCCCTGCTGCGGGGGAGGGGGGAGGCCGTCCGGCCCCTGCCGGAGACCTTGGACTACCAGGTCCTCCTGGTCTTCCCGGGGACCCCGCTCGCCACGCGGACGGTCTATGAGGCGTACGACGCGTCGTTGACAGCAACCCGGAAAATCAGTAGGATGACGCGCTTTGACCCCACTCTGACGGAGGCGACCCCGCGGGGTGTCGAGGAGTGGGTGCGCGTCGGGAACGATCTGGAGCCTTGCGCGCGCGAGCTCTGTCCCGCCATCGGGGCGATCGGCGACCGGATGAGGCGCTGCGGGGCCACGGCGGCCGCCATGACCGGGAGCGGTTCCGCGGTCTTCGGCATCTTCCGGGACGCGGACCGCCTGACGCGCGCGGCCCGGACGATGGAAGCAGACGGGTACAGGGCTTGGCGCTGCGCGCCGCTCGGCCGGCAGGAGTACCGCAGGCACCTGGGACTCGCCTGAATCGGAGCGCCCGAAAAGGGAGCGCCGGCCATGGAGGTCACCGAGGTCCGCGTCTTTCCCGTCGACGAGGACAAGCTCAAAGCGTTCGTTTCCATCATCATCGACGACTGCTTCGTGGTCAGTGACATCAAGATCATCAACGGGACGAACGGGCTGTTCATCTCGATGCCCAGCAAGAAGCGGAAGAACGGGACCTTCCGCGATATCGCCCATCCGCTCAACAACGAGACGCGGAAGAAGATCGAGGACAAGGTGCTGGCAAGGTATCGCGAGGTGATCGCGCACGGCGGGGCCGCGTCACCAGGGCCGGAGGCCGGAGAGTCCGGCGACCGGTCCGTCGCCTCGGACCGTGATCCCGCCCCGGACGGCCGCACGCCTGCCTAAAAAACCGCTTCGCCCGGGGACCGCTGTTGGGGCGTCGTCAAGTGGTAAGACACTGGACTTTGGATCCAGGACCGGAGGTTCGAATCCTCCCGCCCCAACCCGGGGCCGGGCCGGACGGGGAGAGCGTGGGATGAAGGGGAGCGCGTCGGACAGCCAGCTGAAGCTCTTTACGGGAACCGCGCACCCGGCCCTGGCGGCGGAGATCGGCGCGGCGCTCGGCATCCCGGTCGGGCAGATCGAGCTGCGCCGGTTCACCGACGGCGAAGCCTACTGCCAGATCCTGGAGAACGTGCGGGGCACCGACGTGTTCGTCCTCCAGCCGACGTGCCCGCCGGTCGACCAGAACATGATGGAGCTCCTCGTGATGCTCGACGCGTTCAAGCGGTCCTCCGCCGCCCGGATCACGGCCGTTCTCCCCTACTACGGCTACGCCCGCCAGGACCGCAAGGACAAGCCGCGGGTGCCGATCTCCGCCAAGCTGGTCGCCGATCTGATCACCACCGCCGGAGCGGACCGCGTCCTGACCGTGGATCTGCACGCGCCGGCCATCCAGGGCTTCTTCGACATCCCGGTGGATCACCTGTTCGCCGCCCCCGTGCTCATCGATCACGTGGCGAAGCTGAAGCTCCGGGAGCTCGTGATCGTGTCGCCGGACGCCGGCGGCGTCGAACGGGCGCGGGCCTATGCCAAGCGACTCAATGCCTCCCTGGCCATCATCGACAAGCGGCGCGGGGAGCGGGGGGAGCCGCAGGTGGTGCACGTGATCGGCGAGGTGCGCGGCCGCAACTGCGTCATCGTCGACGACATCGTCGACACGGCCGGCACGCTCACCGGGACCGTCCAGGCGCTGAATCAGAAGGGCGCGGCCGCCATCTACGGCTGCTTCACCCATGCGGTGCTCTCCGGTCCGGCGATCGAGCGGATCCGGGCCTCCGAGCTGTCGCAGACCGTGGTGACCAACAGCGTGCCGCTCCCCGAGGACAAGCGCAAGGCGGCCCGCATCACGGTCCTCTCCGTGGCAGGTCTGCTGGCCGAAGCGATGAAACGGATTCACACCAATTCTTCCGTCAGCTCCCTGTTCGTGTGAGGGGGCGCCGGGGTCGAGGGATGCCGTCATGAAAAACCTGGTCGTCGAAGTTCAACCGCGGCCGCAGCTCGGGAAGAACCCGTCCCGCCGCCTGCGCCGTGCGGGACTCATCCCGGGCATCGTGTACGGCGCCAAACACGACGCGGTGCCCGTGGCGGTCGATCCGAAGCGCCTTCTCGAAATCCTCCGCTCGGACTCGGGGGTCAACACCATCTTCGAGATCGACCTTCCGGGACAGGACGCCCGCCGTCACGTGATGATCCGGGAGTACCAGGTCGATCCGGTGAAGGGACGGCTGATCCACGCGGACCTGGTCCGCATCCGGATGGACGAGGTGATCGAAGTCGAGGTGCCGATCCAGTCGAGCGGCGAAGCGGCGGGTGTCAAGCTGGACGGAGGCATTCTCGATCACGTGACCCGCGCGGTGCGCGTCGCGTGCCTGCCGGGGGACATCCCGGAGCACATCGTCATCGACGTCACGCCGCTCAAGATCGGTGACTCCATCCGGGTGGCCGACCTGGCGAAGAGCGACAGGTACCGGATCCTGACGGAGCCCGAGGTGACCCTCGTGGTCGTGGAGCCGCCTGCGAAGGAGGAAGTGACACCCGCGCCGGGGGTGGAAGCGGTGGCGGCGGCGCCGGCCGAGCCCGAGGTCATCAAGAAAGGGAAGGCCGCGGTCGAGGGGGAGGAAGCGGCGGCCGAGGACGAGGACAAGGGCGGCAAGAAGGACGCCAAGAAGCCCGAGCCGAAGAAATAGGCCCCGGGAGGGCGGTGTGAAGATCCTCCTGGGCCTCGGGAATCCCGGCGACGAGTACGCGGCGACGCGGCACAACGCGGGATTCCTCGTCGCCGAGGAGTTCCTGCGCCGGCACGGGGCGGGACGCGTGGCGCGGCGGGGCCGGTCCCTGGTGGCCGTGGCCGGGCTCGGCGGGATGGACGTCATGGTCGCGCGGCCGCTGACCTTCATGAACCGGAGCGGCGAAGCGGCGGCGGCGCTCCTGCGGGAGGCGGACTGCGGGCCGGCGGACCTGCTCGTCGCCTGCGACGATCTGTACCTCGATCTCGGGACCATCCGGCTGCGACCGGGTGGCGGCCACGGGGGGCACAACGGACTCCGCTCGATCCTGGAGGCCCTGGGCAGCGTGGAGATTCCCCGGCTGCGGCTCGGGGTGGGACCGCCGGGGGAGGGCGTGCCGCATGCCGCGTTCGTCCTGGAGCCGTTCCGCCGGAGCGAGCGGGAGGCGGTGGGGGTGATGGTGACGCGCGCGGCCGACGCCGCGGAAACGGCGTTGCGCGAGGGACTGCCGGAGGCGATGAACCGGTACAACCGCAGGGAACGTCCGGACGCACCGGGACCGGACCGAGGGACAGGAGCGTGACGATGCTACAATACGAAACGATTTTTCTCGCCGAGGCGACCCTGACGGACCAAGAGGTCGACGGGCTGATTGCGACCTGCGACCAGCTCGTGACGGGAGCCGGCGGCAAGGTGATGAAGATCGAGAAGTGGGGCAAGCGCCGGCTGGCCTATCCGATTCTCCACAAGGACGAAGCGATCTACGTGCTCATGATCGTCGAGTGCCCCCCGTCCCTGGTGCATGAGATCGAGCGGCGGTATCGGATGAACGATCGGATCCTGCGCCACCAGACGGTGCGGGTCGAGAGCGAGGCCCAGCTTCAGCCCTCGCCGATGATGAAACCGCGGCCCGAGCGCGACGACAGCGTTCCGGAGTCCGCGATCCAGGTCTGAGGAGACGGAGGCGCCATGGAACCCAGGGAGTCGGGGGGCCGCTCGAGGGACGGGGCCCGCCGCAAGCCGTTCAAGAA
Source organism: Candidatus Polarisedimenticolia bacterium (assembly GCA_050747445.1). Classification (GTDB taxonomy): domain Bacteria; phylum Acidobacteriota; class Polarisedimenticolia; order Gp22-AA2; family Gp22-AA2; genus JBOGOE01. Next base: position 2,009 of record JBOGOE010000313.1, on the reverse strand, counting down.
GAAGTTCCTGTTTCGCAAGAAGAAGTTCTGCAAGTTCTGCGACGAGAAGGTCAAATTCATCGATTACAAGGATCTGCGCCTGCTCCAGGGGTTCACGCCGGAGCGGTCCAAGATCTTCCCGCGCCGGATTTCCGGGACCTGCTCCAGGCACCAGCGCAAGCTGATGATCGCCATCAAGCGGGCCCGGACCCTGGCGCTTCTGCCCTTCACGTCGGATTGACCCGGACCCATCGCTGCGGGAGGCGAGCATGCGCGTGGTGCTGAGAGAGGACGTCGAGAAGCTGGGACGCCGCGGCGAGGTCGTCAAGGTGGCGGACGGCTTCGCCAGGAACTTCCTGCTGCCCAAGGGAAAGGCGCTGGCCGCGACCGACGGCAACCTGAAGGTCATCGAGAAGGAAAAGCGCCGGTACGTCCAGCGGGTGGCGAAGGAAAAGGGGGAGATGGAGACCCTGGCGCAGCGCATTGCCGGGGTGTCCCTGACCCTGGTCCGCAAGGTCGGCGAGCACGACGTCCTCTACGGCTCGGTGACCTCCGGGGACATCGCCGAGGGTCTGGAGAAGGAGGGGATCCAGGTGGATCGCCGCCGCATCCAGCTGGTGGAGCCGATCAAGAGCCTGGGGATCTACAACGTGCCCGTCAAGCTGCACGCCGAGGTCAGGGCCGAGGTCAAGGTCTGGGTCGTCAAGGAGTAGCCGCGTGACCGACACGGTCCTCGAGCAGGCCCGGATCCCCGTCCGCGGAAGGTCTGCGGCCGTCGTTCCCTGTGTTCTCGCATGGCTCCTGCCCGGTCTGGGGCACCTCGTCCTGGGGAAGAAACGCCGGGCGGCCGTCTTCTTCGCCGTGGTGATGGCGTCGTACGGCCTGGGTCTGGCGTCCGATGGCGCCGCCTCGCTCATCGACGCGCGCCAGCCGCTCACGTATCTCGCGACCTTCGACAATCTCGCGCTGGGGCCGATCGACCTGTACGCCCGGATGCGCACCTACGGGACGATCGCCTACCGGCTGCCGGAGCGGGACGACGACCCGCGGCGCGTCGCGCTGCTCGGACGCCTCCGGGAGCGCGTCAAGAGCGTCACCTACGAGTACGGCAACACGTTCCTCCTGACCGCCGGGCTGATGAACCTGCTGCTCATCCTGGACGCGTTCGACATCGCCGCGGGACGCAAGGAATGACGGGGGCCCGGTGATCCGGAGCCACTTTCTGAACCTGGTTGCCTTCTCGGCGCTCGTCTCGGTGTTCTTCGCCTTCCTGACCCAGCCCGCCGGGCGCGAACGGATGCGCGTCATCATGATCCTCGGCGGCTCGATGATCGTCCTTTCCCTGATCCTCGCCTACGTCATGTACCCGTTCCCCCTGCGGTGATGCGGCGGGGGATCCTCCACAGGATCGGCAACTGGGGTCCCGTCGTCCTTTATCTGGGACTCATCTTCTATCTGTCCTCCCTCTCGGACGTCTCCTGGGCCGGGGGCACGCCGGACTGGGCCAGCCATTCCCTGGAATACATGGGACTGGCGATCCTCCTCGCCCGGGCCCTGAACGACGGGTTCGATCGCCCCGCCCCGCCCGGATGGCTGGCGCTGACCTTCCTCCTCTGCGTGGCGTACGCGGTGCTGGACGAGGTGCACCAGATGTTCGTCCCCGACCGGTTCGCCGACTATCGCGACGTGCTGGCCGACGCCGCGGGTGCGGGCATGGGCTTGCTGGGACTGTATCTCGCGGGGCGTCTGTTCACGGGACGGAGGACGGCATGAGGGACGCGGCCCACCCCGGTTCCGTGGCGGTCCTCTACACGCGCGCTCTGTGCCCCCTCTGTTTCGTGATGCATCGGGCAGCGGCGCGCGCGGCGCGGCGGCACGGAGCGGCGCTCCGAATCATCGACATCGGCGGGGATGCGGGGCTCGAGGCGCGCTACGGCGACACGGTGCCGGTGCTGGTCCTCCCGGACGTGACGTTCTCCAGCCGCGCCGACGCCCGCGCCATCGAGGCCGCCTTTCGCGCCGCCCGCGGG
>JBOGOE010000312.1:0-7175 GCA_050747445.1 Candidatus Polarisedimenticolia bacterium | reverse complement strand
GCGCCGGTGTTCCTGGCGCTCCCGACCCTCCTGGCGCTGATTGCCCCGGCGCCCCACGGGGCGCGCGCCGACGACGCTTCGTCGCCGCCCGGTCCGGCGATGCCGGTGGAGACCATCGAGGTGCGCGCGTCGGCGGAGGACCCGGCGCTCCTCGATCCGACGGCCTTCGCCACGGTGATCCGGGCGGAGGATTTCGCCCACCGGATCGTTTCCCTCGCCGACCTGCTGCGGGAGACCACCGGCGTCCAGGTGAAAAGCCTCGGGGGCGAGTTCGCGACCATGTCGATCCGGGGGTCGAGCTCCGAGCAGGTCATCGTCTATCTCGATGGCGTGCCGCTCAACCGGGCGCTGGGGGGCGGCGTCAACCTGGCCGACCTGCCCCTCTCGCAGATCGAGACCATCGCCGTCTATCGCGGCTTCACCCCGGCCGGCCTCCCCGCCGCCTCGATCGGCGGCGCCGTGTTGATCACCACCCGCCGATCCGACGGGACGCCGCGCGCCGCCGCCACCGCCGCCGCCGGGTCGTTCGGCGACTCCGGGGCGTCCTTCTCGTTCTCCTCCGGTCGGGGCCGGGCCGAGTACGCGGTCGGGGGGGACGCGGCGCGCAGCACCGGCGACTTCCGCTTCCACGACGACAACGGGACCCCCCACGACGCCACCGACGACGGCTGGAGCCGGCGGACCAACAACGACTTCGAGCGCGGCCACCTGGCGGGGAGCGCGACCCTCCATCTGCCGCGGCAGGGACGCCTCCTCCTGACCGGCGATCTGTTCCGCAGGCGGCAGGGCAGCCCGGGTGAGGAATCCCAGTCGATCGACGCGCGCTACGAGGTGACGCGCGGGATCCTGCGCGCCGATCTCGAAGTCCCGGGCCTTTGGGGCGGCCGGCTCCTGGCGCGCTCCGCCATCGACGTGTCCCGCCACACGGAGTCGTACGAACCCGAGGGGCTGGACGACGCGACCGACAACCGGATCGGGTCGTTCGGGCAGGAGGCCGGCATCACCCTGCTGGCATCACGCCGGCAGGCGATCACCCTGCTGGCCGCCCACCGCCGCGACACCGCCCGGTTGCGGGACGGGACGCGCTCCCTGCCCGACCTTGGGACCGCCCGGCGCGACGATCTGGTGCTGGTCGTCGAGGATCAGATCGCGTTGTTCGGCGCCCGGCTCCTCCTCAATCCCTCGATCCGGCAGGAGCGTTACGACAACGCCTTCCGCCCCGGTCCGGGCACCGGGATCCCTCCCGACAGCCTGGACGAGGACGACGGCCGGACCACCGGGCGGATCGGGTTCCGGGCGCGACTGGGAGGCGGCTGGAGCCTGAAGGGGAACGCCGGGCGATTTTTCAGGATTCCCGACTTCATCGAGCTGTTCGGCGACAGCGGCGCCATCGCCGGCAACCCCTCCCTGCTTCCGGAGCGGGGCCGCAGCGTCGATCTGGGGCTGGTCGCGGATCTGGGGCCGGTCGACGGGGCGGCGCCGGCAGGGCCCCGCCTCCAGGCGGCGCGGCTGCAGCTGACCCTGTTCGAAACCCTGGCCGAGGATCAGATCGTCTTCGTTGGAAACCCGCAGCGGACGGTGCGGGCGCAGAACTTCGGAAGGGCCCGCATCCGCGGGGTGGAGGCCGATCTGGCGCTGTCGATCGGCCGGCGCTTCCGCGGCAGCCTCAACGCCACGCTGCAGCGCGCGGAGAACGAGAGCGGCGACACCGCGACCGGGTTCCTGATCCCGAACCGGCCGTCGCGCGAGGCGGGCGCCGCCGCCGAGCTCGACCTCGGACGGTCCAGGCTCTTCTACGCCTTCACCTACGTCGGCCGGAACTTCGTCGACACGCTCAACACGGAGAGCCTGGCGATCCCGGCCCGCTACCTGCACGACCTGGGGGTCCGCTTCAACTTCCCGGGCGGGATCGATGCGACCCTCGAGGCCAGGAACCTGGGCGACGAAGTCACCTACGACATCGGCGGCTACCCGCTGCCGGGTCGCTCCCTGCACGCGAGGATCGGATGGCGCCGCTGAGGCGGGGCCCGAGCGCGGCCGCGGTCCTGCTCGGGACGGCGATGCTCGCCGCCGGCGGCTGCGGATCCGGCGGCGGCCTGGCGCGGGTGCTGCCCGGGCCGGCGGGACGGCTGAACCCGATCTACGACGTCACGGTCGTCTTCCCCGACACGGAAATTGTCATCAATGGACTGCCGCACCTGGGGCTCGAGATCGATCTCGCCCTCGAGTTCGGCGTCGAGACCCTGGCGGACGAGGACCCCCTCTTCCTGGCCGAGGCGCGGGTCGTGGAGGTGAGGGCGGGTGGCGCGGCCCAGCCCTTCGAGGTCGGCGGCCCGCTCGACATCGAAGGGACGCTCCAGGACGACCTCCTGGCGACCGGTCCGTTCGGTCCCATCCGCGTCGGCACCGCGGGTCTGGTTCTCGATCTGACGGGCGCGCTCCTGGACGGCCGGCGCCGGGTGGCGGGCGAGACGGTCCTCCAGGGCTCCGGCGAGCGCGGGTCCTTCCTGGCGGTGAAGCGCCGCCGCTACCTCGTGGCGGCGACCGACTTCATGGAATTCGGGCGCGCGTCGCTGGTCTCCGTGCGTTACGACACCCGCTTCTCCATCGAGGAGGGCCCGGACGTCGTCAGCAGCGATCCGGTCGCCCGGATGGAGGACGGCCGGCCCCTCGTCGTCAACCGGCTGGGGAGCGACAACGTGCAGGGGCTCGACCCGTTCTCCTTCGCCACCGTCTTCGAGTATTCGGTCGGCAACGGCGCCAACCCGCACGACGCGGTCATCCTGCGCCCCGCCGCGGCCGGGGCACCGGACGCCGGCGCGGATCACCCCGGCTTCGCCTTCGTGACCCGCTACGGACCCGACTTCAGCGACGTGGCGGTCCTGGATCTGGAATCCGGCGACGTCGCCGGCGGCATCGACCTGCGCCCGTACGCCATGAACCCGGACGGCACGCCGCGGCCCGATCAGATCCTGGAGCACGACGGACTGCTGTTCGTGACCCTCCTCGACGTCGATCGATCGTTCACCCGTTACGGCACGGGGCGGATGGTGGTGATCGACCCGGTGGCGCGCGCCGTCATCGACGTCTTCGACCTGCCGGGTCAGAACCCGTTCGAGACCCTGTTCTTCTCCGGGGCGACCGGGGGCATCGTCCTCAACCTCGCGGGGATCTTCCCCGGTCTGCTGCCGCAGGCGCTGACCGGCGGGGTCGTCACGATCGATCCGGAGAGCCGGACCGCCGCGCTCCTGGTCGACGACGACCGGCTCGGCGGCAACGTGGCCGGGGTGGCCGTCCACTCGGCGGAGCGCGGCTGGTGCGTGGTCTCCGACGCGGCCTACCGGAACGCCGTCAAGGGCTTCGACCCGGCGAGCGGGGAGGTCCTGGAGACCATCCACGACAGCCCGAACCTGATCTCGGCGCTCGAAACCGACGGCGACGGTTATCTCATCGTCGCCGAGAACGACTTCTTCGAACCGCGTCTGCTGATCTTCGACGCCGCGACCGGGGGGCGGGTCGCCACCCTTCCCCTGCGTCTCGCCCCCCTGTCGCTGGCGATCCTCACCAGGAGTCTGTGAGCACCACGTCCGGGCGCCGCCGCGCGCCCAGGGAGGTCCCGACCATGCCGCATCGAAAGCGCTTCCGCTTCGCCACCGCGTCCGCCGTCCTGTCCGCGGCGCTTCTCGCCGCCGCCCCCGCGGGCGCGGCCGATTTCGTCGAGCGGTTCGCCCGGGACCCCCTCGACAGCGCCGGCCGCTTCATCGCCGAAGGGGAGACCGGCGCCCGATTCACCTTCCTGCCCGGCGCGCCGCCCCGTTTCGCCGGGGACCGGGCCGGAACGCTCCGGGTCCTCTACGACACGACCGTCCCGACGGCCCGGATCGCGGCGCCGCTCGGCGTCTTCCTGACCCCCGAGGCCGACTTCGAGTTCGGCGCCATCCTCACCCTGCGATCCGAGGGGTTCTTCGCCGACCCGAACGGCTTCTCCCAGGTGGCGTTCGGACTCTGGAACGGGGCCACCACCGGGCTCAACCGGACCGGCTTCCCCTCCGACGCCTACGACCTGCTGGAGTTCGACTACTTCCCGAACGTCACGGCCTTCGGCGGTCCGTTCCTGTCCCCCACGGTGTTCGGCGGCAACGCCGGCGACAACGCCTTCAATAATTTCGCCTTCGCCTCGGCGGAGACGCCGCTGCCGCTCGACCTGCCGCTCCTGGTCCAGGCGCGCCACGACGCCGCCGCGCGCTCCCTGACGGTGACCGTCCGCCCCCATGCCGCCGGGGTCTTCTTCCAGCGGGCCCCGATCGCGGCGGTCAGCGTCGATCTGTCGCGTCTTGGCCCGGGGTTCCAGGCGAACGTCGCCGGGATCGCCGGCTATTTCGAGGGGTACGCCTCGATCCGCGTCGAGGCCGATTACGATCTGCTCTACGTCGGTTCGCTTCCGGAGCCGTTCGGCGTCGCCGTCAGACGCCGCCTTCCGGCGGACCGATGAGCCCGAGCCGGCGCACGGCGGTGGTGGCCGCCCTTCTCCTTGGGGCGGCGGCCACACGCCTCCTGCCGCACCCGCCCAACGTCACCCCGATCGTCGCCATGGCGCTGTTCGGCGGGGCGCACCTCGGGGATCGGCGCCTCGCCGTCCTCCTGCCGCTTGGCGCCATGCTCCTCAGCGACCTGGTCCTCGGGTTCCATGTCCTGCAGCCGGTCGTCTACCTGCTCATCGCGCTCTTCGCGCTTCTGGGGAAGCGCTTCCTCGGCCGCCCGGGCGCCCCGCGGCTGGCCGCGGCGGCGATCGGCAGCTCGGTCCTGTTCTTCCTGGTCACCAACCTGGCCGTCTGGGCCCTCCAGGACCTGTACCCGAAAACTCCCGCGGGGCTCTCCGCCGCCTTCGTGGCCGCGCTGCCGTTCTTCCGCAACACGCTGCTGGGGGATCTCGGCTACGCCGTCATCCTGTTCGGCGGGTTCGCCCTCGCGGGCCGGCGGCTCCCCGCGCTCCAGCGCGCGGCGGACGCCGGGAGGTAGCCGGCGAGCGCGTCCATGGCGCAGCGGTGTCCCACGACCGGGAGGTGCCGGCGGTCGAGGGCGGTCGTCGCCCCGCCGGCCGCGATCGAGCGGAGCGTCGCGCGGTACTCGAGGTCGGCGCCGCGCGTCGACTCTCCATCGCGATTATAGTCGTCGCATGAAGGACCGGTTCCTCATCGACGACGACCTCGCGGCGATCGTTTGCACCGGTCTCATCGAGGCCGCGCCGGTCGCCGTCGCCCCCGCCGCGGAGCCGCTCCTCCTCGAGATCGAGACGGCCTGCGCCGCCCTGGCCCGCGAGCACGCCGGGAAGGCGCCGGCGGCGATCGAAGGGCTGCGGCCGTCGCGCGATCTCTATCGCGCCTTCGGGATCGATCCGACCCGCACCCGGCCGTCGTCGGAGGCGTTGCTGCGGCGCGTGCTGCAGGGAAAGGGGATGCCGCGCATCCTCAACGCGGTGGACCTCTGCAACCTCTGCGCCCTGCGCTACCTGCTGTCGATCGGGTTGTACGACGCGGCGGCCGTCCGCGGGGCGATCCGCCTGCGGCGCGGCGCGCCGGGCGAGGCCTACCAGGGGATCCGCAAGGACACGGTCAACCTCGATGGGCGCCCCGTCCTGTGCGACGACGACGGTCCGTTCGGCAACCCGACGTCCGACTCGCTGCGCACGTCGGTCACCCCGGCGACCGGGTCCCTGCTGATGGTGATCTTCGCCCCGGCCGCGTACGGGACGGAGCGGCTGGAGCGCCACGTCCGGGACGCCGCCGATCTGATGACCCGCCACCTGGCCCCACCGGGAGCGGCCGTGGTGACGCGGACCGCTCTCGTTCCGTGACGCCGGGCCGCGCCCCGCGCGGTCTCGTCAGCGCCCCGGCTTGGCGGCCGCCGGCGCCGCGGGTGGCGGTCCCGCCTTGCCGGCCTCGACGTTGATCACGATGTCGACGTCGTCCCCCAGCACCAACCCCGCCCCTTCGACGGCGCGGTTCCAGGCCACCTTGAAGTCCTGCCGGTTGATCCGGGTCTTCGCCTCGAACCCGCCGACGGTCTTGCCGCCGGGGCCCGGGCCGAAACCGAGCATCTCGACCTCCAGGACGACTGGACGGGTGGTGCCGCGGATGGCGAGATCCCCCTCGATGCGCGCCTTCCCTTCGCCGGACGGACTGACCCGCGTGGAGCGGAAGACGATCTTCGGGTGGGTGGCGACGTCGAAGAAATCGGCGCTCTTCAGATGGGCGTCGCGGTCGGCGTTGGCGGTGTCGATGCTGGCGGCGTCGATGGTGACCTCGACGCGGCTCTTCGCCAGGTCCTGCCGATCGACGACGATCGTCCCTTCGAAGACGTTGAAGCGTCCCGGCACGCGGCTCGCGAAATGCCGGATCTTGAACCCGACGCTGCTGTGATTCACGTCGATCGCGTAGGTCTCCGGGGCGGCGAACGCCGGGGCGGGTCCGGCGGCCGCCGCGAGGGCGGCGCCCGCCAGGACCGCGCCGGCGAGGGCGCGCACACCTGTTCCGAGGGGCAGTCTCGAATGCGTCATCGTGTCCTCCATCGCAAAGGGGGGGGAATCCTAGCGCAGGTGCCGACCGCCGTCGACGCGCAGGCACTCACCGGTCACGAAGCGGGTCTCGATCAGGAACAGGACGGCGCGGGCGATCTCCTCGGGGCCGCCCCAACGGCCCAGGGGGGTCACCCGGCGCACCTCCCGATCGGCGGCGGCGGAGAATCCCGCGGGTTTGAGGATCGGACCGGGCGCGACGGCGTTGACCAGGACCGAGGGAGCGAGCTCGAGCGCCAGGGCCTCGGTCAGGGCCACCACGGCCCCCTTGGCGACGTAGTACGGCAGGAAGCTCCGGTAGCGCGGCCGGCGGCTGGCCGCCAGCCAGTCGGCGAACAGGACGATGCGGCCGGCGCCGCGCTTCAGCATGTGCGGCGCGGCGCGCAGGGCCAGCCGGTAGGCGGCGCCCAGATCGACGTCGAGATTCGCCCGCAGCGCGCGCTCGTCGAGACGCCGGAGGGGCGTCTTCTCGTAGCGCGACGCCATGCAGATCAGGATGTCCGGACCGCCGAGACGGCGGTGCACCGCGTCCACCGCGGCGGTCGCGCCGCGCGCCGTCGACAGATCGGCCCGCACCGCGAGCGTCTCAACGCCGAGGGCG
>JBOGOE010000311.1:0-7334 GCA_050747445.1 Candidatus Polarisedimenticolia bacterium | reverse complement strand
GCGGGACCCCGGGCGGGCGGCCGCCGGCGACGATCGGGAAGGGACGCGACAGGGTGTCCGGCGGCAGCCCCGTGAGCGCCTTGTTGAAGTCGGCCACCAGATCGGCGCAACGGGCGTGACGCGTCTCGGGATCCTTCGACAGCGCCTTGGCGAGGATCAGGTTGATCTCCGGCGGCAGCGCCGGGTTGTGGGCCGCGGGCGGCCGCGGGTCCTCGTACAGGACGCGGTAGATGATGGTCGAGATCGACTCCCCCTCGAAGGGCCGCACCCCGGTCAGGAGCTCGTAGAGGACCACGCCGAGCGAGAACAGGTCGCTGCGTCCGTCCAGGTCCTTCCCCTGGATCTGCTCCGGCGACATGTACGACGGCGTCCCCAGCAGCACCCCGGCCTGGGTGATGTTGGCCTGCGGGCTCTTGGCCAGGCCGAAGTCGGTGACCTTGAGGGCGCCATTCTTCAGGAGCATCAGGTTGGCCGGCTTGACGTCGCGGTGGACGATGCGGTGGTCGTGGGCGTGGTCGAGGGCCGCGCCCGCCTGCGCGATCACCTCCTGCACGCGCCGCAGCGGCAGCAGGTTCTCGGCGCGGGTGTACTTCTCCAGGGTCTCCCCTTCGATGAACTCCATGGCGATGAACGACACCCCCTGGTCCTCGCCGACGTCGAAGATGGTGACGATGTTGGGGTGCAGCAGACGGCCGGCCGCCTGGGCCTCGCGCAGAAAACGCTGGCTGGTCTCGTGCGCCTCCTCCGGGGAGATGCCGGGAGGCATCACGATGGTCTTGATCGCCACGCGGCGATCGATCTTGGGGTCGTTGGCCAGGAACACCTGGCCCATCGCCCCCTTGCCGATCTCCCGGACGATCTCGAAGCGGCCCAGTTTGGCGAGATTCATGGGCGGGTGGGCCCTCCCGGCGCCGGTCTCAGCGAACGCTCAGAATCGCGTAAGTGACCACCGCGGCGTATTTTAGTGTCGCGTCGGAGGGCTGTCAAACCGGCTCCCGGAGCGGCTTTTCCGGGATATCTTCTTTGGAGTCAACCAGTTGAGGCCCGGCGGAGTGGATCAGGGCGGGCCTCGCAGCGGCCATGGGCGTATGATTTCCGGGTCTTCGCGGAGAGCCGCATGAGCGATCGTCGATTCCCCCCCGTGCGACGTCATCGCCCCACCGCCTTCGCCGTGGCGTTTCTCCTCGCCGTTCAGGGGCCGGCCGGCGCCGCCCTGGTCCCGGCGGGCGCGGCGGAGGCGCCGGTGGCGGTGCACATCGCCGGGATCAGGATGGTCGGGCCCGAGCAGGTGATGCTGCTCCTGGCCGACGCGTCCGAGGAGCGGGCCCTCCCGATCGCCATCGGACGCGACCAGGGGATCGCCATCTACCTCGGCCGCGAGAAGGCCCCCACGCCGCGGCCCATGACCCACGACCTGCTGGTCAGCATCTTGAAGACCGTCGGCGCGTCGGTCGAGCGGATCACGGTGACCGCGCTGCGTCAGGACACCTACTACGCCGAGATCGCCGTCCGCTCCGGCGACCGGCTGCACGCCGTCGACGCGCGCCCCTCCGACGCCATCGCCCTCGCGGTCCGACTCGACACGCCGATCTTCGCCGCGCCGGACCTGCTCCGGCCGTTCGGATCGCCGGGGCTTTCCGGCAATCCGACCACCGCCTCGCGCCGGCTGGGGATGACGGTGCAGGAGCTCGACCCCGATCTGGCGGAGTTCCTGGGGGCCGCGGAGGTCCACGGTCTCCTGGTGGCCAGCGTGGCGGAGGGCGGGCCGGCGGGACGCGCCGGGGTGCGGCGCGGCGACATCCTGGCGTCGATCGACGGCCGCCCGCTGCGCGATCTCGAGACGTGGCGCGCGGCGCGCGAAAGCATCGACGGCGACCGCTTCACCGTCTGGCGCGACGGCCGCACCGTCACCCTCACCCCGCGCTGAGCGGGGCGCGCCTCCCCCGCCGCGCCGCCTCTCAGCCCGCGAACGCCGACTCGGCCCCCGGGGGGAACCCGCGCTCGCGCGCCGCCCGAATCAGCCGGGCGACGTCGTACGGGAAGCGGCGGAACTGCACCTCGACGTGGCCGTTGGTGCGGATGACGACGTAGCCGGTGCGCGGATCGCCGTCGCGCGGGTAGCCGACGCTGCCGGCGTTGATGAAGTGGCGTCCGTCCACCACCCGGTGCCACGGCCGGTGGGTGTGGCCGAACAGGATCAGGTCGGCGTCGGCCGCGTCCCCCATGGTGCGCAGGAAATCCTCGTCGCGATCCTCCCGCAGCGGAGTCCAGGCGTCGATAGGGTTGGCGTGCACCACCACCGCCCGCCGGCCCCCCGCCTCGAAGCGCTGCTCGAACGGCAGGTCGGACAGCAGGCCGCGGGTGACCCGGTCGGTGCGGGCCAGGGTCCAGGCGTAGGCGCGGCGCTCGAAACCACCCGCCTCGCCCGGTTCGCCGCCGTCGTACGCGGGTTCCTCGGCGGCGATGCTTGCGTCGATCTCGCCCCGCACCCCCGGCAGGCGCGCCGCGCGCATCAGGGCGACGGTCTCCCGGGGGAAGGGCGCGAACCCGACCAGGTCCCCGGTGTGGCAGAGGAGGTCGCACCCCTCGGCGCGCGCTTCGCGGAGCGCCACCTCGAGGGCCGGCAGGTTCCCGTGGATGTCTCCGAGCACGATGATCTTCATGGGAGCGGAGCGCCGCGGTCCCCGTCGGGCCGTCCGCGCGCGGAGAAACTAGCAGAAGCGCGGCGGGGCCACAAGGTCCGGCGCGGCGGCGTGCCCGGCGCGGCGGCCTATCCGGCGCGGCGGCTGGCCGCTCAGGCGGCGATGTCGGGGGCGATCCGCGGCGTGAACGACAGGAGCGGCAGGCGCTCCTCCTGCTTCTGCAGCGGGGTGCGGAACGGGATGTAGCCGCGCTTGCGATCCTCGTCGGCGTAGAGCGCCGCGGCCACCGCATTGAGATGGTCGGCCAGCTCCCGCGCGCTCGTCAGGGCGTCGTCGGTGGCGCCGCGCAGGACCACGCTCAGACCGAGCGCCTCCTGCACATCGACCGGACCCGGGTCGCCGTGCTCCTTGAGGAACCGCTCGGCTTCGCGCTGGAAGGCGCGCAGCGCCTCGCCGTGCTTGAACTCACCGTATTTCTTGCGGAAGATGTCCATCGCCCGCGGATCCCAGTCGAGATGCGCCACCTGGCTTGCTTCCCCCTTCTCGCGGCGGCGGCGCTGATCCTCGGCCACGCCGGACGCCTCCTCCTCGCCCCGGCGCCGGCGCAGCAGCTGCGCGACGGTCCGTTCCAGCTCCTTGGTGCTGAACGGCTTGGTGACGTACTCGTCGGCCCCGCAGTCCTTGCCCCAGTAGATGTCCTCCTGCTGGCTCTTGGCGGTCAGCAGGATGACCGGGGTCAGCGCGGTCCGCACGTCGGTCTTCACCTTGCGGCAGATCTGGAAGCCGTTGGCCTTCGGCATCATGACGTCGAGGATGATCAGATCGGGCGCCTCGGCGGTGAACAGACGCAGCGCCTGCTCGCCGTCCTCGGCCACCAGGACGGTGTGCCCCGCCGTCTCCAGGCTCATCTTGAGGATCTCGCGGATGTTGGGCGAGTCGTCGGCGACCAGGATCCGTCCCGGCGCGGTCCCGCCGGCGCGGCGCGGCGTTTTCATGCCGTGCCGCCCCGCTCGCCGCCGGTCACCGCGCCCGCGCCACCCGTGGCCTGCGCGGCCCGCGCCCGCGCGGAGGCGTCGTCCAGGAGCGACAGCATCATCTGCATCCCGCTCTGCAGCATCCCGAGCAGGCGCGTCTGCTCGGCGGTGAGCTGCCCGAGTCGGCCCGACTCCAGAAGCTCCACCGCGCCGGACATCGACGCCAGCGGCGTGCGCAGATCGTGGGCCAGCTGCCGCAGCTCGTCCCCCTCGCGCGGCCCGATGGTGAACCCCTCGGTGATTTCCAGCACCATGGCGCTCACCTCGCCTCCGTCCGCCGCCTTCCCGGGCAGCGGACCGGCCGCCACCAGGTAGTAGCGCTTCCGATCCAGGTCCACTCGGACCACCCGCCGCGCCGGGCGCCGCCCGCGGCGCGCCTCGGTGACCACCCCGTCGAGCGCCTCGGCCAGCTCCGCCGGCGTTCCATCGACACCGTGCAGGGTTTCGGGGACCGGCGAGCCCATGATCCCCTCCCACCCCTCGGCCCGGCGCACCTCGCCGCCGGCTCCCACGATCAGCAGGGCCGCGCCCAGCCCCCGGGTCTCCGGGGGCAGCGGCTCGAGCGGGCGGCTGCGGACATCGGCGGCGGGTTTCGCGCGCGAACGGCCCATCCATCCTCCTGGGGTGTCGCCAGGCGACACCCGGAACGTTGCCAGGCCTGACGGCCAATATAGTAACGAATCGCCGCGGTGCAAATCCCCCCATGGTGGCGCCGAGAGTGTGGTGAATCGGGCCGAACCGATTGTCGCGGATGAATTTAAGCCCCGGCGGCCGCCCCGGGCCGGCTGTGTGACGCTACTGACGTGTTTTCAGTACTTTAGAGCGTCAGGAAGGGAGAAAACCACACTCTCGGCGCCACTATGGGGGGGGTCAGGGGACGGCGGGGCCCATGAGGGGGCGGGCGCGGCCGGGGAGGCGCCGGATCTCCTGGAGGACTTCCAGGATCAGGGCGTCGTCCACCGGGATGCCGTATTCGCCGTGACGATGGGCCATGGCGCCGATGCGGGCCGGGAGGGCGCAGGCGATGCGGCCGGCGCGGGTCTTTTTGTCGCGGCGGGCGACTTCGAGGAGGGTGCGGGGGTCGAGACCCGGCGGGAGGTTGACCGGGAGGCCGAGACGCGGGGGGAGGGTGGCGATCCGGAGGGCGGCCGCCGGGGACAGGAGGCCGAGGCGGGCGGCGATGCGCGCCTCGGCCGCCATGCCGATGGCGACCGCCTCGCCGTGCGCCAGGCGGAAGCCGGTGACGGTCTCGATGGCGTGGCCGATGGTGTGGCCGAAGTTGAGGATCTTGCGGCGGCTCGATTCGCGCGGGTCGGCCTCGACCACCCGCACCTTGACCCGGCAGCAGGCCTCGATGATCCGTGCCATCATCTCGGTCTCCCGGCGCTGCACCCGCGCGGGACTCTCCTCGAGGAAGTTGAACAGGACCCGGTCGGCGATGACGCCGCACTTGATCACCTCGGCCATGCCGGAGTTGAAGTGGCGGTCGGGCAGCGTCTTCAGATAATCGACGTCGATGTAGACCGCGGCCGGCTGGTGGAACGCGCCGATCAGGTTCTTCCCGGCGGGGTGGTTGATGCCGGTCTTGCCGCCGATCGCCGAGTCGACCATGCCGATGAGGGTGGTCGGGACCTGGACGTAGGGGATGCCGCGCGTGAAGGTGGCGGCGACGAAGCCGGTCAGGTCCCCCACCACCCCGCCGCCGAGGGCGACGAGGACGGTGTCGCGGCCGGCGCCGAGACGGATGATGCCGTCCTCGATCCCGTCGCGCACCCGTCGCGACTTGCTCGCCTCCCCCGCCGGGAAAGACACCCGATCGGCCGCCAGCCCCCGGCGGCGGAACGCCGCCTGGAGACGCTCCCCCTGGCGCTGCAGATGGGAGTCGCTGACGATGATGTAGCGGCTGCCCAGCCGGCGGCGGCGCAGATCGACGCTCATGCGCGGCGCGAGACCGCGGCCGATGCGGATGTCGTACGGCGCGTCGGGCGTCGGGTGGCGGGGTCGGACGGGGATCCGGATCACGGGTGGGGCGCGGCCGCCGGGGGGCCCGGTGGGGGCCTAGCGGCGCCGCTCCTCCGCGCCGAGGGCGGCGAGACTCTTGACGTACTCGTCCACCAGGTCGCGTTGCTTGGCGTCGTCGAGGGAGCGGGAGATCAGGCGCCCGGCGGCGTCGATGACGAGATCGGCCACCTGGCGGCGCAGCGCCTCCATCGCCAGCTTCTGCTCGTGCAGCACCTGGCGTTTCCCCTGCTCGACCAGGGTCTGGGCCTCGGCGCGCGCCTGGGTCAGGATCTCGCCGCGCAGCGATTCCGCCTCGCGCTTCCCCTGCTCGATCAGGTCGGCAGTCTCGCGGCGCGCGCCGGCGAGGATCTCCTGGTGCTTCTTCCAGATCTCCTCGGCCTCGGCCCGGGCCGTCCGGGCCTGCTCGATCGACTCCCTGACCGTCCGCTCCCGCTCCTCGAGCACCTGGAGGAGCGGCTTCCAGGCGAAGCGGCCGAGCAGGACGAGCAGGATGACGAAGGTAACGACGGTCCAGAAGATGGTGCCGACGTCGGGGGTGATCAGCTGCGAGCCCATGGGTCCTCCCCGGCTACTTGACCGCGAGCAGGATGCAGACGACGAGCGCGAACAGGGTCGCCCCCTCGATCAGGGCGGCCGCGATGATCATGCTGGTGCGGATGTCCCCGGCGACCTGCGGCTGGCGCGCCGAGCCCTCCATCGCGGCGGCCGCCAGGCGGCCGATCCCCGCCGCACCGCCGATGACGGCGAGCCCCGCTCCGAAGCCTGCAGCCAGATGCGCCAGCGAGTTCCCCAGCTCCATGGGTGTTCCTCCTTTAGTGTTGCGGATGCGCCGACATCCCGATGAACAGGGAGGTCAGCATGGTGAAAATGTAGGCCTGCAGAAACGCCACCAGGAGCTCGATGCCGTTGATGAACAGCGCGAACGGCACCGACAGCGCCACCCCGACCCAGACCGATTCCAGGATGAAGACCAGGCTGATGAGCGACAGGATGACCACGTGCCCGGCGGTCATGTTGGCGAACAACCGGACGCACAACGCGAACGGCTTGGTGAACATCCCCAGGATCTCGACCGGGATCATGATCGGCAGGAGCCACACCGGCATTCCGTGCGGCACCAGGTTCTTGAAGTGCCCGGCGACGCCGAACTCGCGCATCCCGGCGTATTGCGTCACCAGGAACGACAGCCCCGCGAGACCGGCGGTCACCGCGATGTTGCCGGTGGCGGTCGACATCCACGGGACCAGCCCGATCAGGTTGCAGAGAAGGATGAAGACGAAGGTGGTCAGGAGATACGGCACGTAGCGGTCGCCGTGCCGGCCGATGTTCTTGCGCGCCAGGTCGTCGCGCACGAACACGATGATCATCTCCATGAGGTTCTGCAGGCCGCGCGGCGCCTGACGGCGGGGGCGCGCCGCCAGCCACAACAGCAGGATCAGCAGGCCGCTGACCAGCCACATCATGACCACGTGGCGCGTGATCGGCAGGACCACCGGGCCGAGATGGAGGGTCGGCAGATGGACCGTGCCGATGAGGGGGAGGTCGAGCGTCGGCGCGTCGGCGATGTGATGCAGGATGTAGCTGCCGGCGTCGAAGGGGCCGTCGTGCGCCCCGTGCGCGGCGGCCGCATGGGCGC
>JBOGOE010000310.1:0-4934 GCA_050747445.1 Candidatus Polarisedimenticolia bacterium | reverse complement strand
CCGCGGGGCCGCCGCCGGCGAACCGGGGGTCGTCGGGGTCCGCACCGGCGCGGCGGCGGGCCGGAGCGGCGCCATCCGCCTGAAGCGATCGAGGCCCTCCTGCCCGGGGGCCGGCAGCACCCGCGCGCCGACCGTGTCGGACGGATCGGCCGCGGTCGTGGGGGGAAGGTCCGGGTCGTTCCGGACCGTCGGGGGCAGGGGGATGTCCGGACGCGCGCACCCGCCCGCGCTCGCGTGGTCGTGTCGTCTCATCGCGACGGTCGGCGTGACGCTCGCCGCGGCGCTCGCCGCCGGCTGCGGCGCCGCCGTCTCGCGCGGCGAGCGGCCGCGTCTCGTGGTGGTCCTCGCGGTCGACCAGCTCCGCGCCGATCTCCTGGAACGCTGCGACCCGGCGTTCGCCGGCGGCCTGCGCCGCCTCCTCGATCGGGGCCGCCGGTTCACCCGGGCGATGGTGGACCACGCGATCACCGGGTCCCACGCGGGTCACGCCACCCTCGCCACCGGCTGCGTCCCGGCCCGGCACGGCATCGTCGACGCCGCCTTCTACGAGACCAGGAACGGCGTCCCGGAGCTCACGGACGCGCTGCGCGATCCGCTGGAGCGGATGGTCGATGTCGCCGGCATCCCCGGCGTGTCGCCCCGCCGCATCCTGGCCGGCACCCTGACCGGGTGGTTCCTGCGCGCCGATCCCGGGGCCCGTTTCGCCGCCGTCGGCTCCGGCGCCTTCCTGCCGATCCTGCACGCCGGCGGGGCGCGCGGCGACGTCTACTGGTTCCTGCCGGCGGCCGGCCGCTACGTCACCTCGTCGTATTACCGCCCGCGCGATCCCGACTGGTTGCGGCGCTTCAATGCGCGGATCCTTCCGCGCTTCGTCGAGGCGTCGCTCGACTGGTACAGCGAGGTGCCCGCGGGGGCCCGCGCGCTGGCGCTCCCCGACGGGGCCCCGGGTGAGGCGGGAGGGGGCCACGGTTCCTTCCCGCATCTGTTCGACCGCGAGGTCCCCCAGGAACGTCGCGGCGATCCGATGTTCCGGTCCCGCTGGTTCGCCGGCACGCCGCTCCTCGACGCCGCGACCCTGGCCCTCGCGCGGGAGGCGATCGTCGCCGGCGAGCTGGGACGCCGGGGCATCACCGACGTCCTGACGGTGGTCCTGTCGCAGATCGACGCCGTCGGCCACCGCTACGGCCCTCGGAGCCAGGAAGTGCTCGACGCCCTCCTCCGGCTCGACCGGGAGCTGGGGGCCCTATTCAATTTTCTCGACGCCACGGTCGGGGAGGGGCGCTGGATCGTGACCCTGTCCTCCGACCACGGAGTGGCCGATCTGCCGGAGACCGCCGCGGCGGAGGGGCGGCCGGGGCGCCGGGTCCGCATGCGGGAGGTCGAGGCGCTGGTGCGGCGGCTGCGCCGGGAGGGGGCGCCGGATCGTCCCGGCGCCGGCTCCGCGGAACGGATCGCGCGGATCCTCGAGGAGGCCGATTTCGTGGCCGACGCCATGACCCCGGCGGAGCTGCGCTCCCGCGCGGCACCGGAGGACCTCTACGCCCGGCTCTATCGCAACTCGGTCCACCCCGACCGGGTGCCCCGGTTCCCGTTCTTCGATATGTACACCGGTGAGTCGCCGGTGGCCCGCGCCGGGGTCGTGGTCCGGCTGGTGGAGGGAGCGGTCCTCGAGCCGGTTCCCGCCGAGCACGGCTCCCCCTACGATTACGATCGGCACGTGCCGCTCCTGTTCATGGGGCCCGGTGTGCCGCCGGGTTCGTCGGACGCCGAGGCGCGCACCGTGGATCTGGCGCCGACCCTCGCGGCCCTCTGCCGCGTCGAGCCCCCCGCCCCCATCGACGGCCGCGCGCTCCTCACCCCACCTTGAGTCCCCCTCCGATGCCCGGTCGGCGACGAGCCGGCGGAGCGGATGGCCGCGGAGCGGGGAGCGAGGATCGCGGCGGCCCCCTCACGGAGCGCGGAGATCCTCCCGACCGGTCCGGGGCGCGTTGATCCGGGCGGCGCGCTCCGACTAGGATGGGCGGCCCGGCCGCCGAGGGACGCCGCGTGGGGCGGCTCCCGCCGCCGGCCCGTGGTTCCGACCGACCGTCCAGGGAGGTTGATCCGTGACGATCGCCGCCGCGCTCGTCCTCGCCGTCGCCTTCTCGCCGTCCCTTTCGACCGAGCCCGACACGCCGGAGCCCGGGTCGATCGAGGCGATCGCCTCGGCCACCACCGACCCGCGCTTCCTGTCCCCGTGGGTCGCCTACGTTCCCGATCACCCGAAGGTCCCGTCGCCGGCCGACGTCCTGGGGCACATCGCCGGCGCGCCGGGGGAGCTGAGCCGCACGGCGCAGATCTACGGCTATTTCCGCGCCCTCGACGCAGCCTCCCCGAGGGTCCGGGTGGAGACCGTGGCGACCAGCGAGGAGGGACGCGACATCCTCCTGGCGATCGTCGCGGACGAGCCGGTGCTCCGGGAGATCGAACGGTATCGCGAGGCCACCGGGCTGCTCGCCGACCCGCGCCGCTGCGACGAGGCCTGTTTGGAGAGGACGCTTGGCTTCGCGCGCCCCATCTACTACCTCAACGGCGGGTTGCACTCGACCGAGACCGGCAGCCCCGAGATGCTCATGGAGCTGGCCTACCGGCTGGCGGTGTCGGAGCGCCCCGAGATCCGCGCCATCCGGGAGAACGTCATCGTCCTGATCAATCCGGTCTCCGAGCCCGACGGCCGCGATCGGGCGGTCGACTGGTTCTACCGCTACCTCAAGGGGCGGACCGACTACGATGATCTGCCGGAGACCTCACCCCCCTACTGGGGGAAGTACGTGTTCCACGACAACAACCGGGACGGGCACCAGCGGGAGCTGGCCCTCACCCGCGCCGTCCAGGACACCTTCCTGCGCTGGCATCCCCAGGTGGTCCACGACCTGCACGAATCGATCCCCCTTCTGCTGATCTGGACCGGCACCGGCCCCTACAACCACCGGATGGACCCGATCCTGATCGGCGAGTGGCACGAGATGGCGTTCCACGAGGTGCGGACCCTGTCGTCCCTCGGGATGCCGGGGGTCTGGACCTGGGCCTTCGGCGAGGGGTGGGGGCACATGTTCCTCGACTCGGTGGGGGTGAATCACAACGCCGTCGGCCGCGGCTACGAGACCTTCGGCATCACCAGCGCCGAGACCATGGACGTGAAACTCGATCTGCGCGACGAGGAGTACGCCGGGCAGCCGGTCACCCGCCGCACCTGGTACCGCCCGTGGCCGCCGCCGCGCGCCTTCCGCTGGTCGCTGCGCAACAACACCAACTACATGCAGACGGGGGTCCTGTCGATCCTGCAATACGCGGCGCTGCACGGCAAGGAGATGCTGCGCGACTTCCATCGCAAGGGGACGCGGGCCGTGGAGCGGGGACGCGCCGAGCCGCCGTACGCCTTCGCCATCCCGGAGACGCAGGCCGACCGCGGCCGGCTGGCGCTCCTGGTGAACCGCCTGCGGGCGCACGGCATCGAGGTGTCGCGGGCCCCCGCCCCGTTCAAAGTGGAAGGGATCGACGCCCCCGCGGGGACCTACGTGGTGCGGCTCGATCAGCCGTACCGCGGCTTCGCCCTCGACCTCCTGGAGAGACAGGATTACCCGGCGAAGGAAGCCCCCTACGAGCCCTACGACGATGTGTCGTGGGCGCTGTCGCATCACTACGGCGTCGAGGTGGTGCGGGTGGACGACCCGAAAGTGCGCGACGTGCCGCTCGATCCGGTCGCGGCCGAGGTCGCCTACCCGGGACGGGTCGACGGGGGTGGTCCGGTGTACCTGGTCCGAGATACCGGGCAGGAAGCGCTGTTCGCCGCCCGGTTCGCCCTGGGCCGGTTCCGGGTCGAGGCGGCGGAGAAGCCGTTCGCCTCGGGCGGCGCCGACTTTCCCGCCGGCTCCTGGATCCTGCCGGCGCAGCGGGGACTGGCGGAGGCGCTCCGCGCGGCGGCCGCGCGGCACGGGATCGATGTCGCATCGGCCGCGGCGGCGCCCGACGTCCCGCGACACCCGCTCGACCTGCCCCGGCTGGCGGTGTTCGCGACCTGGAACGACTCGCAGGCGGCCGGCTGGGTGCGGATGCACTTCGACCGGGCGGGCGTCGCCTACACCTACATCAAGGACGACGACGTGAAGCGGGGCGCGCTCAACGAGCGGTTCGACGTCATCCTCTACCCGCACTCCCATGAATCGCCGGCCCGCATCGCGCACGGCATCGACCCGCGCCACGGACCGATGCCGTACACCCGCACCGCCGCCTTCCCGAGCCACGGCACCCCCGCCGCCTCCCCCGACATCACCGGCGGTCTGACCTATCGCGGGCTCGCCAACCTGGAGGAGTTCGTGCGGCGGGGCGGTCTGCTCGTGACCCTGGGCGGCGCCAGCGCCCTGCCGCTCGAAGGCGGTTTCACGCGCGACGTGCGCCGCGCCCGCGCCCCGTCGCTGCACACCCCCGGTGTCGAGATCCGCGCCCGCTTCGCCCGCCCCGATCATCCGATCGCCTACGGCTACGGCGAGGTCACCTCGGTGTTCCGCGAGGAGCTGCCCCTCTACGAGACGCCGGAGTCCCGTCTGGGGACGGTCGTCCTGCAGTGGGGCACCCGGCCCCCCCGCTTCGCCGACGAGAAGGCGAAGGGGGACGGCGAGTGGTCGGAGGCGGGCAGGGAGGGCGCCGCGCCGGGACCGGAGGCGAAGCCCGCGGCGGAGGAAAAGAAGGAGCCGCAGGCGGGTCTCGTGGTCTCCGGCGGGATGAAGGGGGAGGACGAGCTGGAGGGGAAGCCGGCGATCCTCGACCTCGCGGTGGATCGGGGCCGGGTCGTCGCCTTCAACTTCGATCCGATCCACCGGCTGCTGTCGCGGTCCGATTTCCGGCTGGCGTGGAACGCCATCCTCAACTGGAACGATCTGCCGGCGCCGCCGGCC
>JBOGOE010000309.1:0-15225 GCA_050747445.1 Candidatus Polarisedimenticolia bacterium | reverse complement strand
GCGCGGGGCCGCCGGCGGGCCCGACTTCACGCCGCGGGCATGCCCCTTGCTGGTACGGAGCGGCATGACCCCCGACGGAGCCGCCGGCAGGGCGATCTACCCGCGCGAGCCGCCTCCCACCGGCGAGGCGGCGCGCCGCGAGCAGAAGATGAAGGACCTGCCTGCCACGGTGCTGCGGCCGCGCGACAAGCTGCTCCGGTTCGGGGCCCGCGGCATGACTCCGGCGGAGCTGGTCGCCGTCCTGCTGGGCAGCGGCACCCGGGGGCAGAACGTGATCAAGATCGCCGAGGACCTGATCGCGAAATACGGCGCCGCCGGGCTCGCCGGTCTGTCGCTCCCGGATTGGTCGAGCAATCACGGCGTCGGCCGGATCAAGGGGGCGCGGATGCTGGCGGCGTTCGAGCTGGGGCGGCGGCTGTTCGGCGTGCCGGCCGACGAGCCGCGCGTCTCCTCGCCGGCCGACGCCTACGCCCTGGTGCGGGATCTGCGCACCGCCCGCAAGGAGCACCTGGTGGCGCTGTACGTCGATGCCCAGAACCGGCTGATCGTCCGGGAGACCGTGTCGATCGGCAGCCTCAACACCACGCGCACCCACCCGCGGGAGGTCCTGCAGCCGGCGATCGTCAACTCGGCGCTGGCCTTCATCCTGGCCCACAACCACCCGAGCGGCAGCCTCGACCCCAGCCGCGACGACGTCGAGTTCACCCGCACCATGGCGCGCGCGGGGGAGCTGATGGGGATCTCCCTCTACGACCACCTGATCGTGTCGTCGCGCGGCTTCGTCAGCCTGAGGGAGAAGGGGCTGCTCTGAGGGCGTCGATGGGTGGCGTCAGGGGCAGGAACGACCGGCCCGCTCGCTGCCGTCGGAGCGGTTGCCCAGCGTCCCCTGACCGATCGGGCAGCCGTTCTGCGCGCGCGCCAGGTAGAAGAACCCCTGGCCCGCCGCGGGCACGGCGGCGTCGGCGGCGCCGGTCTGCGTGATGTCGCTCGCCACGCAGACCGCCCCGTCGACGAAATCCGAGCGGACTCCCGAACGCAGCAGGTCGTATCGGACGACCGTTCCGCCGGGGTCGGTAGGTGGCGCCCACGACAGGGAGGTGGCGGCGGGGAGGTCGAGCAGCGGCACCTCGCCGGGGATCCTCCAGATCGAGCCGTCGGTGTCGTTGCAGTCCTCGGTCACCGGGAATCCGTCGAGGTCGGCGTCCACCGCCTCGCAGGCGTCGCCGATGCCGTCGGCGTCGATGTCGGACTGATCGGGATTGAGGACCAGAAGGCAGTTGTCGCAGCCGTCCCCCGCGCCGTCGCGGTCGGTGTCGATCTGCGCCGTGTTGGCGGCCAGCGGACAGTTGTCGTCGGCGTCCCGGATCAGATCGCCGTCGCCGTCGGCGTACGGCAGGGGGCAGGGATTCAAGTTGGGCCGCGGGACGCCGGCACTGTCGGTCCCGAGACTCCCTTCGCCGCAGGCGTTCCGTCCGCTCACCAGGTAGTAGAACGCCGTCCCCGGGGCCGGCGCAGCGGGGTCCGGCGACACCCTGTCGGGGGAGGCCGCTTCGAAGCAGACGTGATTCTCGAAGACGCGGTCCACGCTGCCGCGATAGACGTTGTACACGTTCGCCTGGGGGAGCTTCAGCCACGCGAACGTCGCCGGAGTCCCCGCGGCGGCGCGGAGCGTCGGCCCCAGCGGCGCCGGGATGGTCCAGACCGATCCGACTCCCGGGGCGCAGTCCTGGTCGTTGAGCACCCCGTCCCCGTCGGCATCGGGGGCCGGTCCTTCGTAGGCGCCGAGGTCGGCGGTCGCGGTGCCGTCGTCGTCGTTGTCCTGCAGCCGCGGCAGCTCCGCCAGGTCGAACGGGCCGACGCCGGCGTTGGTGCCGCGGTCGGCGAGCGGCGAGCCGGTCGCGAGACGGAAATCCTCCGCCAGGTCCGTGGCGCCCCCCCAGTTGCCGATCATCTTCCAGGGCTGCGAGGCGGCCGGGAGGGCGGGGGTGAAGGTCAAGACGTTGCTGCTGGTGTTGATGGCGGTGATCGATCGGCGCACGCCGTCGTCGTTGTACTCGATCCCCTGGCCGATCGCGTAGCGCGCGGCGGCCGTCACCGCCACGGTGGTCGCGGAGCCGGCCGCCACCGTGACATCCAGGAACAGCGGGGCCCGGACGAAACGCGGATCGGCGGCCAGGTTCCCCGGCATCCCCATCAACTGGGCCTCGGTGAAGTCGCCGCCGACGTTGTCTCCCGCCGCGGGCAGCTTCAGGTTGCTCCAGAAATCGCTATACGTCGTGATCGGATTGGTGTTGTAGCTGTGCAGCCCGCCACCCGAGCCGACCGAAGTGACCGTGTTTCCCATGATGATCGTGTTGGTGATGTGGACCTGGGGGTCCTGCCATTGCGGGATGAGGGCGCCGACCTGGACGCCGGCGCCGTAGTTCCCGAAGGAGTACCCCGTAGGGGCGCGCGTGTCGGTGAGGCTGTTGCCGGCGATGGTGTTGTTGGTGACCCGGGCGACCGCCTGGTAGAGCTGCACGCCGCCCCCCCACATCCCGCCCGAATTGCCGAAGATCAGGTTGTCGGAAGCGGCGACGGTGCCGTAGATCTGCAGACCGCCGCCCCCGTAGGTGGCGCGGTTGCCGGCGATGATGTTGCGGGTCACCAGGGTGCCCGGATTGCCGTCCACCCGGATTCCGCCGCCCCGTCCGATCTCCCCCAGGGCCTGGTTGTCGGCCAGGGTGTTCCCCTCGATCCGGACGTGGGTGTCGACGGGCTTCAGCGAGCCGAGAACGAAGATCCCCGCGCCAAGCGCGCGCGAGTCGTTCTGTCCGCCGAGCGGCGGCGGGTCGGCGACATTTCGGGAGATCACGTTGCCGGTGAGGATCGGGTCACCGTAGGCGACGTAGATCCCGGCGCCGAGCCAGGAGCTCTGCGACCCCGACAGAACGTTCCCGGTGATCAGGTTGTTGCTGACCACCGCGTCGCCGAACACGAAGACCCCGCCGCCCGCGACCGTGGCGTCCGCGGGGCGGTCCTCTCCGGAGCCGCGCGTGATGGTGCAGCCGTCGATGGAAAAATCGACCCGGGGCCGCCCGAAGCCGCCGGAGGTGAAGATGACGGCGCTCCGGCCCAGACCGGCGCCGTCGATGATGGTGGTCGCCCGCTCCTCGCAGCGGACATGCAGGTTCGGGTAGATCAGGACCGTCTCGTTGTAGGTGCCGGGGGCGACCTGGATGGTGGCGCCGGGAGTCTGGCCGGCGACGATGCGGCAGTTGGCGTCGTGCACTGCCGCCATGATGGTCCGGTAGGGAAGAGCCGGGGTGCCGCAGCCGGCGGCGCAGGCGGCGTCGCACAGCCCGGTGCAGACCGCCGTGCAGGCGCTGCCGTCGTCCACGTGGATCGTGACGGTCCCCGACGCGGCCGCCCAGCGGACGAGCAGGCCGAGGAGGAGGACGGCACCGAGGCTGCGGAGTGTCCTGCCGGTCACGACGGCGCCCCTCGACGGGCGCCCCCCCGAGGCCGCCCGGGACCATGCCTCTAATGTCTGGATGGCGGGCCGAACCTACGCCACCCGCGCGTCCGCTGTCAAGAGTCGGTGTACACTGCGCGCCCGCCGCGGTCCGGCGCCCGCCGGAGCGACGCGCGGAGCGGACGGGGAGTCGATGGCGAAGACGGGGAGGAAGCCGGCGGTCGGCGCGGCGCGGGCCGCGCGGCGGGGCGCCGCGGGATCCGCGCGCCCGCAGTTCCGTCCCGTCGAGGAGCAGATCGAGTACCTGCGCAAGGGCGCGGTCGAGATCATCCGCGCCGAGGAGCTGGCCGCCAGGCTCGAGCGCTCGCGCCGCACCGGGTCGCCGTTGACCGTCAAGGTCGGCTTCGATCCCTCGGCCCCCGACCTGCACCTCGGTCACACGGTGGTCCTGCGCAAGATGAAGCACTTCCAGGACCTGGGACACCGGGTGGTGTTCCTGATCGGTGATTTCACCGGGATGATCGGCGACCCCACCGGGCAGTCGAAGACGCGGCCGGCCCTCACCCGCAGGCAGGTCAAGGAGAACGCCGCCACCTACCGCCGGCAGGTATTCAAGATCCTCCACCCGAAGAAGACGGTCGTCGCGTTCAACAGCCGCTGGCTCGGGACGCTGGGTTCGGAGGGGTTCATCCGTCTCGCCTCCCGCTACACCGTGGCGCGCATCCTGGAGCGCGACGACTTCGCGCGGCGCTACAAGGCCAACCAGCCGATCGGGCTGCACGAGTTCCTCTACCCCCTGGCGCAGGCGTACGACTCGGTGGCGCTCAAGGCCGACGTCGAAATGGGGGGGACCGACCAGACCTTCAACCTGCTGGTCGGGCGCGAGGTGATGCGGGAGTACGGGCTCGAACCTCAAGTCGTCCTGACGATGCCGCTTCTCGAGGGACTCGACGGGGTCGAGAAGATGAGCAAGTCGCTCGGCAATTTCATCGGCATCGACGAGCCGCCGCGCGAGATCTACGGGAAGGTGATGTCGGTGAGCGACACCCTGATGTGGCGCTATTACGAGCTGCTGACCGATCTGACGATCGCCGAGATCGGAGAGCTGAAGCGCCGCGTGGGGACGGGGGAGCTGCACCCGAAGCAGGCCAAGTCCGAGCTGGCGCGCCGCATCGTGGCCGACTATCACGGCGTGGCCGCGGCGGCGGCCGCCGCCGCCGAGTTCGAGAAGATCTTCGCCCGCCGCGAATCCCCCGAGGAGATGCGCGAGGTGGCCCTGCCGCCCGACGCGCGGCCGGTCTGGGTGCCGAAGCTCCTGGTCAACCTGGGGCTGGCGAAATCCAACGGCGAGGCGCGCCGCCTGATCGAGCAGGGGGGGGTCTATCTGGACGGGGAGCGGCTGGCCGACGCGGCGCGCGAGCTGCCGGCCCCCGCCGGCGCCTCCTACATGGTCAAGGTGGGGAAGCGCCACTTCGTCCGGGTGCGCTTCGGCTGACCGCCGGCCGGGCTCACCGGGGCCCCGCCCCTCCGTCCCGCCCCTCCTCGCGCAGCGCCCGGATGGCCGCCGGGTCCAGACCGGTGAGTGCCTGCAGCCGGCTGATCGGCAGATCGGGGTGGGCGCGCACGAACGCCTCCAGCTCCTCGCGCGGCGGTTCCGCGCGATAGAACAACCGGTCGATCAGGGTTTCGATCTCGACGATCTGCCCCGGTCCGTCCTTCTTGTCGGCCCGCAGCTCCAGCACCACCGTCGTGCTGCCCTGGCGGGCGAACGCGGCCAGGGTCCCCCCCAGGTTGGGGTTGGACATCATCGGCTGCGGGATGGCGCTGGCGCGGAGCTGGTCGGCTTCCTCGCGGCTGCGGTAGATCGTCAGACTCACCCGCCGGCCCCCCTCTCCGGTCACCCGTTCGAGGTAGACCGTCTCCAGACGGCTGAACAGGATCGGCGCCCGCTCGCTGCCGTAGCCGACCCCGTCGAGGCTGACGACGTTGGGGATCACCGCCTGGGCGGCCGACTTGAGATCGACCCGCAGCCGGAAGCTCAGCCCCTCGAAGCGGTGGCGCGATTCCTTGAGGGCGTCGCGGTGGATCGCCCCGGCGGGCGGGGCGACGAGGAGGAACAGGAGGACCGCCGCGGGGAGTCGACGCATGCCGGCATTGTAGTGGGTCAGGCGGCGCGGCGGCGAGGCCGGGCGGCGCGGGGCCGCCGGGCGAAGCGGACCGCGGGGTCCGGGCGGGTCCCTTCCGCCCAGCAGATGGCGTACCAGAAACCGGCGTCGCGGCGGGCGCCCCAGGCTCCGAGGGCGGCGATGGCGGCGTCGCAGGTCTCCGCCGGCAGCAGCCCGGCATCGACGATGGTGCCCCGGGTCGCCTGCATGAGCGCCCGGACGTTATCCACGTAGCCGCGGAACATCGGGTCGCCGGGGCAGCTCCCGAAGAACAGCCAGCGGTTGCGCCGGGGGCGCGCCCCGGCGTCGCGCAGCAGGGTCACCAGACGGCGGCCGACGAACGGGTCGTTCCCCAGCCGATCGAAGGTGCGGATGTAGGCGCGCCACAGAGGGGCGAATCCCGGCGGCTCCGGCCAGAGCCGCAGGACGTCGTGGTCGTCGTCCTCCAGGACGATCCGCCCGCCGGGGCGGGCCGCGCGGACCATGACGCGCACCGCCGCCAGCGGGTCGGGCAGGTGCTCCAGGATGAAGCGGGCGTGGACCACGTCGAAGCTGCCCCATTCCTCGCGCCGCAGGGGCGGGTCGAGGACGTCGCCGCGGCGGACCTCGATCAGATCCTCCTCGCCGGCGGCGCGGGCCAGCCGGCGGGCCGCGCCGATCTGCTCCGGGCTGCGTTCGATCCCCAGGACCCTCCCGGCCGGCCCGGCGGCGCGCGCCATGGCGCGGGCGAGCTGTCCGAGACCGCTTCCCATCTCCAGGATACGCTCGCCCCCCTGAAGCCGCAGGGCGGCGAGGGAGCGGCGGTTCACCAGATCGTTCATCAGCGCGAGACGGCGCTGCTCGCCTCGGGAGGTGCCGTGCAGATAGCGGGAGGGTGGGCGCATGGGGGCGGGTGCCGGGCGCGTCAGTAGCCGTCGCCCGCCAGCCGCACGCGGCCGCGGAACCGGCGGTACACGAAGGTGAAGTAGGCCGCGACGAGGATCATGCCCGGGATCCACCAGGTCAGGCCGACCCGCAGCCCCGCCTCCGCCGCCGCGGCGTTTCCGACCGTCAGCCCGAAGCGGGGGTCGAGGGTCGACGGCAGGACGTAGGGATAGAGCCCGAAGGCGGCGCTCAGCAGCATGCCGCAAAGATACAGGCAGGAGGCCAGAAACGCCCACCCGTCGCGACCGGCGCGCACCAGCAGGCGCGCCGCCAGTAGCCCACCGACCGCGACGGCGGGGAACAGGTATCCCCACGGCGCGGCGCCGAGCCGCGCCGTCACCTGGGGCTGGATCCGGAAGGTGACGAGGGTGACGGCCGCGGTCATGGCGAGGACCCCCCAGAAGGCGTGGGCGGCGGCGCGCCGGGCCCGCCGGCGGATCGGATCGCCGGTCTTGTGCGCCACCCAGAGGGCGCCATGCTGCAGCAGCGCGAGACCGGCGAGAACGCCCGTCATCAGCGTGTACCAGTCGATGATCCCGGTGGGCGGGCCGAGGGTGAGGTTCTCCCAGAGGGGCAGGAAGAAATACCCCGTCGCGGGCAGCGGCACGCCGCGAACCACGTTGCCGAGCGCCGCGCCGAGGAAGATCGACAGCAGCAGGCTGGCGCCCGAGAAGACCACGTCCCAGAAGGGCTTCCAGGCGCGCGCCTCGACGTGGTGGCGGAACTCGATGGAACAGCCCCGCAGGATCAGGAGCCACAGGACGATCATGAGCGGCAGGTAGAAGCCGCTGAAGGCGCTGGCGTACAGGGCGGGGAAGGCGAAATAGAGGGTCCCGCCCGCGGCCAGGAGCCAGACCTCGTTGCCGTCCCAGACCGGACCGATGGAACGGAGCACCAGACGCCGCTGGTCGTCGTCGCGCGCCACGTACAGGTGGACGATCCCGGCCCCGAGATCGAAGCCGTCGAACACGACGTACCCGGCCAGCATCAGCGCCACCAGCCAGAACCAGAGGGTCTCCATCATGCCCCCCGCGGCGCGGGCTCCGGTCCGCGCTCGATCTCCCGGGTCACCAGGAACAGGAACAGGATGCTCAGGACCGCGTACATCCCCATGAACCCGATCAGGGTGAACAGGACGTTGCCGGCCGACACGGTCGGGGAGTGCCCGACGGCCGTCCGCATCAACCCGTAGATCACCCAGGGCTGCCGGCCCAGCTCGGCGGTCATCCAGCCGGCGGTATTGGCGATGTAGGGGAACGGCAGGAGGAGCATCAGCGCCCAGAGCACCCCCGGAGATCGCTCCAGACGCCCGCGCCACACCCGCCAGGCGGCGAACGCCATGACGGCGATGAAGATCGTCCCCAGTCCCACCATGACGTGATAGGCGTAGTAGAGGAGGGGGATGTTCTGCGGCCAGAGGTCGCGCGGGAAGGCATCCAGCCCCTTCACCTCCGCCTCCCAGTGGCTGTAGGTGAACATGCTCAGGGCGCGCGGCACCCGGATGGGGTTGTCGAGCCGCCGTTTTTCCATGTCGGGCTGTCCGATCAGGATCATCGGCGCCCCCTTCTCCGTGCGGAACAACCCCTCCATCGCGGCGAGGGTCACCGGCTGGTGGCGGGCGACCATCTTCCCCTGCCGATCGCCGGTCGGAAACAGCAGCAGCACGCTCGCCGCCAGCCCCGCGACCGCTCCCCAGCGGACGAAGGTCCGCCCGTAGGCGGCGTGACGCCCCGTGATCAGATAGAAGGCGCCCACCGACGCCATCACCCCCGCCGCGGTCATCACCGCCCCCAGCATGACGTGCGGGTACTGCCACCCGAGCCACGGATTCAGCAGGACCGCCTTCAGGCTTTCGAGCCGGATGCGGCCGCCGGGATCGACGGAGTGGCCGACCGGGTGCTGCATGAAGGCGTTGGTCGCCACAATGAGATAACCCGAGAGCCAGGAGCCCAGCCAGACGAGGAACGCCGCCACCCAGTGCCCGCGCGGCCCCAGACGCTTCTCGCCGAACAGCAGCAGCCCCAGGAAGGACGACTCCAGGAAGAACGAGAACACCCCCTCCATGGCGAGCGTCTGACCGATGACGCCGCCGGCCTGCGCCGCGAAGCGCGCCCAGTTGGTCCCGAACTGGAACTCCATCGGGATTCCGGTGACCACGCCCATGGCGAAGTTGATCGCGAAGATCCGGGTCCAGAAGCGGGCGGCGCGGTCGTAATGCGGGTCGCGGGTCCGGAGGGCCCGGGTCTTGAGAAGCAGGATCAGGAGCGCCAGCCCCATGGTCAGCTGCGGGAACAGATAGTGATAGGTGATGGTGAAGGCGAACTGGAGGCGGGCCGCGGTGAGCGCCGAATCCATGCGGCGGAGTCTACCTCACGCGCGGCGCCGGCGATCCCGCCGTCTCCCGCGGGGACGCCGGCCGGCACGGATGCCCGAGCGGCGCATCCAGGCGCGCGCCGCCGCGAGATCGGCGAGCCAGACCGCGGAACCGGCGTCGGAGGGGGCGCGCCAGTCGCCGCGCGGCGACAGCGACCCGCCGCTCCCGACCTTCGGCGCGTCCGGGAGCGCCGAGCGCTTGAACTGGCTCAGCCGGAAGAACCGGTCGAGGAACAGCTCCAGCCAGCGCAGGACCTCCTCCAGCCGGTAGGGGCCCCCGGCGGGGCCGCCGGGGGCGTCGCGCGCGAACGCGAGGGCCGCCAGATACGCGACCTTCGCCGGCCGGTAGCCGCGCCGGGTCAGGTGATAAAGGCTGAAATCATGCAGCTCGTAGGGGCCGATGGTCTTCTCGGTGCTCTGGCCGGGGACGAGCTCCGGGGTGACCACGGTCGCCAGGATGTCCCTCAGGATGCGTGAGGTCCCCGGTCCCACCTCGTCGCGGTCGGCGGCCCATCCGATGAGGTAGCGGACCAGCGTCTTGGGGACCGACGCCGAGACCTGGTAGTGCGCCATCTGGTCGCCGACGCCGTAGGTGCAGAAGCCCAGCGCCAGCTCGCTCAGGTCGCTGGTGCCGACCACGAGCGCGTCGTGGCGGTTGGCCAGCCGGAACAGGTGGCTGGTCCGCTCCCCCGCCTGGACGTTCTCGAAGGTCACGTCGTAGAGCTTCTTCCCCTGCGCCGCGGGGTGACCGATGTCCTTGAGCATGAGGTCGCAGGACGGTCGGATGTCGATGGTCTCGATCCGCGCGCCCAGCGCCCGCATCAGCCGGAGCGCGTTGCGCCG
This sequence comes from Candidatus Polarisedimenticolia bacterium, assembly GCA_050747445.1. Classification (GTDB taxonomy): domain Bacteria; phylum Acidobacteriota; class Polarisedimenticolia; order Gp22-AA2; family Gp22-AA2; genus JBOGOE01. The sequence goes on along the minus strand of JBOGOE010000309.1, from coordinate 5,466 downwards.
GGTGCGGGCCGAGGTGGCGTAGCCGGGGAGCGCGTAACCGAGGACGTTGTCGCGCGACCGCCCCAGGCGATCCATGGCGCGCGCCGCGACCATCAGCGCCAGGGTAGAATCCAGCCCGCCCGAAACGCCCAGCACGACCTTGCGGATGCCGGTGGCGCGCAGGCGCTGCACCAGCCCGCCGACCTGGATGTTGAAGGCCTCGTAGCAGCGTTCGTCCCGCCGCGCCGGGTCGGCCGGCACGAACGGATGGCGGTCGATGCGCCGATCGAGCGCCAGGCGGCGCGCCTGCGGGGCGAAGGAGAACGGCACCATCCGATGCGCCGCGACCCGATCGGCGTGGGCGGCGGCGCAGTCGGCGAAGGTGTTGAAGCGCATCCGCTCCTGCACCAGGCGGTCGAGATCGACGTCGGCGCGGATCCACTGGCTGTCGTCCCGGAAGCGGGGGGACTCGGCCAGGAGCTCGCCGTTCTCGTAGATCATCCCGTGGCCGTCCCAGGCCAGATCGGTGGTCGATTCCCCCTGCCCGGCGGCGGCGTACAGGTACGCCGCGAGGCATTTGGCGGACTGCGCCGACGCCAGGAGGTGGCGATAGGCGGTCTTGCCGATGGTGATGTTGGAGGCCGACAGGTTGGCCAGCACGGTCGCGCCGCGGAGCGCGGCCCAGGTCGAGGGGGGAACGGGGGCCCAGACGTCCTCGCAGATCTCGACGTGCAGGGCCAGGTCGGGTTCGTCCTCGCAGCGGAAGATCAGCCCGGCGCCGAAGGGAACGTCGGCGCCCAGGCAGCGGACCGTGTCCCACACCGCGTCGCGGCCCGAGGCGAAGTGGCGCTTCTCGTAAAACTCGCGGTAGTTCGGCAGGTAGGTCTTTGGGACGATCCCGAGGATCCGGCCGCCGCCGGCGATGACGGCGCAGTTGAACAGCCGCCCCTCGAACCGCAGCGCCGCGCCGGCCACCAGGAGCGCGCCGCGGCGGCGGGTCCCGGCCGCCATCTCCGCGAGGGCGGAAAGGACCGCCCGCTGGATCGCCTCCTGCTGATGCAGGTCCTCGAGCGAGTAGCCGCCCAGCGACAGCTCGGGGAACAGCACCAGCGCCGCGCCGTCGTCCGACGCCGCGGCGTGGAGACGCGCGATCTCCGCGGCGTTCGCCCGGGGGTCGGCCAGCGCCACGCGCGGGATGGCGACCGCCACGCGCGCGAAACGCTGGGCGTAGAGGTCGAAGAATCCCCGCCGGGTCTCGAAGCTCGTGTCCGGGTTCCTACAGGATGAACAGGGGCGCCAGGACCAGCGTGATCGTCGACAGCAGCTTGATCAGGACGTGCAGCGAGGGCCCGGCGGTGTCCTTGAGCGGGTCGCCCACCGTGTCGCCGACGACCGCCGCCTTGTGCGGCTCGGATTTCTTGCCGACCACCTGGCCGTCCACGCGGAAGTTGCCGGACTCGATGTACTTCTTGGCGTTGTCCCAGGCGCCGCCGCCGTTGTTCATGACGGTGGCCATCAGGATGCCGGTGATCGTCCCGACCATCAGCAGGGCCGCGACCGATTCGGCGCCCGGCTGGCCGTAGGGGGACAGGTACTTGAAGGAAAAACCGACCGCCACCGGCGTCAGCACCGCCAGCAGTCCCGGCGCCACCATCTCGCGGAGCGCCCCGCGGGTGACGATGTCGACGCAGCGCGCGTAGTCCGGCTTGGCGGTCCCCTGCATGATCCCGGGGTTCTCGCGGAACTGCCGGCGGACCTCGTTGATCACCACCTGCGCCGCCTTGCCGACCGCCTTGATGGCGAGCGCCGAGAAGACGAACACCAGGGTCGCGCCCAGGAGCCCGCCCACGAAGACCGGCACCCGCGTCAGGTCGACGCCGATCTCGTGACCGGTGATCTTCATCACCTCGTCGAGATAGGCGCGGAACAGCAGGAACGCGGCGAGCGCGGCGGAGCCGATGGCGTATCCCTTGGTGAGCGCCTTGGTGGTGTTGCCGACCGCGTCGAGCCGGTCGGTCTTCTTCCGGATGGCCTCGGGTTGCTTCGACATCTCGATGATCCCGCCGGCGTTGTCGGTGATGGGGCCGAACGTGTCCATCGCCAGGATGTAGGCGCACGGCGCCAGCATCCCCATGGTGGCGATGGCGGTCCCGTAGAGCCCGGCCCCCGCCATGCCCCCCAGCGCCTCCCGGCCGCACCAGTAGGAGGCCATCAGGGCGGCGGAGACCACCAGCACCGGGAGACCGGTGCACTCGAAGGCGACCCCAAGCCCGCTGATGATGTTGGTGGCGGGACCGGTGCGGGACGCCTCGGCGATGCTGCGGACGGGACGGTACTTGTACTCGGTGTAGTACTGGGTGATCCAGACGAAGGCGTACGCGGTGGCGATGCCGATGACCCCGGCCAGAAGGAGATATCCCTGCTTCACCTCGCCGGCGGCGCCGGCGACGGGACGCAGCAGGGCGTAGACGCTGATCCCGAAGCCGATCATGGCCAGGACGGTCGTCACCAGGTAGCCGCGGTTGAGCCCGTTCATCGGGTCCTCGTCCTCGCGGCAACGGACGGTGAACACGCCGACGATGGTGGCCACCAGACCGAAGGCGCGCGCCAGGAGCGGGAACAGGATGCCGCCCATGCCAAACACCGGGTAGAGGGCGATCCCCAGGATCATCGCGCCGATGTTCTCGGCCGCGGTCGATTCGAACAGGTCGGCGCCGCGGCCGGCGCAGTCGCCGACGTTGTCGCCGACGAGGTCGGCGATGACCGCGGGATTGCGCGGGTCGTCCTCGGGGATCCCCGCCTCGACCTTGCCGACGAGATCCGCCCCGACGTCGGCCGCCTTGGTGTAGATGCCGCCCCCGAGCTGGGCGAACAGCGCCACGAAGGAGGCGCCGAACGCGAAGCCGACGATCTGCAGCGGCACGTGCTCGTAATCGTGGGTCCCGCCGAACAGGACGAACAGACCGCCGACCCCGAGAAGGCTCATCGCCACGACCGACAGGCCGCTGACCGCGCCGCCCCGCAGGGCGAGCTGGAGCGCCCGGTTGAGACTGGTCATCGCCGCGGCGGCGGTCCGGATGTTGGCCCGGATCGACACGAACATGCCGATGTAGCCGGCGACGGCGGAGCACAGCGCCCCGACGACGAACGACAGGGTGATCTTCCAGGCCGTGCCGGCCCCCATCTCGGCGATGTTCCTGACGTCCCGGTTGAAGTGGTAGAAGCCGAAGATGAGCGCCGCGGTGACCACCGAGAGGATGGCGATCGTGCGGTACTGCCGGGACAGGAAGGCCTCCGCCCCCTCGCGGATGGCCTCCGAGATGCGGAGCATCTCGGGTTTCCCGGTATCGGCCTTCAGGACGTGGCGGGCGAGCAGCCCGGCGACGATCAACGACAGGACGCTGATCCCCAGGACCAGGGTCAGGACGGTGCTGACGGCCATGCAGGACCTCCTCGGATGCCAGCCGGGATCCGGCCCCGCGGGACGCGCGTGCCGGGCCGGTCGTTCGAAAAGCCGCGGGAGAGTATCGCTCCTGCCGGGGCGGCGTCAAGCGGCGTCCGGCGCCGGGTTCCGCGCGACTTGCGCCGGCGGAGCGGGCTGAAGTAGGCTCCGCGTTCGCGTTGCGCCGGAGTCCGCGGAGAGACCGGCCACGATGTCGCCGCCGGACGCGTCCACCGAAGACCAATCGACCGGTTTCATCCGGGGCCTGGGGCTGCTCGACTCGACGATGATCGTCGCCGGGTCGATGATCGGCTCCGGCATCTTCATCGTCTCGGCCGACATCGCGCGACAGGTCGGCTCGGCCGGTCTCCTGGTCCTGACCTGGGTCATCACCGGTCTGCTGACCCTCACCGCGGCCCTCTCCTACGGAGAGCTGGCGGCGATGATGCCGGCGGCCGGCGGCCAGTACGTCTATCTGCGCGAGGCCTGGTCGCCGCTCTGGGGGTTCCTCTACGGCTGGACCCTGTTCCTGGTCATCCAGACCGGGACCATCGCCGCGGTCGCCATCGGCTTCGCGCGCTTCCTGGGCGTCCTGTTCCCGTCGATCTCGCCGTCCGCCTGGATCGTCCCGCCGATCAACCTGTCGCGCGACTACGCGGTCAGCCTGTCGGTGCAGCAGGCGATCGGGATCGCCATGGTGCTGCTGCTCACCTTCATCAATACCCGGGGGTTGCGGTTCGGGAGGTGGATCCAGAACGTCTTCACCTCGGCGAAGACGCTGTCCCTTCTCGGGCTCATCCTCCTCGGCCTCCTGGTGGGCCGCAATCACGAGGCCCTGGCGGCCAACTTCACCGCCTTCTGGACGCCGGCGGGCGCCGCGGCCATCCAGCCGGACTTCTCGTTCGTGCCGGCGGTCACCGCCTCGGCCGGTCTGTTCGGGCTGGTGGTGGCCCTGTGCGTCGCCCAGGTCGGGTCGCTGTTCTCGTCCGATGCCTGGAACAACATCACCTTCACCGCCGGGGAGGTGAAGGATCCGCGCCGCGACATCCCGCTGTCGCTCGCCCTGGGGACCGGGCTGGTGATCACCCTCTACGTCCTGGCGAATCTGGCCTACGTCGTCACCCTGCCGCTGGCGCAGATCCAGCAGGCGCCCGACGATCGGGTGGCGACGGCGGTCCTTCAGGCGATTTTCGGCGACGCCGGGGCGGCGATCATGGCGGTCGCCATCATCATTTCGACATTCGGATGCAACAACGGCCTGATCCTGGCCGGGGCGCGCGTCTACTACGCCATGGCGAAGGATGGCCTGTTCTTCCGCTCGACCGGCCGGCTCAATGACCGGCACGTGCCGGCCGTCGGTCTGGTGCTGCAGGGGATCTGGACGTCGATCCTGGTCCTGCCGCGCACCCGGCTGCGGGATGCCGCCGGCGCGCCGTTGCTCGACGCGGCGACCGGGGTCGAGCGGTACGGCAACGTCTACAGCGCCCTCCTCGACTACGTGGTCTTCTCGGTGCTGGTGTTCTACGTCCTGACCATCGCCGGCATCTTCGTCCTGCGCCGCACCCGCCCCGCCGCCGAGCGCCCCTACCGCGCCTTCGGCTACCCGGTCGTGCCCGCCCTGTACATCGCCCTGGCCTCGATCATCATGCTCGTCCTGATCCTGTACCGCACGCAGACGATCTGGCCCGGCCTGCTGATCATCCTGACCGGCATCCCCGTCTACTTTTTCTGGCGCCGCGGCGCCGTCCGGGAACCGGCCGCGGGGCGCTGAACCCTGTCCGTCCGCCGCCCGGGAGCCGGTCGACGGGTCGTGCGCCATCCGGCCGTCAAGTCGCAGCCGATGAAACACGGTCCGACGACCGGCCGATTTCCAATTGACAGGTTGCGCGTACGGGGTATATCGGAGGCTTATTGGGTGTCGTTTCGTCCGCCCGGCGTGCGTCGCGCCTGCCGGGGCGGGGTTTCATCGTCAAATCGATGTACCAATTGAGCGGACCGCCCGCCGCGGTCGGCAGGTCCCGGGGTGCGAATCAGCCAACTGTTCC
>JBOGOE010000308.1:0-8425 GCA_050747445.1 Candidatus Polarisedimenticolia bacterium | reverse complement strand
GGCCGCCGGATCGGCGCCCGCGGGGCCCGGCGGCGCCGGGGCGGCCGCGGCGAGGGCCGCTGGCGACATCGACCCGCCCTCCGGCGGTTTCGTGAAGCGATCCGCCAGGTGGATGTCCGCGACGCGGCGCGCCAGGGCGGTCGGGTTGGACGTGGACAGGTTGCAGAGGCAGATGACCGAGAAACGCTCGTCGGGAAAGCGCATCAGCTGCGCCCGGTATCCGGCCCACGAGCCGCCGTGGCTGACCCGCTTCAGACCGCGGTACTCGTCCACGACCAGACCCAGGGCGTAGTCGATCGTCCCGCCGTCGTTCAGCCTGCCGCGCGTGTGCAGGGCGTCGAGCATCGCGCGGCCCCCCACCTTCGGGTCGTAGAAGTTGCGGTCCCAGCGCGCCAGGTCCTCGACCGTCGTCAGGACGCTGCCGTCGCCGGTCTGCTCGAAGCCCGACATGTCGATCCGGAAGCCGCCGCCGTCCACGGGGGCGTAGCCCGTAGCGCGCCGCGGGACGATCATCGTGTGGTCGTCGTGGAAGTGCGTCTGGCGCATCTCGAGTGGCTCGAAGATGCGCTCCCGCGCGAACTCACGCAGCGTCTTTCCCGAGACCCGGCGGACGATCTCCGACAGCAGGAAGAAACCGGAGTTGCAGTACAGGTACTCGTCGCCCGGCGGGAAGTTCGTGTCCCGCTGCCGCACCAGGATCGCCAGCGCGTCCTCCGCCGTGGCCACCCCGTCGAAGTTCACGCCCGTCAGCCCCATCAGCTCCAGGTAGTCCCTGAGGCCGCTCGTGTGATTGAGCATGTGCCGGATGGTGATCGGCCGGCGGTACGCCGGGATCCCGGGAAGGTGCCGGCGGATGTCGTCGTCCAGCGACAGCTTCCCGTCGAGCGCCAGCAGGACGATGCTGGCCGCCGCGAACTGCTTGGAGGTCGACCCGATGTCGAACACCGTGGTCGGGGTGATCGGCACCCCGTGCTCCAGGTTCGCCATGCCGTAGCCGCGCGCCTGGATCAGCCGGCCGTCGCGGACGACGCCCAGAGCGCACCCGGGGGATCCGGTCCGGTCGAACGGGGCGAAGACGGCGTCGACTGCGACGGCGGGATCGCCGCCGGGCGCCGGTCCGGGCTCCGCCGGGGCGCTCCACGCCGGGTCCGACGCCGACACGATCACGAACAGGGCGCAGGCAAGCGTCACGATTGCGATCCTGGGGCTCATGGGGTCACTCCTTGCCAGCTCCCTCCGGAAGCGCGATGCGCCCCGTCGCACGGGGACCGCGTCCCGAGCCGTGCCCGGGCGGGGGATGATACCGCACCCGCCCTCGAGCCAGGAGCCATGCTGCATCGTCCCGCCACGATCCGGTCCGGTCGAAAGGAGGCCCAATCGTGTAGACTCCGAACTCGAGACGAACGCTACCCGGCCAAGCATACGCACTCGAGGGGAATACGATGGACACAGCCGCTTCGCAGCGATCCGCCGGGCTCCTCTCCGCCGTCGTGCTGGCGCTCGGCGCGATCATCGCGGCGGCCGTCCTCGGCGCACAGTTTCGGAACATCGGCGCCGGGCGTCAGACGATTTCCATACAAGGGTCTGGCGGAACGACAGGTACGCTCCGATCTGGCCGAGTGGGCCGTCAGGGTGAGCGTCAAGGGAGCCACCTTCCCCGAGACACTCGCCAGGATGCGCAAGGAATTTCCGGAGTTGCGCACGTTCCTCGAAGCCCAGGGTCTGGGCGGCGCCGCGCTCGTGGAATTGGGAGAATCGATTACGCCGAACATGGAACAGGAGGAGACGCCCAACGGGCGCTGGCGCGCCATCCAGAAGGGATTCAACGGCAGCCATGGCATCGTCGTCACGGTGAAGGATCTCGACGTGGTCGCGAAGGCGCGGAAGGCCGCGGTGCAGTTCAAGGCAGACGGCCATCCGATCGAGTATGGCGAACCGCAGTACATGGTTTCCAGCCTGGAGCAGGTCAAGATGTCGCTGATCGGTGCCGCCACTCGCGATGCGCGCGCCCGCGCGGAGGAGTTCGCAAAGAATGGCGGAGTGAAGGCAGGCAGCATGCGAACGGCCTCGCAAGGGGCCTTCAACATCCTGGCCCCGGGCGCCGGCGCCGATGGATCCGAATACGGCGGCACCTACGACAAGACCACAATCGATAAGGTGGCGCGCGTGGTCGTGACCATCGACTACGCCATCGAGCCCTGAGCCGGCCGACCAGGATCTCTCCGACCTCGCCTGGTACCTCACCCGTGCGGATCGGCCGGCGCCGAACCTCACGCTCCAGCGCAACGCGCTCCAGCAGACCGGCTGGTAGGCGTGAGCGCCCGCGAGACCGCGAGTCGAAGACGCCGGGGACTCCGAGCTCGAAGGGTTCACTCGGGGCGACCCGATGCCTTGCGGGGTCTGGCCGGATCGACCGGACAATGTCCGCCCAGGCGGTATCGGTTGCGGGCCAGGAGAGGATAGAGCCGGCGCAGCAGCCAGGGGAGGGGCGGTATCGCCATCAATAGCCCCGCGGGGAGCGTCGCGGGCATTCGGAGGAAGACCTCGCGGAAGGCGTCCGCGCCCGCGTGGACCCTGCCGTCAGGGAAAGCGAGCTGCAGCGCCTGCTCGCAGGCGCTGCGGCGCAGATGCGGGAAGAGCCGGTAGACTTCCTCGGATTGATACGGGAGGTCGTCGAAGAACCCCAGCCAATCCAGACGATGGAGCCAGGGCAGGTTGCCGGCGCAGATGCCGCAGGCGCCGTCGTAGACGACGAGCGGCCTGGTCCCGGCAGGCGGCGGCGCGGTGTCGCGCGCGCGCACCGAGGCCGCGGCGGCCACGCCCGCCTGCCAGAGCGCGAGGCAGGGGATCAACACCGCATTGGACCAGATCATCCCGGCCGTGGAATCCAGCAGCGCGGCCGCCGACAGCCACGCCCCGGAAGCCCCGACCCCCATTCCCGCCGCGAGTGTCCAACGGGGATAGACGCGGCGCGCGGCCCAGCACAACACGACCGCGGCCACGGTGTAGAGCCCGTTGGCCAGGAATCCCGTGAGCAGCACCGCGAGGCGGTGCGTGGAGAAGAACAGGGACAGCGCCCCGCGCCCGGCCAAGGCCCCGGCCGCCAGAGCAGGAAGCGCGAACATCTCGATCGCCTCGGCGCACAGATCCGTGACCACCCCCGCGGCTCCCAGCAGGACGGCCACGCGCATGGGCGCCCCGTTCCCTGCGTGCGCCCTGGCAAAGGCGACGTAGAAGTAGATGATCGAGAGCGCGGCCGCGTTCCAGGCGAGCCAGGCGACGCGCCAGAGGCCGGCGTGCTCCGCCAGGAATCGAAGCCGGTCCAGAAGATCGGCGTTCGTCTCCAGGCCGCGGCGCAGCACCAGGGCCATGGCCAGCCCCGCGACCAGGTGCAGGGTCAGGGCGATGAAGGCCGCCCGGCTCAGACGGCGCCAGGGGTTCAAGAAAGGTCCTCGACGACCACGCGGTAGCCGCGCCGACAGCATTCCTCCTCCAGGCGCGGCCGATCCAGCCAGCGGTCGACGGGGACCAGGCCGCCGCGGACCCGCCCCGAGAGCAGCTCGGCCGTCATGACCGCGGCGGGCAGGACCGGGATGAGGTGCCCCCGCCGCTCGGCCAGCACGCAGGCCCGCCGGGCGACAGGCCGCCCCGCGCGGCGTCCCAGGACCTCGACCCCCACGGCCCCCCAGTCATGCCCCAGCCAGCCAAGGGTCGCCATCGAGGCGCGGAACAGGAGGGTCCAGCGCGTCCAGTCGCGGACCATCCCCCGGCGGGAAATCCAGGCCAGGGCCGAAAGACCGCGGTTCAGGAAGGAGAGCTCGGCCCCCACGCGGAACTCGACGCGACCCGCGCCGAAGATTGCGGGAAAGAGCTCGTGGTCCGGGACGTCCACCAGGTAGCCGGTCCGGGGCCCGATCGGCGGGGGGAAATGAAACGTCTTCGGCTCCGACCAGCCGGCGACCTGGCGCCAGGCTCCGTTCGCGCGCACCGCGAAGGACCGGCCGACCGAGGCCAGCAGTGAGGCGACGGTGCCCGTCTCCCGGGGAGCGCGGTTGCCGGGGGCGATCTGCACATCGATCGAATCCACCCGTTCCATGCCTTCCGAGGCGATCCGGACCAGCAGCCCCGACAGAGCGGGCACCGCGGACCACCCGGGACAGACGGCCGGGCCATCCGCCGCTCCCGCCGCCAGGGCGCGCACCCGCGCGACGAAGCCCCGGTCGTCGGCGAGGTCCAGGTAGTGCACGCCGCGCTCGAGACAGAGCGCGGCGAGCGTGACGGGCAGGCGCCGGAAGGGACCGGCCGCGCAGACGGCGACGCCGGCACCGGAGAGGGCCGGCGCGACGGTCCCGGGCTCGTGCAGGTCCAGGACGCGGGTCTCGATCCGCGGATGGTCTCCCAGGAGACTGCGGACGCGCTCCAATGTGACGCGGGTGCGGCCAGCCAGGACGACCACGCACTCCGTGTCGCGCAGGAGCTCCGACGCCAGGGCGCTGCCGAAATAGCCGCTTCCGCCGACCAGCAGGATCTTGGTCACGGGAATTCCGTAGTGTATCCCTGACACGGGATACCGGGGGTGCTCAGGGAACGCGGACGTATTCCATCGAGGCGAGCAGGATTTCCGTCCGCTGCTCGAGGTACGGCGTGCTCGGATTGTGCGTGTAGAGACGCGGGCTCGGGATCATCGCGGCGAGCCGCGCCGCCTCCTCGGGTTCGAGATCCACGGCGGCCTTCCCGTAGTAGTGCTGCGCCGCGGCTTCGGCGCCGTAGACACCGCTTCCCCATTCGATCACGTTCAGATAGATCTCCAGGATGCGCCGTTTGCCGAGCACCTGCTCGATCATGACCGTGATCACGGCTTCCTGCGATTTGCGCAGGAAGGTGCGTCGTGGCGAGAGGAACAGGTTCCTGGCGAGCTGCTGGCTGATCGTCGAGGCGCCGCGGCGGATGCGCCCCCGGCGCGCGCCCTCCTCGAAGGCCTCCTGGATGGCTTCGATGTCGAACCCATCGTGGTCGAGGAACCGCTGATCCTCGGCGGCGACGACGGCGCGCTTCAGGTGCCCGGAGATTTCTTCGTACGGCACCCAGCGGTGCCGGAGGCGCGCCATCGGATCGCTCGACTGCAGCCGTCGGAGACCGCCCTGCATGAAGGCGCTCGTCCGCGGGTTGTGCTCCCGCAGCCGCCATACCTGCGGGAGATACCAGCCGTGGCAACCCGCGAGCACGAGCGTCAACACGGCGAAGAGCCGCGCCACCGGGCGGCGGAACCGCCGCGGCCGCGCCGGAGGAGCGGGTCGGACTGCCGGTTCCATGCTCCTGACCTCCCGCGGAGAATCTAGGTGCGCTCACGCCGACCACGCCACCGTCGGGGCCGCCATCGGGAGGGGGATTGGGGTTCAGGAGCAGGTTACGATTTCGAACGGCCGATCTACCGACCGACCCCGAGCGCCTTCAGGACGAAGGCGTACTTGAAGGCTGCATCCTCGAGGACGTCGTACCGGCCGGAGGCGCCGCCGTGGCCGGCTCCCATGTTCATCTTCAGCAGGAGGAGCCGGTCGCCGGTCTTCGTCGCCCGGAGCCGCGCCGTCCATTTGACCGGTTCCCAGAACGGGACGCGGGGGTCGTTGAGACCGCCGGTGATCAACATGTGAGGGTAGTCGCGGGCCGCGACGTTGTCGTACGGCGAGTACGACAGCATGACGTCGAAGTGGTCGCGGCGGCGCGGGTCGCCCCACTCCTCCCAGCCGGTCACGACGAGCGGGAGCGTCGCGTCCTCCTGGGTGTTGAGCACGTCCACGAACGGGACCTCGGCCACGGCGGCGGCGAACAGATCGGGGCGCATGGTGACCACCGCCCCGACCAGGAGACCACCGGCGCTCCCCCCCTCGATCGCCAGGCGGTCGCGCGCCGTGTATCCGGTGGCGGCGAGATGCTCGGCGCAGGCGATGAAGTCGGTGAACGAGGTCACCTTGTTCAGGAGCCGTGCCTGCTCGGCCCACGCCCGCCCCAGCTCGCCGCCGCCCCGGATCTGCGCGATGCCGTACACCACGCCGCGGTCGAGGAGGCTCATCACCTCCGGCGAGAAGCCTGGCTCGACCATGAGGTTGCCCGAACCGTAGGCGTACAGGAGGAGGGGATTGCGACCGTCGGGCCGCGTCCCGCGGCGCTGGACAAGGAGGATCGGCACCCGTGTGCCGTCCGCCGAGGTGGCGTGGACGCGGGTCGTCTCGTAACGGCCGGGGTCGAACCCGCCGCCGATGTCGCGTCGCCGCAGGAGGCGCATCTCCCCGGTCGCCAGATCCACCCCATAAATCGACTCCGGCGTCAGCGGCGACTCGTACGCGAAGCGCACCGCCGTCGCGTCGAACCCGGGGTTGCGCAGCAGACGGATCGTATGGATCGGCTCGGGAAGGCGCGGGAAGCGCGCCGCGTGGCCCGGGAGGTCGAGGATCCGGATCTCCCGCATCCCCTCCCGGCGCTCGAGCAGGACCAGGTGCCGGGAGAAGGCCTGGACGTCCTCGATCACGAGGTCCGGCCCCTGGGGGATGACGTCGGTCCAGCGCGGGCGCGAGGGGTCGGCGAGCGGGGCCGCGACCAGCCGGGACGGCGATCCAAGGTCGCTCGTCCGGATGTACAGCCGGTCCCCCCAGTGTTCGGCGGCGTAGAGCGTCCCGTTCCGGCGCCGCTCGATGAGCCGCGGCCGGGCGGCGGGATCGCCGGCGTCGATGAGATATTCCTCGGCGGTGATGACGCTCTCCAGGTGAAGGACCAGGAATTGGCCGCTCCTGGTCTTCCGGAGGCTCAGGTAGTAGGCGAGATCGTCCTCCTGGAACAGCCGCTCGTCGGCGGCCGGATCGGCGCCGAGGCGGTGCCGGTGCAGCCGGTACGGTCTGAATGTTGAATCGATCGTCGTGTAGTAGAGGGTCTTCGAATCGTTCGCCCACTCGACCGCCTCGAAGGCCCCCTCGATCCGGTCGTCGAGGAGGCGCCCGCCCGCCAGATCCCTGATCCGGATCGTGTACCGCTCGCTGCCATCGGTGTCGACCGTGTAGGCCGCGAGCCTGCCGTCCGGGCTCACCTCGAGGTCGCCGAGATGGAAGAAGCCGCGCTCCCCGGCGATGACGTTCTCGTCGAGGACGATCTCCTCGGCGGCGCCGGGGACATCCTTTTTGCGGTAGTGGATCGGATACTGCCGGTCCGGATCGTGGCGCGTGTGATAGAGGTAGCCGCCGTCCCGCTCCGGCTCCGACCTGTGGACGGGCGCCAGCCGCGCCGCCATCTCGTCGTAGAGCGTCTTCCGGAGCGGCGCGGCCGGCGCCATCGCCGCGCGGGCGTAGGCGCTCTCCGCCTCCATGTAGGCGATGACTTGAGGATCCGACCGGTCGCGCAGGTAGTGATAGTCGTCGACGAAGGTCCGTCCGTGACGCTCGATGGTGTGCGGCCGTCTCTCCGCGACCGGGGGGGCGACCGCGCGGTCGAACCAGGCATCACCCGCGCCGGCGTCCGCCGGGATCGTCGCCGGCCCATCCGCGCACGCCACGCACGACGCCATCGCGGCGGCCGCGAGGCCCGTCAGGATCCGGCGCGCCCCCGGATCGATCGTCGTCATCCCGTCCCCTCGCCGCAAGCCGAGGCTCTCGACGGCGCGGCACAGCCTAGCACCGAAAGGGCCGGCGGTCGGATCCATCCGGCCTCCGGCGACGCGGGTCGGCGCGTCCGGCACCTTCACTTCCGAGCGTATCGAACAGCGGGAGACATGAGACCATGTGCGTGAGTCCGGGGATGATGGGGACCACCGACCTGCGGCGGGATGGTTCGTCGCGGCCTGATCCGCGTGTGCGTCATGAAACGCTGGGTTGTGAAGCCGCTCTCGATGGCGTTCCTGGCGTGGGTCTTGTTCAAGCATCTGTTCCTCCCATGGATCGGCGCCGAGCTCGCGGACCAGTACGTCGCCGGGGTCATCATCCTGGCGGCCGCGCCTTGCACCGCCATGGTCTTCGTCTGGTCGTACCTGACCGACGGGGATCCGGCCTACACGCTCATCCAGGTCTCGCTCAACGATCTGATCATGCTGGTGCTGTTCGCCCCTATCGTCGGATTCCTCGTTGCAGGGGCGAGCGACCTGGTGGTGCGGTGGCGGTCGCCATCACCCTGTTCGGGTCCGGCTCGGGAGCCGCGCTCGCGACCGTCGTCGGGGTCCTCGTCGAGGTCCCGGTCATGCTCTCCGTCTGCGCCGCGTGCACTCGGACGCAGCACTGGTTCCCGCAGACGTGAATGAAAAGAAGTGAGCCGGAGAGACGACCATGGCGTTGACCGCGACGATGCACGCCTTCGACATCGAGCTCGCCGACGCGGATCGCGGGGTGTACGAAACACTGGAGCTCCGCGTCGCGCGGCATCCATCGGAATCGGTGGAGTATCTCCT
>JBOGOE010000307.1:0-16101 GCA_050747445.1 Candidatus Polarisedimenticolia bacterium | reverse complement strand
CCTCCTGATCGGGGGCGCCGCGGCGCGCGCGGCGGCGCGGGTGTCCGACTGGCGGGACGACTTCTCCCTGTACGAGAGCGCGGCGCGCGTCTCGCCGCGGAGCACGCGGATCCGCTTCAACCTCGGGAACGCCCATCTCAGGCGGAGCGCTTTCAGTCCCGCGGAGACGCACTATCGGGCCGCCCTCGCCATCTATCCCGGGTTCCAGGACGCCCTCGTCAACCTGGGCATGGCGGTGTTGCAGCAGGGACGCGTCGGGGAGGCCCTGGAGCTCCTGGATCGGGCGGCGGCGCGGGCGCCGGGAGACCCGGACGTCGCGGTGAACCGCGGCATGGCCCTGATGGCGGCCGGCGACGAACAGGCGGCCGAGGCCGAGTTCCTGAAGGTCGTCGAGCGGGCCCCATCGCGGGCCGGCCGCGCCTGGAACAACCTGGGCTCGATGGCGCTTCGCCGCGGCGAACGCGAACGCGCCATCGAGCGGCTCGGCCGGGCGGTGTCGCTCGAACCGGACTTCGCGGTGTTCCGCGTCAACCTCGCGGACGCCCTGGCGGCCGCCGGACGGCTGCCGGAGGCCGACCTCCAGTTCCGGGAGGCGCACCGTCTGGCACCGGATCTCCCCGAGACGCAGCGCGGCCGGGGGGAGGCGCTCCTCCGCGAGGGACGCCGCGCCGAGGCCGAGCGGGCATTCCGCTCGGCCTCGGAGGGGGTCCCGCCCTCCGCGCGTGCCGCCAACTTCCTGGGCTTCCTGCTCGCCCGCGAGGGAAAGGCCGCGGAAGCGGCCGCCGCGTACCGCCGCGCCCTGGAGATCGATCCCTCCCTCGACGACGCCCATCGCAGCCTCGGTCTTCTCTACGCGCACCGCCTCGGCGACCCGGAGCGCGCCCGGTTCCATCTGGAAGCGTCGTTGAGGCTGGCGCCGGATCAGGAGGGGGCGGCGGGCCTCAAGGAGTTGATCGCCGCTCTCCCGCGAACCGCGGCGCGCTGATCGGCGGGGTGGTGGTGGCGCGAAACCGGGACGGTCAGTTCCCGGTCTTGCGCGGGGGCGCGGTCCGGGGGGTGGCGGGCGCGGCGGCCTTGACGGCGGCGAGCTCGTCCTGGACCGCCTTCCGGAACGCTTCGAAGGAGCGCTCCTGGAGCCGGCGCCCGTTGACGAAGATGGTCGGCGTCCCGAGGACCTTGGCGGCAGCGCCGTCGGCGATGTCCTTCTGGATGAGCGGCTCGTAGCGGCCCGACTGCATCGCCTTCTCGAACTCGGACATGTTGAGCCCGGACTCCCGGGCCCAGCGCTTGATGTTCTCCTCGTTGATCGCCGTGAAGTTCTGGAACATCTTGTCGTGCAGCGGCCAGAATTTGCCCTGGGCGTGGGCCGCGAACGAGGCGGCCGCCGCCTGCCGCGCGTACTGGTGGATGTTGAGCGGGTACTGCTTGTACACCAGCTTCACGTCGCGCGGGAAGGTCTTCAGGATCCGATCGAGCGTCTCCTGCAGCCCGGCGCAGTAGGGGCACTGGAAATCCGAGAACTCCACGATGGTGACGGGCGCGTTCTTCGGGCCGCGGACCGGGCTGTCGCCGACGTGCAGGTTGTAGACGGCGCCGCTGTCGTCCGGGAGCTTCGCCTCGACGAAGGTCGCGGTCTTGGCGCGCAGGAGCTTGACCACCTCCGCCTCGGGCTTCCCTTCGCGCAGCCCGTCCATGATCGAGCGGGCGAAGATCAGGCTGCGACGGCAGGAGGAATCCTTGTCGCGGCAGGTGGCGATGGTCAGCTTGCACCCGCAGTTGCAGGGCTCCGCCTGCATGATCTTCACCGCGATCCGCTTCTGGGCCTCGGTCAACCCGCTGAAGTCCACCTCCTTGAAGGTGGAGGTATCGACCTGCGCCGGAAGGGGGGCCCAGAGGAGAAGCAGGCAGGCGCCGGCGGCCGCGGCCAGCCGTGCCGAACGGGTCATTCTGTTGTGCATGGCGAGCAGATTCTACGACGGGAACCTCAAAAGTCAAGGAAGCGAAAGCGCGTCCGCGCCTTGCGCGGCGGCCGCGCGCTCCTATATTGGACTCGTCGGCGGGGGACCTGCCCCGGGGGAGACGTGCGCCTGAGGCTGTCGCTTCATTCCGCGGAACCGGGCAGCGCCAAGACGGTTCGTCTGGCGCTGCGCTGGATGCTCATCCTGGCGACGGCCGTGCTCCTGGTGCCGCCCGGCCGCGCCGTCGCCTGGGCCTCCTTCGAAGTGATGCTGGTCCTGGCCTTCGTCGCCAGCAACGCCGGCCTCTCCTTCCTCCCCGAGGCGCGGTTCCGCTCCCGGAACATCGAGTACCTGGTAGTGATCGCCGACACCTGTCTGGTGTCGCTGGCGCTGTTCCACGCCGGACTGGAACGCGTCCATCTGCCGCTGGCCTTCTTCCTCAACCTCCTGCTCGCCGCCCTCGGACGGGACCTGCCGCGCATCATGGTCGGCGCGACGGTCGTCTCGGGGTTCTATCTCTACCTGACGGCCCGGGGCGCCGGTGGGGAGGCCTCGATGGCGGCGGTCCTGCTCCGGGTGCCGTTCCTCTACGTCGCCGCGCTCTATTACGGCTACCTGGTGAGCCAGGCGCGCGCGGATCAGGACCGGTTCCGGCGGGTGGAGCGCGAAAAGGACGAGCTGCAGATCTTCCACGAGGTGACCGCCGCCACGACCTCGACCCTCGATCTCCACGAGGTCCTCTATGTCATCGTGCGGCGCATCGCCGGGCTGGTCAACGCCCTGCGATGCTCGATCCTGACGGTCGACGAACAGGAGGAGAACTGCACCGTCCTTGCCAGCAGCGACGATCGTCGCATCAGCGGGCTGGTGATCGATCTGAAAAAATACCCGGAGATCCGCAAGGCGATCGCCAGCCGCCAGGCGGTGGTGATCGACGACATCACGCGGGAGCCGATCCTGAAGGACGTGAGCTCGTCCCTCGAACGCCTCGGATTCCACTCGATCCTGGTCCTGCCCATCCTGTTCCGCGACAGCCTGCTGGGGATGCTGTTCCTGCGGGCCGCGCGCGAGGACCGCCGCTTCACCGCGGACGAGATCACCGCCTGCCAGGTGGTCGCCAACGCCTCCGCCAACGCCATCAAGAACGCGCTCCTCTACGAGCGCGTGGCGGCCGTGGCGCGATCCCGCAAGGAGACCGCCGACAAGCTGCAGAACATCCTGGAACACTTCCCGGACCTGATCCTGACCACCGACCTGGAGGGGCGGATCACCGAGTTCAGCCGCGGCGGCGAGGCGATGCTGGGACTGCCGCGGAGCCAGGTGATCGGGAAGGGCTACGCCGATCTCCTCCCGGAGCCGGTGGCGCGCGGCCGCCTCGAAGGGCTTCTCCGCGAGACCGGGCCGATGCCCGGCTTCGAGACCCGCGTGCGCTGCAAGGACGGAACCCTGCGTGACGTGCTGCTCTCCGCCGCGCTGCTCCGGGACGAGGGCGGCGCCCCGTCCGGCACCGTCGGGATCATCAAGGACATCACCGAGCTGAGGAACACCCGCCGCCACCTGGTCCAGGCCGAGAAGCTCTCGGCGATGGGCGAGCTGGTCAGCGGCGTGGCCCACGAGCTCAACAACCCGCTCGCCGGGGTCCTGGGATACGCGCAGCTCCTCATGACGGGACCGATGGACGCCCGGCAGCAGAAGGCGATCGATCGGATCTTCGAGTCGGCGCTGCGTTGTCAGAAGATCGTCCAGAACCTCCTGTCCTTCGCCCGCCGCCACCCGATCGAAAAGAAGTATCTGGGACTCAACGGGATCATCGAGAAGACGCTCGATCTCAAGGGTTACCAGCTGCGGGTCAACAACCTGAGCGTGGTGCGGCGGCTCGATTCCGACCTGCCGAAGACCATGCTCGACTTCAACCAGATCCAGCAGGTGCTGCTCAACCTGATCAACAACGCGCAGTACGCCGTCGCCAACCACCGGGGGCACGGCACCCTGACCCTGACCAGCACCCTGCGCGACGGGCGCATCCTGGTCCGGGTCGAGGACGATGGAGCCGGCATCCCGTCGGAGGCGCTGGGGAAGATCTTCGATCCGTTCTTCACCACCAAGCCCGTGGGGGAGGGGACCGGTCTCGGGCTGGCGGTCTCCTACGGGATCGTCCGGGATCACGGCGGCCGGATCTGGGCGGAAAGCGAATCGGGGAAGGGGACGACGGTGTTCATCGAGCTGCCGGTGGTCGCCGAGCGCGCGGCGGAGGCCCCGCTGGTCCCCACCCCGGAATCGGGCCGCCCCCTGAGCGTCCTGGCCGTCGACGATGAAGCGGTCATCCTCGATCTGCTGGTGGACGCCTTCGGGCAGCGCGGCTACCAGGTCGACACCGCGGCCAGCGCCCGCGAGGCCCTCGAGAAGCTCGAGCGGCGGACCTACGATGTCCTCCTCCTCGATCTCAAGATGCCGGAGATGGACGGCCGGGCGCTGTTCCAGGCCATCGGCGAGCGCTGGCCCGAGCAGGCCGGCCGCGTGGTCTTCGCCTCCGGCGATACGCTCCAGCCCGAGACCCAGAGCTTCCTTGCCCGCTCCGGTCGTCCCTGTGTCGACAAACCCTTCCGGCTCGAGGAGCTGGCGACCGCCGTGCTGATGGCCGCGGGCGATCGGAAGGATCCTCCGAGAACCGCCACCGCCTGAAGCCGGGCTCCCGATGCCCCCGCGGTCGCGGCCTCCGCCGCGGTTCCCGGAGTTCCGCTTTTCCGGCCGGGCCGATCCCGCTATACTGCGGCCTCCTGCTCGTCGGAGGACCGGTGCAGCTTCGAGACGTCCGGTGCCCCATCGGAACCGCGGCGCGCCCCCGCGCCGCCACGGGCCGGCTGCGGCCGTGGGTCCTCCTGCTCCTCGGCCTCGCGTTGCTGTGGGCGGCCCCCGGCCCGGCGGCGGGCGGGGAGGAACCGCCGGAGGGGACCGGAGACTCCGTTCCGCCTTCCGGCGCGGAGCCGCCCGGCGGCGAGGAGTCCCCACCCCCGGCTTCGGAACCGGAAATCCACCCCGACGTCCTGTCCCCCTACCAGGTCCGCGTCTACCGGATCAAGCCGAGGAAGCTCTGGAAGGGGCTCCTGGAGACGCTCGAGTCCCGGGGGTATCCGCCGGAGGAGGTGGACGAGAAAGCGATGGCGGTGAAGACCTCGTTCGTCGACTTCGACCAGGACGCCTATTCCGAGCAGGTCGCCGAACCGCCGCCGCAGATGGGGCCGCGTTACCCGATCCTGCAGATGGTCAAGGTGAAGGAGGGGAAGGTGTCGCTCGACGCCGTCCTGGCCCGCAGGGGACGGGGGACCGAGCTCAGGCTGCGGGCCCGCCTCCTGGTCCATGGGGTCGATCGACGGCGCCGGATCCGGGTCCTGACCGACCGGCGCTCCTCCGGAATCATCGAAGAGGATTTCCTGCGGGTCCTCGAGGACAGACTCGGCCTCGAGCGGATCGTGGACGGGAACTGAGTCGCCCATGCCGGTCATCCACCCGCTGCGCGGCCTGCTCTACGGACCCGGGCTCCTCAAGGATCTCGATCGCCTCGTCGCGCCGCCCTACGACGTGATTCCCCCGGAGACCCGCGCCGCCCTCGCGGCGCGCCACCCCCGCAACATCGTGCACCTCGATCTGCCGCGCGACGGCGGCGACGACCCGTATCGCGCGGCGGCCGGCCGGCTCCGGGAGTGGATCGACGCGGGGGTCCTGGCGCGCGACGCAACCCCGGCGTTCTACGCCTGCGAGCAGCGGTACCGGGCTCCCGGCGGGGGCGACGCGGTCCGGCGCGGCTTCTTCGCGCGCCTGCGGCTGCACCCGTTCGAGGACGGCGTGGTGATTCCGCACGAGCAGACCCTGGTACAGCCGCGCGTCGATCGCGAGCGCCTGCTGGCGGCGACCCGCACCCATCTGTCCGCCCTGTTCCTGCTCCATCCGGATCCCGGTGGGGGAGTGGCCTCCCTGCTCGGGCAGGCGTTCGCCGCGGGGGCGGAGTTCGAAGCGGCGGACGACCACGGCACGCTGAGCCGCGTCGTGCGGATCCCCGATCGCGGGCGCCAGGAGGAGCTTTCGAAGCGCCTCGAGACGGCATGGGCCCTGATCGCCGACGGGCACCACCGCTACGAATCGGCGCTGGCCTATCATGAGGCGCGGCGGGCCGAAGGACGCGGGGACGCCGGCGAGGTCCTGGCCTATCTCTGCAGTCTCGACGATCCCGGGCTGGCGATCTACCCGATCCACCGCATCGTGCGCGCCCTGCCGCGGTTCGAGGGCGCCCGGTTCCGCGCCCGGCTCGGCGAGTTGTTCGAGCTCGCCCCGATCGGCGATGCCGCCGCGCTCGGCCGGGCGCTCGGCGAGCACCGGGAAGCCTCCGGCGTGTTCGGGCTGCGGCTGCGCGGCGAACCGGGGTATCTGGTGGCGCGCTGGAAGGAGGGGCGCGGGCTGGAGCGGCCGGAGATGGCCGGCGTCCCGGCGCCGCTCCGCCGGCTGGACGTCGTCCTCCTGCATCGCCTCGTGCTCGAAGGGATCCTGGGCATCTCGCAGGAGGCCCAGGCGCGGCAGGAAAACCTGGAGTACGTCAAGGATGAGGCGGAATGGGCCGTCCGTGCCGGCCGGCCCGACGTCGATCTCGCGGTGCTGATGAACCCGACCCGGATGGATCAGGTGATCGACGTCACCCGGCGCGGTGGCTATCGGCTGCCCCAGAAGTCGACCTATTTCTATCCGAAAATCCTGACGGGTCTCGTCCTCGACCCCCTCGACTGAGACGCTCAGAGCGGGCTCAGGCGCCGCAGCCTGTCGACCGCCGGGACCAGCGCCTCAGCCACCCGGTCCGGGTCGTGGTCGCCGCTCGTCTCGCCGAACGAGAACACCAGCGCCCCCCGCGCCACCACCGGGTCGAGACCCATCGCCTCGAGCACGTGGGACGGTTTGCGCACCGCGGTGGTGCAGGGGGAACCGCTGGCGGCCTCGATACCCGCCTCGTCGAGCGCCTCGAGCAGGGCCTCCGCCTCGGCGCCCGGGACGCACAGGCTGAGGTGTCCCGGGATCCGGCGCTCCGGGTGGCCGGTGAAGGCGGCCCCGGACAGCTCCCGTTGCAGCCGATTCCGCAGGCGGCCCGCCAATCCGGCGGCCCGGACCGAGCGGGCGCGGCGGGCGGCGGCGGCAAGCCGGGCCGCGGCGCCGAACCCGGCGATCGCGGCCAGGGACTCGGTCCCCGCCCGCAGCCCGCCTTCCTGGGTCCCCCCTTCGATCAGGGGGGCCAGTCTCAGCCCCTCGCGCACCCGGAGGGCGCCGATTCCCTGGGGACCGTAGAACAGGTGGGGCGCGAAGCTGATCAGATCGGGCGCGTCCCCGCCCGCGGGGGGCGGCGCCAGCCCCACGGTCGCGGTCGCGTCGCAGTGGAGCGGCACGGAGGCGCGATGGGCGATCCGGCACAGCTCGGTCATCGGCTGCAGCGTCCCGATCTCGGCGCTGGCGTGCGCCACAGACACCAGCAGGACCTCCGGCGACAGGGCCCGTTCGAGGACCGCAGGGTCGAGGAGACCCTGACGGTCGACCGGCAGAAGCCGGAACCGGAACCCCTGCCGCTCGAGGGACCGGATCGGATGCAGGACGGAGATGTGCTCGGTCGCGGCCGCCAGGATCAGGCGGCGGTCCGACGGCGCCGCCAGGGCGGTCCCCTTGACCGCCAGATTGTTGGACTCGGTGGCCGAGCCGGTGAAGACGATCTCGTGGGGTGAACAGCCGATCAGGGCGGCGACCCGGGCGCGCGCCTCGTCGACGGCGCGGCACGCCGCCGACCCGCGCGAGTGCAGGCTCCCGGGGTTGCCGAACCGGGCCCCCAGGAAGGGGAGCATCGCTTCGAGGACCTCCGGGGCCGGGGGGGTCGTCGAGGCGTGGTCGGCGTAGACCCGGCGCGGCGACATGGCCGTCAGACGCCGGGACCTCGCGGGACATTCCGCAGCCGGGCCAGGCTCCGGCTCAGTCGTGACCGGCGGAGGGCCAGCTCCCCCATCTGCCGCCGCAAGCGGCGCAGCGCGTCCCGCAGCCGCCGTCCTTCCTCGCGCATGCGAGCCTGCCGGCCGCCGTATTCGCCCAGCAGGGACTGGAGCCGGTCGAGGTCTTCCCGGAGCCGCCCCCCCGGCTTCGAACGCGGCCGAAATTCCAGGATTTTCATCGAATCGCGCGTGTCCTTCCACCGGGGAATGTACCGCGGGGAGCGGCCTGATTCTACTTGACATTGGATCGGGGGCACCGTACTTAGGGGGGGGTTTCCCGGCCTCATGGTGGGGGTTCCCCTGGACCCGTCACCGGCAACACATCCAGTCTTCCGGCCCCCGGAGGGGGACCGCAGGATGCGTCCCGCAGTTCTCGGCGTGCTGCTGCTGTCCGCACTGGCTTCCCTCCCGGCGGCCGGGCCGCACTCCGGTCCGATGGGTCCCCCGCCGCCCGCTCGGGAAGGGGCGGCCACGGTCGAGCCGATCCCGCCTCTGCTCGTCGATCTGCGCGCCGAGCTCCAGGACCTTCCGGCAGGAGGACGGGCGCGGGGGCGGATCGTCATCGAGCTCGAGGCCGGTCCCGACCTCGACGGTCTGGTCGTGGCCTTCCAGGCGCCGCGGGAGGTGGACGTCGATGTCTCCTCGCTGCCCCTGCCCGCCGCCCCGTTCCGACTCGAGGCGGGGCGGCGGCGCGTCATCACCCTGCCGCTCCGGGGGGTCTCGGACGGGCGGCACGAGCTTCGCGTGGAGGCCTCGTACCTCCTGCCCGACGGCACGCCCGTCCGGACGTTCCAGGGGACGACCCTCCGGACCGGCCCGGACGCGGCCGGCGGCCGGTCGCACGCCGGGGCCTTCGAAGTCATGGGGACGCCGCTCGAACGGTGGGTCGCCCGGTGAGGCGGGCCGCGACGCTGGCCCTGGCGTGTTTCGGATGGGTTGTCGCGGGGCCCGCGGTTCTGGCCGATTACGACGTGAGCGGCACCTTCCTCTATGTCGACCGCCCGTTCGGCCCGGACGGGTTCAGCGGGACCGAGGTCACCCTGCCGGTCCGGCTCGCCGACGTCCAGGTGATCGACGGCACCAAGATCGTCGGGACCGGGGTGACCGACGTCAACGGCCACTTCGTGTTCCACGTGGTCGACAACCGGGTGCGCGACCTCTACGTCCGCTGTCTCGCCCGCCGGCAGACCAGCAGCGGCGTGCCGGTCGACGTCCGCTCGGGCAACCAGTCGGGGGACCTCTGGGCGGTGCGCTCGGTCACCCTGACGGGGCACGATCCGGGAAGCGACGTCTTCGTCGGCACGCTGGTGGCGGCGCCCGGCGCGGGCGGGGAGGCGTTCAACCTGTACGATGCCGTTCTCCACGGGGCGCAGTACTTCGACGTCGTGCGCGGCGGGCCCGCCCCCTCGCCGACGCTCAGCGTGATCTACAACGCGGCCAACCCGAATCTGTCCAGCTTCAATCCGAGCAACGACACCATCACCCAGGCGCGCAACGCCGGTTACGACGACACCGTGGTGCTGCACGAGATGGGGCACTACATCATCGAAAACTTCTCGAGGAGCGACAGCACGTACGGGAGCCACCGGCTGAGCGATTGCAACCAGAATCTCATGCTCGCCTTCGACGAGGGACACGCGACCTTCTGGGGCGCCTCCGTGAGGCGGCATTACAACCTGCCCTATCCCGAGTACTACGTCCGGACGACCGGTCAGGCGGGGCCGGGCAACCTGCAATTTTCCTTCAACGTGGAGACCCAGGAGCCGTTCGTCTGCCGCGGCGCCACCAGCGAGATGACCGTCCTGGCCGCCCTCTGGGACCTGCTCGACGGACCCGGGACCTTTGACGACACTCCCGGCGCCGACGAGCCGTGGGACCTCCTCGCGGACCGGCAGACCGAGTACTGGCGGGTCATGCGCGATTACCTGACGGGCGCGTCCGCCGTCAACGTCAGCCTGGAGGATTTCTGGGACGGGTGGTTCCAGCCCGCGTTTGCGCACGGCCGCCATCCCGAGATGGTGTCGGTGTTCCGCGAGCTGGGGGTCGAATATTTCGTCGACACCTACGAACCGAACGACAGCGTGGCCGAGGCGCGGGTGATCTTCCCGGGCGGATTCATCCATCATCTGACCTACTTCGCCGACCGGGACGGCGATCTCGTCGGCGCACCCGACCCCGACCTGCTCGCGTTCGACGCCTCGGCCGGAGTGGCCTACACCATCGAGACGCTCAACCTCCTGGGGGACGCCAATACGCTCCTGACCCTCCTGGCGGCCGACGGCGCGACCGTCCTGGCCAGCAACGACGATCGGACCGCGACCGACCCCACCTCGCTCATCAGCTGGACGGCTCCCCAGACGGGCCGGGTGTACGTGCGTTCCACGCACGCGCCGGACAACGGAGTGTACGGCTCCTACGACCTCCGGGTTGCGACACCGGACGGCGGCGCCGACGCCGACCAGGACGGATTCCCGTCGGGTGTCGACTGCAACGACAACGACCCGTCCGTGCATCCGGGCGCGACCGAGATCTGCAACGGGGTCGATGACGACTGCGACCTGGCGATCGACGAGGGCTTCGACGGGGACGGGGACGGGTACACCGTCTGCGCCGGGGACTGCAACGACGTCAACGCCGCGATCCGTCCGGGAGCGATCGAGGTGTGCGACGGCGTGGACCAGGACTGCGACGCGGCCGTCGACGAGGGGTTCGACGCCGACGGCGACGGCTTCACGTCCTGTGGCGGCGACTGCAACGACCTCGACCCTGCGATCGGTCCGGGGGCGGCGGAGATCTGCGACGGCGTGGACCAGGACTGCGATCTGGCGGCGGACGACGGATTCCCGGATCTCGACGGGGACGGGGCGGCCGACTGCGTCGATCCGGACGATGACGGCGACGGAGCCGCCGACGCGGTCGACTGCGCGCCCCTGGTCTACTCGATGACCGCGATCCCGGGGGAGGTGGTGGGGGAGCGGGTCATCGCGATCGGCGGGGAACCCCCGCGCGTCGAGTGGGACGCCGTGCCGGAGTCGCACGTCTACAACGTGTACCGCGGGGTGGTCGACCTGGCCGGACCCTGGGGCTTCGGGAGCGTCTGCCTGCTGCCCGAGGCCGCCTCACCCTCCTACGTCGACCCGGAGAGCCCTCCCGCGGGGAGCCTCTTCTATTACCTGCATGCGGCGACCAACCTCTGCGGCGAGGGGACGCTGGGCACGGGGACGGAAGGCGCCGGCCGGCCGCTGCCCGCGCCGTGCGCCTCGCAGGGGCGCGACAGCGACGTGGACGGTGTGACCGACGTGATCGACAACTGCACCCTGGCCGCCAATCCGGACCAGTTCGACGGCGATCGGGACGGGCGCGGCGACGACTGCGACAATTGCGTCCTCCTTCCCAATCCCACCCAGCGCGACCGCGACGCCAACGGTCTCGGCGACCATTGCCAGGACCTGGACGGCGACGGTTTCAACGCCGACGTGGACTGCGACGATGCCTCGTCCGCCGTGCGGCCGGACGCGATCGAGACCTGCAACGGGCGGGACGACAACTGTGACGGCGCCACCGACGACGGATTCGACGTCGGGACGCCCTGCAGCGACGGGATCGGGGGCTGTGCGCGGAACGGCGTGATGATCTGCGCCGCCGATGGTCTGTCGACCCGCTGCAGCGTGGTCGCCGGTTCGCCGACCCCCGAGACGTGCAACCTCGCCGACGACGACTGTGACGGGACCGTCGACGAAGGATTCGACGAAGACGGCGACGGCTGGACCTTCTGCGGAGGCGACTGCGCCGACACGGTTCCCGCGGTCCACCCCGGCGCCACGGAGGTGTTCAACGGGGTCGACGACGACTGCAACAACGTCATCGACGACGTGGTCGAGAACGTCGCCATCCAGAGGGCGACGTGGCAGGCCTCCAACGGGAGGCTGACCGTGGAGGCGACGACCAACTACCCGGTCGGTTCGGTGACGCTCTCGGTGGCCGGTTTCGGGACGATGGAGTACGTCCCGTCCCTCGGCCTCCACCGTCTGGTGATCTCGGGTGTGTCGAATCCGGGCAACGTGACCGTGACTTCCACCGGGGGCGGGTCGGCGACCGCTCCGGTCACGCCGACCTGATCCTAGGTCCGGTCGATGGTCTCGACCACGGCGTCGTTGACTTCGACGCGGGCCCCTTCCCTGAGACGCTTCAGAAACGCGCGATAGAACCGGTCCTGGCGCTGCCGCACGAGAGCGTCGCGGATGGCGTCCTTCTGGGCCGGCAGCTCGTCGCGCTTTTCGTCGCGTGCCTTCACGACCAGCACCACGATGCCGGCGTCCGTGGCGACCGGGGCGCCGGGAACGCCGGGCGGCAGCGTGGCGATCTGCCGGGCGATCTCCGGGTTCGCGGGCAGACCGGGGAGCGGCGCCCCCCGCGCCAGGTCGGCCTGGGTCCTGACCTCCGTCTTGAGGCGGCGCGCCACGGCCTCCGGACGGTCGCCATCCCGGAACGCCTCCGCCACCACCTCGAGGGCGCGCTCCTTAAGGAGGTCGTCGCGCACCCGATCCTTGACGGTCTCGAACGGGAGCGGGTCGTCCGGCGCGACACCGGTCACCTGCACGACCACCTGACCGGAGGGGGTCGGGATCGGCTCGCTGACCTCCCCCTGCTTCAGCTCCATCATGCGCGCCGTGACCGGCTGGGAGGCGGCCAGGGCCGGCAGGGCCTCGCCCTGCCGGACCGGTCCCGTCTCACGCACCACCAGCCCCTGCGAGCGCGCCACCGTCTCCAGGCCCCCTTCACGGGCGGCCGCGGCGAACTCGCTGCCGCGGCGGAGCATCTCCTCGCGCCCGCGCGCCAGACGCAGCTCGTTCCGGAGGGCCTCGCGGGCTTCTTCGAGGGGGACCGTGCGGGACTCCCGCGCGTCGGTCACCTTGATGACGTGGAATCCGAAGCTCGAGCGGATCGGGCCGCTGATCCCGCCGACCGGCAGGGAAAAGGCGGTGGTCTCGAACTCGGGCACCATCTGCCCGCGTCCGAAGAAGTTGAGGTCGCCCCCCTGCGCGGCGCTGGAATCCTCCGAGCGGCTGCGGGCGAGGGCGGCGAAATCCTCTCCGGCCCTGGCGCGGCGCGCGACGTCGCGGGCCTTCCGCTCCGCGCGCGCCACCACCTCCGCCGCGGCGTCGGCCGGCACCTTGAACAGCACGTGGGAGGCGCGTCGCTGTTCCGGCTGGGAGTAGCGGGTGTCGCGCTGTCGCTGGTACGCCGCCTCGATCTCCGCGTCGGTCACCGGCTGGACGGGCTGCATCTCCTGGGGGCTGAACAGGACGTAGACGCCGAGTCGTCCCTCGCCGCGGCTGTAGCGCTCCCGGTGGGCCTCGTAGTGGCGGGCGAGCGCGGCGTCATCGACGGCGCCGTCGGGCACGACCCGCGCCGGGTCGGCGACCAGCCAGGACACGGTGCTCCGGGCGCTGCGACGCAGGAACTCCTCCTCGATCTCCGCCTCGCCGGGCGCTACCGTATCCTGAAGGAGGGCGCGAAATTTGTCGACCACGAGGTCACGACGGACCTCGCCCTCGAAGGCTTCGATTCCCCCGGGAGCGCCGCCGAACAGGTTCCGGTAGCGCTCGACGCCGATGAACCGCCCGTTCTCCTGGAGACCCGGGTCGCGGGTGATCGCCATCGCCACCTCACGCGGAGTGGCGGCGATCCCCTGGCGGAGCGCCTCCTGGTACAGGAGCTCCTGTTCGATCAAGGTGTTGATCGCCTGCTGCCCGACGCGGATGAAGGCCCGCTGCTGGGCGTACTGTTCGCCGAACATCCCCTGATAGGTGCTGTCCAGCCGCCGGGCATATCCCTGGAAGGTCTGCACCGCGATGACCGTGCCGTTGACCCGCGCCGCCCATGCATCCTGCGCCCGTCCCGGCGCGGCCCCGCCGCCCCAGCTCGCGAAGGCCCACCACACGAACATGACGACGATGAGCAGGAGGACCCACTTCAGGTAGCGGAACGACTCGCGCATCTGCTGCAGCATCGGTGACCACTCCCGGCTCGGAAGGCCAGAGTGTACCGGCGCGACCGGCCCGCCCGCAAGCCGAAAGCGGGGAGTTTCTTGCGTCTTCGGACGCGGCTCCTATATTTAAGGCTGTCATTCCGGGCTTGATGGCGCCTCCCGGCCTGGAGGCGGCATGCAAGCCCTGAACGCGCAAGGGGTTGCGACGACCCCGCATGGCCGGTGGCACGGCCGGCCCGAAGGACCCGGATGACTCAGGGAAGGAACCAGAGACCGGCGGTCCTGCTGGACTGGGCGACGATCTCCTACCGCAGCATCATGCGGGGCATCGTCTATGTGGTCCTGGTCGTGGCCGTGCTGGGCGGCTTCTACTACCTGCGTGCCGCGCGCCGCGCCACCCCCGAGGAGCTCGCCCTTCTGGATATCGGTCGCGCCGAACGGATGTACCGCGAGGCGCAGACCACCGCCGATCCGGCGCTCAAGCGCGTCGTCGAGAGCGCCCGAAAGCTCCTCGACTCGGCGCGGCTGTCCTACGAGCGCCGGGACTGGGAGGAGGCGCGGGCCGCGGCGCAGCAGTCGCAGTCGTTCTCGCAGAAGATCCTCGAGGGAACTCCGGGCGAAAGTTTCACCGCCAAGATCTACAAGCACGAGGGGGACGTCAAGATCAAGAGGTCCCGGCAGTTCGTGTGGGACAACATCAGCAGCGACACGGCCCTCAAGGTGGGCGACCAGATCAAGACGGCCAGCAACGGCTCGGCGCAGATTATCTACTTCGACGGCACCATCACCACCATCCGGCCGGGGTCGCTCCTGGAGATCCGGGAGCTGTTCGAAGACCCCGCGACCAAGGTCCGGAAGGTGCGCGAAAAGCTGAACTTCGGGGGCGTGTCCGCCTCCATGCCCGGGGCGAACGTCGCGGGCTCCTATCACGAGGTCGCGACCGACGGAGCGACGGCGCGCGCCGAGCAGAAGGCGCACATCGAGGTGGCCTTCGATCAGAAGACGCAGCGCACGCGCACTGATGTCCTGAGCGGCGCCGCCCAGGTGCGGGCGGGCCCGACGACGGTGAGCCTGAAGCCGCTCGAACGGGTGGAGCTGTCGGGGGATCGGTTCGTCAGTCGCCGCCGCATGCCGCCGGCGCCCGATCTCCAGAACCCCGCGGACCAGCGGGTCTTCCTGCTGGACGATCCGGCGGCGGAGGACACCAGCCTGCGCTGGCTGAAGGTGGACGGGGCGGGGCGCTATCGCCTGCAGATCGCGCGCACGGCCCTGTTCGGAGATCTGCTGCTCGACAAGTCGGACATCCGATCGACGAGCGTGCGGATCCCCGGTCTCCAGGAGGGGAACTACTACTGGCGCGTGTCCTGCATCGATGCCTCCGATATCGAGAGCCCGTTTTCCGAGATCCGCAAGTTCCGCATCGCCTCGAGCCGCGAGGACGGGAGCGATGATCGCGTCCCGCCGCCGCTCCAGGTCGTCGACTTCCTTCCGAGCGGCCACCTCGTCATCATCAACGGCCGCACCGAGCCGGGGGCGGTGCTGTCCGTGGACGGACAGAAGATCGACGTCTACGAGGACGGTGCCTTCACCGCGGTCGTCCGGCTGAAGCGTGACGGTCTCAACGAGCTGGAAATCGTCGCCCAGGATCCGGCCGGCAATCAGAACCGGATGCGGACGAAAGTCTATGTCGAGGCGTTCTAGGAACCTGTCCGGATCGTGAATGCCGCCGCGCGACCCGCAGATCCTGGTGATCCTGGCGGACGAGACGCCGGTCCGCCGGCTCCTCGGCCGGCGCGCCCGTCCGTCGTTCCTGCGTCTCCTGCGGCGCGGCGGGGTCGCGCGCGCTGAACCGGGTGCCCGCCCCCTCGCGGTGTTCGTGGAGGGTGCGGCGCGTGGTGCGAGCGAGCCCGGTCTCCGGCGCCGGCTGGCACGGCTCGCGCCCGGCGTGCCGGTCATTCCCTTCCGCCTGGTCCGTGCCGGGGGGGGCGCGCCGTCACCCGGTGGATCGCTCGCGCTGCCCGGTCCCGTCGACCCGGTCATGCTGCGCTGCGTCGCCTGGTCCGCGCTCGCGACGCGCTCGCTCCGGGAGCGGACGCGGGCGCTCCGGGCGCAGGCGCGGTCGCAGCGCGCGCTGCTGCGG
>JBOGOE010000306.1:0-13260 GCA_050747445.1 Candidatus Polarisedimenticolia bacterium | reverse complement strand
CCGTCGCCGCCTGCGTCGGCGGTCAATCGCAGACCTGCACCCCGGGCTCCCCCACCGCCGAGACCTGCAACGGCCTCGACGACGACTGCGACGGCACCGCCGACGACAGTCTCGGCACCCTGACCTGTGGCACCGGCGCCTGCCAGCGCACCGTCGCCGCCTGCGTCGGCGGTCAATCGCAGACCTGCACCCCGGGCTCCCCCACCGCCGAGACCTGCAACGGCCTCGACGACGACTGCGACGGCACCGCCGACGATGGTCTAGGCAACCTCACCTGCGGCACCGGTGCCTGCGAACGCACCGTCGCCGCCTGCGTCGGCGGTCAGTCACAGACCTGCACCCCGGGCTCCCCCACCGCCGAGACCTGCAACGGCCTCGACGACGACTGCGACGGCACCGCCGACGACAGTCTCGGCAGCCTGACCTGTGGCACCGGCGCCTGCCAGCGCACCGTCGCCGCCTGCGTCGGCGGCCAATCGCAGACCTGCACCCCGGGCTCTCCCACCGCCGAGACCTGCAACGGCATCGACGACGACTGCGACGGCGCCGCCGACGACGGGTTCGACCAGGACGCTGACGGCTTCAGGACCTGCGACGGCGACTGCAACGACCTGGCGGCTGGGACGCACCCCGGGGCGCCGGAGGTCTGCAACGGTCTGGACGAGGACTGCAATCTTGTGGTGGACGACGGGTTCCTGGACAGCGATGGCGACCTGGTGGCGGACTGCGTCGATCCGGATGACGACAACGATCAGGTTCCCGACGTAGCCGACTGCGCCCCGCTGAACCGGAGCGCCAGCATCATTCCGGGAGACGTGGGGCCGACCCTTCGTGCTACTGCCGGCGCCGGGACGTTCGCCTGGACTCCGGTGGCGCAGGCCAACGTCCACAACGTCTATCGCGGCACGCTGCGCTCGGGCGGGATCGAGACGGAAGCCTCCTGCCTGACCTCCGAGTCACCCGCCCCGGCGTTCACCGATTCCGAGGCGCCGCCGGCCGGCGGGGCCTTCTACTATCTGGTGACCGGGACAAATGCCTGCGGCGACGGAAACCCCGGCACCGGGAGCGACGGCACGCCGCACACCATCGCCGAGGCCTGCCTGCCGCAGGGACGCGACAGCGACGCCGATCAGGTGGTCGATCGCGATGACAACTGCCCTCTGATCGCGAACCCGGTCCAGCCCGACTCGGATCGCGACGGCCGGGGGGACGTCTGCGACAACTGCGGCGCGGCTCCCAATCCCGGACAGGAGGACGCCGACAGCAACGGCACGGGCGATCACTGCCAGGATCTCGACGGCGACGGGGTGCCGGCCTCCGAGGACTGCAATGAAGCCGACCCCGCGGTCCACCCCGGAGCGACGGAAGCGTGCAACGGCCGGGACGACGACTGCGATGGCGCGATCGACGACCTCGGTCAGACCACGTGCGGCCTCGGCGCCTGCCAGCGCAGCGTTCCCGCCTGCCTCGACGGCCAGCCGCAGACCTGCACGCCCGGCACGCCGGGGACCGAAAGCTGCAACGGCGCGGACGACGATTGCGACGGCACGACCGACGAAGGGTTCGCCGACACGGACGCCGACGCGCATGCCGACTGCGTCGATCCCGACGACGACAACGACGGTGCGCCCGATGGCGACGACAACTGCCCGTTGATCCCCAACCCCGGGCAGGCGGACCTCGACACCGACGGGCTGGGGGATCCCTGCGACGACGACCAGGACGGGGACACCTACGGACAGACGGCCGGAGGGGCGCCGGTCCAGACCAATGCCTCCGCCGAGCAGCGCCTGCAGGGGACGCAGAACGGCACGCTGGCGTCGATGCAGACGTCGGACAATGTCTACGAGTCGATCCGGGAAGCCCGGACCGGCGGCGTCAGCGTCCTCGACATGCGCTGGACCTTCACGATTCCCGTGGGCCACCTGTCAGTGGTGTTCGTCGAGGCCCACCACGACGCCAGCTCGGACGGCGACGACTTCGTCTTCGCCTGGTCCACCGACGGCACGAACTTCATCGACCTGGTGACCGTCCGGAAGACCGCGGACGACAACCTCCCCCAGTACCAGGCTCTCCCCGGGGGTACGAGCGGTACGCTGATCCTCCGGGCGCAGGACACCAATCGGACCACCGGCTCGTCCCAGAACACCCTGTTCGTCGACCGGATCCACATCGTGACGTCCGATCCGGCCGACTGCGACGATCGGCTTGCCTCGGTGAACCCCGCCGCAGACGAAGGGCCGGCCGGCGCCGCCACCTGCTCGGATACCCGCGACAACAACTGCGACGGGCGGACCGACGCCGCCGACGCGAACTGCCGCTGACCCCGCGGTGGGGCCGGCCCCTTCCGGGTTCCGGACTTTCGTGGGATCCGGCACGGCGTCAACCGGAGTCGGCGCGGCGGCCGAAGGCGCCGGCGTGCGGGACGGGGATCGACTCCCGACGGCCCGGAGGGGGCCGCCGGGGGTCTGGTGGTTCGAAAATCAGGGAAGCGGTTCGGAAGGACTCGGCTTGTTGATGGCGAAGCAGACCCTGGCGCAACTGTTGGCGGTGCCGCCCTGGGACTTGCAGCAGCCCACGCACTGCCCGTGGTTCGATTCCTGAAGGCAGATGTCGATGTCCGCCGGGACGATCGAGGCCGCGCTCGCGAGCGATCCGCCGGCCAGGAGCAGGGCCGACCGGGCTTTCCCCTCCGAAACCGACCGGTCCGCTGCGCCGGTGGCCTTAACATCATAGTACGCAAGGACATCCGCAAGCATCCGCTCGGTCAGCGGCTGGTCCAGACTACCCCTCAGCGGGACCCCCGCCTTGGTCAGGGCTTCCATGGCCTTCCCCGCCTCGAGAGACCGCCCTCCCGTCGCCGCGTTCAGCATCACCGCGAACTTCCCCACCGTGATCGCGGGGTCTTTGCCCTTGGCCTGTCCGGCGAATACAGCCAGCGGGATGGCGGTCATCAGGATCAGAACGAGTACCCTTCTGCCCATCCTCATTAATCGCCCTCCTCTGGACGGATTTGGAGACACACCAGCGCTCGCCGGTCTAGTACGCCCAATCGACCTGCGCGTCAACAGATTTCCTCCCGGGGTACGGCGGGGGCTTGACAGGACGCCCCCTCGTCGTAAATAGAGGGGGTTCGCGAAAGCCTTCCCCCGCCCGACCTCGGTCCGGGAGCGGACGCTTGATGGCACGGCTGCGACTTCGGAGTTTTGTCTGCGCGCCGGTCGTCCTGGCCCTCCTCCTCGGGGGACGCCCGGCCGGGGCCGCCGAGATCACCCTCCACGTCGACGCGGCGAGCGGCTGCACCACCGGCTGCGGCTCGGAATCGGCCCCCTTCAAGACGATCCAGGCGGCGATCAACGAGGCCAACACCCAGGTGGCGGCCGGCGCGGCCACCTCCGCCATCGTCCGGGTCGCGCCGGGCACCTACCGGGAGCGGGTGTTCGTCTATCCGGACGTGCAGGTCAGGGGGGAAGGGCCGGGACTGACGATCCTCGACGCCACCGGCCAGGCTCGGAGCGCCGTCACCTTCGCCTCGGGCGGCACGCCGCGCCCGCGGCGCAACTTCGGGATCGACGGCTTCACCATCACCGGCGGCACCGGCTTCGTCAGCGATGCCACCCAGGACAGCGTCTCGGGAGGGGGGGTCTACATCTTCGGAGACGCCATCGTCACCAACAACCTCATCACCGGCAACGTCCTCTCCGGCGGCCGGACCGACTGGCTGGGGGCCGGTATCTACGTTGCGTATGGCGCCCCGGTCATTGCCGGCAATGTCATCGAGGCCAACCTGAGCCGCCCCCCCGATGCCGGGGGCAGCGCCGTGGCGCACGCCCTGGGAGGCGGCATCTGCTCTCTCAACCGCGACTCCGCTCCGCAGATCGCGGGGAACGTCATCCGCGACAATCGGGTCGAAGGCGAGATCGGCCGGGGCGGCGGGATCCGGATCGATGGCGGTCCGGGGACCTTGATCAGCCGCAACACCATCCACGGCAACCGCGCCAGCCACAGCGGCGGCGGCATCGAGATCTATCACCAGGCGCGCGTCGAGGGGAACCTGATCCTCGGCAACAGCGCGGGGATGACCGGCGGGGCGATCGACCTCCTGAACGCCTCGGTGGTGCTGACCCTGAACACTCTGATCGGGAACGCCCTCACCAACCCCACCATTCCGGGGGGCTACAGCTTCTCGACCGCCGGAGCCGGGATCTACACCGAGAGCACCCTGCCGCCTCCCAACAACACGCCGGTGCGGATCACCAACAGCCTAATCGTGGGCAACTCGGTCAGCGGGAACGGCACCGGGGCGGGCCTGTTCGGCTACATGTCCTACCCGCAACTCTTCAACAACCTGTTCCATGCCAACATCAAACGCCCCTCGACCGCCTCGGAGATCGACGGCGACTACGCGCCCGGCGAAATCCTGGGGGTGAACGGCAACCTCGGCGCGCCGCCGCTCCTGACCCGGCAGCCCCTGTTCTATGACGTCACGGTCGCCGCCGGGACCACCTCGACCGTCGTCGTTCCGGACGTGGCGCGGTATCAGATCGGCCACCGGATCGAATACACCGACGACGGCGTGTCCCGCTCGGTGACCGCGGTCAACACCAGCACGCGGACCGTCAGCTTCACGCCGCCCCTCGCGGCGGCGAGCGCCGCCTGGCGCATCCTGATGCACTGGGGGGGCTCGACCGACCTGGCCGCCGACCCGCGTCCGGCACCCGGATCGCCGGCCATCGACTCCGGGACCGACGCCGATCTCGCCACCGAGGACCTGGATGGGACCCCCCGGCCGCAGGATGGGGACGGCGACGGGGAGGCGGTGGTCGACATGGGCGCCTACGAGGTCCGGCCACCCGACCGGGACCTGGACGGCTCGCCCGACCCGATCGACTGCGCCCCCGACGTCGGGAGCAGCTGGCGGCGCCCCGACGAGGTGGCGCCGACCCTGACGCTCCCGGCCCCCCCGGGGATCGCCCTCGGCTGGACCCGCGCGGCCCAGGCCAACGTCTACAACGTCTACTCCGGCCCGATCGGCGCGGCCGGCTTCACGGCCGGAGGGTATACCCACACCTGCCTGGAGGCCGGCTCCCCCGACACCTTCTCCTCCCATGCCGCCGTCCCGGCCGCGGGCACCGCCTTCTACTACCTGGTCGCGGGGGTCAATCACTGCACCGAGGGGCCGCTGGGGAAGGACCCGGACGGCAACGAGCGGCCGGTCCCCTTTCCCTGCCTGATCCCCCAGCGCGACAGCGATGGGGACGGGGTTCCGGATCTGGACGACGGCTGCCCTCTCGCGCCGACCGGCACGCAGGCCGACACCGATCAGGACGGTCGGCCCGACGATTGCGACAACTGCGGCACGGCGCCCAATGCCGAGCAGGGGGACTTCGACGCCGACGGCGCCGGGGACGCCTGCGAGGACAGCGACGGCGACACGGTCCTCGACCTGCTCGATTGCGCACCGGCCCTGCGCCACCAGTGGGGACCGCCGGGAGAGATTCCCCACGCGCTTCACTTCCCGCCGGATGCGGAACCCTCCCCGGTCCAATGGACCCTGGCGGCGCGCGGACCGGTTTCCAACCTTTATCGCGGTCTCCTGACCGGCGGGGTGGGGGTGCTTCCGGAGCCGGGACCGGCCTGCCTGGCCGGCGGGCTCACGCTCCCGCTCCACCACGACGGGGAGGTCCCCGAGTCGGGGACCGCCTTCTACTACCTCGCGGCGGGGGCGAACTCGTGCGGCGACGGCCCATTGTTCACGACGCCGGAAGGCCTTCCGATCAGGGCGGTCGGCCCCTGCTTTCTCCCCTATGCCGACGCCGACGCCGACGGACTTCCCGATCCCGCCGACATCTGCCCGCTCCACGCGGACCCCCTGCAGCCCGACGGCGATCTCGACGGCGTCGGCGACGCCTGCGACAACTGTCCGATCGCCGCCAACCCGGACCAGGCGGACACCGATCGCGACGGCACCGGGGACGCGTGCGAACCCTGAAGCGCGGCGTCCCGTCCGGCAGCCGGAGATCGGCCGGCCCGGTGTGGTAAGTTACGCCCATGGACGTGGGGCGCATCCAATCGACGCTCCGGGAGCTGTCGCTCGACGGCTGGCTCCTGTACGACTTCCACGGCATCAACCCGATTGCCCGGCGGGTGATCGGTCTGGGGGACGATCGGCTCGCGACCCGGCGCTGGTTCGGGCTGATCCCGGCGAAGGGGGAGCCGGTCTTCCTGCATCACGCCATCGAGGCCCATCTGTTCGCCGACCTGCCCGGCCGTAAGCTCCCGTTCGTGTCCTACGCCGCGCTCGGGGACGGACTCAAGGAGATCCTCAGCGGCGTGCGACACGTCGCCATGGAGTACGTTCCCAACGGGACGATCCCTTACGTGTCGCGTGTGGACGGCGGCACCCTGGATCTGGTGCGCGGCACGGGCGTCCGGGTCGACAGCAGCGCCGATCTGGTGCAGCACTTCGAGGCCCGCTGGACGGCGGAGGGGCTGGAGTCGCACCGCCGCGCGGCGCGCGGGCTGCGCGACGTGCTTCAGGCCACCTTCGACGAGGTGGCCGGGGCGGTGCGCGCCGGCCGCCCCATCACCGAGCACACGGTGCAGCAGTTCATGACCGGTCGGTTCCGCGAACGTCGGTTGTATTGCGAGCCGCCGATCGTGGCGGTCGGTCCCCACAGCGGCAACCCGCACTACGAGCCGCGTCCGGAGGGGAGCGCCCCGATCCGTACCGGTGACCTGCTCCTCCTCGACCTGTGGTGCCGGGAGGAGGCGGCCGGGTCGATCTGGGCCGACATCACCTGGATGGCCTACCTCGGATCCGCCGTCCCGGAGCGCTATGCGTCGATCTGGGAGATCGTGGCCGGGGCGCGCGACGCCGCGGTGGCCTTTCTCAGGGACGGCGCGGCGCGCGGCGCCCGGATCCGCGGCGCCGAGGTCGATCGGGTGGCGCGCGATCACATCCGGTCGCGCGGCCATGGCGATGCCTTCATCCATCGCACCGGCCACAGCATCGGCTTCGAGGTCCACGGCAACGGCTGCAACATCGACAGCCTGGAGACCGTGGACGAGCGCGTCTTGATCCCCCGGACCGGCTTCTCCATCGAGCCCGGGATCTACCTGAAGGAGTTCGGGGTCCGCAGCGAGATCGACGTCTACATGGACGAGCGCGGTATCGAGGTCACGACCGAAGTGCAGGACCGGATCATCCCCCTTCTCCCCTGAGCCCGGGGCCCCCGGGGGCCGGCGGACGCCCCCTGAATCCCCGGAACCCGCGCTCCATCTTCGCCACCATGACCGCGAACGATTCGATGGTCGGGTAGTCCCGCGCCATCTGCTCGATCAGTTCGGTCCCCCAGCGCGGGTGGCGCCGCTCCGCCAGGAGACACAACGCCTGCCCCTCGTCGAGCTCCGGCCGGTCGCGGCGCAGCTGCTCGAACTCGCGCCGCAGGCGGCCGGTCTGGTATCCGAGGCCGCGCACCAGCCGGTGCCGGACCCACGCCGCCAAAAGGACCGCGCCGGCCGATGCCGCCGCGATCCGGGAGACCGAAAGGATGACTCCCAGCCCTCCAACGACCAGGATCCATTTGACCGCGTCGAGGAACCCGTCGAAACCCCGGACCCGTGCCGGCGCGGGACGATCGAAAAAGCGCAGGCCCCGCAGATGGACCGACAGGAGCATCCCCAGGAGACCGCACAGCAGCAACGCGAACCCGGCGGCGAGTCTCATCACGCGTCCGGGACCGCCGGGGCGGCGCGGCGCTCCCCGACCCCGGCCGGGAGCCGGTCTTCGAGCACCTGACGGGCGCACCGGTGACCGGAGAGGACGGCCCCTTCCACGGTCGCCGGCAGTCCGGTGGCCGTCCAGTCGCCGGCCAGGTGCAGGCCCGGCCAGGGGGTCCGGGAGGGGGGGCGGAGACCCAGGGTGCCGCGCAGCGGCGCCAGCGTGGCCCGCTTCTCCTTGATCACCAGGGATCGTCGCAGGCGGACGCGCCGGGATTCCGGCAGGAACTCGTGCAGGTCCTCGAGGGCGCTCCGCTCCAGGGACTCGCGCGGCCGGTCCATCATGCCGCGCGCGGCGCTGCGCACCAGGGTGACGCAGTCCGGGGCGCCGGGACGGGCCGGCGTGGCGCCGCGGTTGAACAGCCAGTGCCAGGCGCCGCCGATCAGACCGGCGAACGGCAGACCGGTGATCGGGCCGCCGAACCAGAGGTAGATCGACACGATGGGGGAGGTCTCCAGACGCTTCAGACCCGAGAGGAACGGGTGTTCCGCCTCCGCCCCGGGGAGCAACTCCAGGAGCTCGGTGTGGGGCACCGCCGCCACCACCGCCGGGGCGTCGATCGACCCGCCGTCGGCCAGCCGCACCCCCACGCAGCGCCCCTGCTCCAGCCGGATCTCCCGCACCGGCGCCCGCAGGCGGACCCGACCGTCGCGCGCGCGGAGAAAGTGCGGCGCCGGCTCGGCGTACAGCTGGCTCAACCCGACGCGCGGGATGCCGAGCCGCGACCCCTCCGGTCCGCGCAGGAAGGCCTCCCGGAGCACCGGCAGGAACATCGCCGCCGACGCCCGTTCGGGTTCCTCGTTGAGGGCCGCGATCGCCAGCGGGTGCCAGAACCGCTCGCAGGACCGGGGCGATTGACCCAGGGCGGCGAGCCACTCCCCGACGCTCAGGTCGTCGAGGACGCCGCCCCTGCCGGCGGCGGCAGGCCCGGGGCCCCCGTCCCGGTGGCGCGCCACCTCGCGGGCCACGCGCAGGAGGGACAGCCGCCCGCCCCAGGTCATGCCCGGGAATTTCAGGAAGCCGGCCGCCAGGTCCAGCGGCGAAGGGAGGGGCGGCAGGCTGAAGGTCACCGTCCTTCCCCCCCGCTCCAGGAATGGCACCTCCAGGCGCGGCTGGAGCCCGAGCCCCGCGGCCGTCCCCAGCCGTTCCAGCAGCCGCCGCGTCTCGACATAGCACCCCATGAACAGGTGCTGGCCGTTGTCGACGATCGCGCCGGTCTCCTCATCGACGAAGGAGCGGGCCCGGCCGCCGAGGTACGGGCGGGCCTCGAGAAGCTGGACGCGGGCGCCCCCCTCCGCCAGGGCAGTGGCCGCGGCGACGCCGGCGAAACCGCCGCCCACGACGATGGCGTCGGTCACGGGCTCACTCCCCGGCGCGGCCGGTGAATCGCGCGCGCAGCGCCAGACCGATCTGCTGCAGCCGCGGCACGCGGATCCTCCCGGCGAACACCTCGAAACCGCTCCTCTCGATCCGGTCGAGCAGCCGCCGATAGATGGCGGCCATCACCTGCGCCGCCAGGAGCCGCGGCCGATCGGCGGCCGGCAGGGCCGCCGCCGCCGCCCCGAACTGCCGGCGGGCTCGATCGGCCTGGTGCCGCATCAACCGCAGGAACGGGTTCGATCGCTCGCTCCGGAGCAACGCCTCCTCGGTGTAGCCGAAGACCCGCATCTCCTCCACCGGCAGATAGAGCCGGCCGCGCGCCGCATCCTGTCGCAGATCCCGGAGGATGTTGGTCAGCTGCAGCGCGATCCCGAGGCGGTCGGCGTAGTCGCGGCTTCCCTCATCCCGCGCGCCGAAGATGGGCAGGCACATGAGACCCACGGCCGAGGCGACCCGGCGGCAGTAGACGGACAGCTCTTCGAAGGTGGCGTAGCGCGTCCGCCGCAGGTCCATCTCCACGCCGTCGAGCAGGTCGTCGAACGGCCGGCGCGGGATCTCGAATCGGTCGATGGTCTGCTTCAGCCGGCGCGTGAGCGGCAGGGACGGGGTCCCGTCGTAACAACGGGCGATCTCCTGCCGGTACCGGGCGATCTCCGCGGCGGCGCGCGGCGGGTCGGGGATGTCGCCGTCCGCGGCGTCGTCGGCCGCGCGGCAGAAGGCGTACACCGTCTCGATGCCGCGGCGGCGCTCGGCCGGCAGCAGTCCGAACGAGTAGTGGAACGAGGACCCGACCGAGGCGCGCGGCGGCGCGGGAGCGGGCGGTCCCGTGGCGGCGCTCATCGCCCGCGGCCCCAGAACGCGGCGGCGGCGAGCAACTCCGGCAGGTCCGCGAGTCCGAGCCGGGGCCGGCGCCGGTACACGTCGAAGCGGACCCTCTCGATCCGCTCCAGGATGCGCCATCCCCCGAGCCACGTCAGGCGCAGCTCCAGACGCAGACGCCCCCCGACCGCGTCGCACAGAGGGCGCGCCGCGGTGTAGAGGCGGCGGGTGCGCTCGAACAGGCCGTCCATCAGGAGAACGTATCCCTCCCCCGCCCGGCCCGACCTGAGGTCCGCCTCGCTGACCCCGTGACGCTCCCGTTCGTCCGCCGGCAGGTAGAACCGATCCCTCCCGGCGTCGATCGCCACGTCCTGCCAGTGATTGGTCAGCTGCAGGGCGGTGCACAGGGCGTTCGAGCGTCCGACGAGCACCGGATCCCGGTGACCGAACAGGTGCAGGACCAGCCGCCCGACGGGGTTGGCGGACAGACGGCAATACTGCAGCAGCTGGCCGAAGTCGCGGTAACGCGACGTCGTGACGTCCATGCGGAAGGCCGACAGCAGGTCGCGGAACGGCTCGGGGGGCAGGTCGAACCGGACGACGGCATCGCGCAGCGCCACGAACACCGGGTGGACCGCCTCGCCGCGCCAGCACGCCTCCAGCATCCGTTCCCACTCCGCCAGCCGCTCCAGACGCCGCCCCTCGTGGATCGGCTCGTCGGCGAAGTCATCGGCGACGCGCGCGAAGGCGTAGATCGACTGAACCGCCGGACGCAGGGCCGCGGGGACGAGACGGGAGGCCACCGGGAAGTTCTCGTAGTGATCGCGCGCCAGGCGGGCGCAGAAAACGCGCGCCTCCTCCAGGCTCACGGGGCCGGGGGCCGGGGCGGGGATCGGCGGCCGGCCCCGGTCGTCGGCGCGGTTCCGGGGGCTGGATGCGAGCATGCGCCGGTGGATGATAGCATCCCGGCCCGCCGTCCGGGCGGGGCGGGCGTCCGGCGGCGCCCGCCCCGTTCTGCTCTATACTGGCGCCCTTCATTCACAGGTGACCCCATGGCACTGGAACGGCAGATCTTCATAGACGGCACGTGGCGTTCCACCGGCCGCACGTCGGTGGTGAACAGTCCCTGGGACGGCAGGGAGGTGG
This sequence comes from Candidatus Polarisedimenticolia bacterium, assembly GCA_050747445.1. Lineage (GTDB taxonomy): Bacteria > Acidobacteriota > Polarisedimenticolia > Gp22-AA2 > Gp22-AA2 > JBOGOE01. The sequence continues at coordinate 2,132 of JBOGOE010000306.1, read as the reverse complement.
CGCGCGTCCACCTCGGCGGGGAGAAGGACCTCGAGGACGCGACCGTGGCCGCCCTGCGCGCCTACCGGGAAATGAGCTCCCTGTCGCGCGGGCAGCGCGCGCAAATCCTGAAGAAGATCGCCGACGGCGTCGGACGGCGCAAGGAGGCGATCGCCGCCACCATGACCGACGCGATGGGCAAGCCGATCACCATGGCCCGCGCCGAGGTGGACCGATGCGTCACCACCTTCACGCTGGCGGCGGAGGAGGCGAAGCGCTGGACCGGGGAGCTGGTCCCGGTCGACATCGAGCCCCACACCGCCGGTTATTTCGCCATGACGGTCATGGTCCCCCTCGGACCGATCGCGGCGATCTCCCCCTTCAACTTCCCGCTCAACCTGGTGGCGCACAAGCTGGCCCCCTGTCTCGCGGTCGGCAGCAGCATGGTGCTGAAACCGGCCCGGCAGACCCCGCTGGAGGCGCTGACCCTGGCGGAGATCGTGCAGGAGGCCGGCGCGCCGGCGGGCGCCTTCAACGTGGTCAACTGCCCGCCGGAGATCGGCGAGCGGATGGCGGCCGACGACCGATTCCCCTATCTGACCTTCACCGGCAGCGTCGGCGTCGGCTGGAAGCTGAAGCAGAAGGCCTGGCGCAAGCGGGTGACGCTCGAGCTGGGGGGCAACGCGGCCTGCATCGTCCACTCGGACGCCGACCTCGACTGGGCGGTCCAGCGCTGCCTCGTCGGCGGCTTCGGTCAGGCGGGCCAGTCCTGCATCTCGGTGCAGCGGATTCTCGTCCATCAGCCGGTCTACGCCGCGTTCGAGAAGAAGTTCCTCGACGGCGTCGCCCGGCTCAAGGCCGGGGATCCGAAGGATCCGGCGACCGTCGTCGGCCCGGTCATCGACGCCGGGAACGCCGACCGGATCCTCTCCTGGCTGTCGGAAGCGAAGTCGGGCGGGGCGCGGATCCTCGCCGGTGGCACGCGCGAGGGGAATCTGGTCCACCCCACCGTGGTGGCCGGCGCCGGTCCCGCCCTCAAGGTCTCGTGCCAGGAGGTGTTCGGGCCGGTGGTGACGCTCGCCCCATACGGCGAGTTCGAGGAGGCGGTGCGGATCGCCGACGACTCGAGCTTCGGCCTGCAGGCGGGGGTGTTCACCCACGACATCCGCCTGATCCGGCACGCCGTCCTCAACCTCCACGTCGGCGGGGTCATGGTCAATGAGGGGCCTACGATGCGGGTCGACAACATGCCGTACGGCGGCACGCGCGATTCGGGCAACGCCCGGGAGGGGCCGCGCTACGCCATGCACGAGATGTCGGAACCGCGCCTCGTCCTGTTCAATCTCGCGCGCTGACGCGTAAGGACCGACCACCGGGCCTTTTCAGGAACCCCGCGGCGGGGTGCCCGGTACAATCCCGTCGGGACCACCGGAGGGGGGATGGCCGGCGAGCCCGCGGATGTCGAGTTGGTCCATGAGGTCCTGGCGGGGCGGGTCGAGCGGTTCGAGGTTCTGGTCCACCGGTACCAGCGGCTGGTGGCCACCGCCGCCCTCCGGATGGGGATCCCGCGCGAGGAGGTCGAGGACGTGACCAGCGAGGTGTTCTTCAAGGTCTACCGGAGCCTGCACCGCTACGAACCGCAGCACGCCCTGTCGACCTGGCTCTACCGCATCACCGTCAACGCCGCTCTCGATCGCCGCCGCAGCCGCCGCCGGCAGGCGAAGCAGGAGGAGATCCCGGCGTCGCTCGCCGACGACCGTCCCTCCGCCCATGCCGTCACCGAGGCCGCCGAACGCACCGGTCTGCTGCGTCAGGCCCTGGAGCGCGTGCCGGACCACTACCGCGCGCCGCTCATCCTGGTCCACGTCGAGGGGATGCCGCTGGAGGAGGCGGCGCGCGCGCTCGATCTTCCGGAGGGGACGGTGAAGTCCCGGCTGTTCCGCGGACGCTCCCTCCTCAAGGAGATCATCCGCCGTCACTACCCCGCACTGGTGCCGGCCGGCGGTCCGGGGGAGACCCCATGAAGGGTCGTTTTTCGATCCTCCGGAGACGCTCCGGCGCCGACCCGGGTCCCGAGTGGGCGGCCCGGGCGCTGGCCCCGCTGCTCGAACTGAGATCCGGGCCCGACGTGACTCCGATGGTCATGACCCGGG
>JBOGOE010000305.1:0-7459 GCA_050747445.1 Candidatus Polarisedimenticolia bacterium | reverse complement strand
CGGGTACATCGGGGGACGCCGGACCTTCGACTGGACGGTGCGTGTTCCGCGGCCCTTCCTGATCTCGGGGTCCGGGACCGTTGTCCGGGAGTTCGAGGATAAGGAGGAGGGACAGAACGTCGTGCAGGTCCGGAGCGAGGCTCCCGTCACGCTCCCGCTGCTCATATTCGGTCGCTTCCAGAAGGCGGAGAACCTCTATACGAACGAGGAGACCAAGAAGACGGTCAAGCTGACCATCCATTCGTTCCCGAACATGACCATCCCGGTAACCGACCCGGAGCTCATCGAGGAGCTTGAGCTCGAGCCCGGTGAACCGCTGCAACTGAGCGCCCCCCTGAAGAAGATCAACGGATTCTTTGCCGAGGCCAAGGAGATCTTGAAACTTTACGAGAAGATCTACGGCCCCTATCCCTACGATGAGCTTCATATCGGCCAGATGGCGCCACAGCTTGGGTTCGGGCAGGGGCCTCCCGGATTCGTCCGCCTGACGGGGGCGGCGTTCATGTCGCAAGCCGAAACGGAGAGCGATTTCATCCACGGGTTCCTGTCGCACGAGTTCGCTCACCAGTGGTGGGGCAACCAGGTCGGCTGGGCCTCCGAGGACGACGAATGGCTGAGCGAGGCGTTTGCCGAGTATGCCTCGGGAATCTTCGTCAAGGAGTACCAGGGCGCGAAGCGCTTCCAGAGAACTCTGGAAGAGTGGAAACGATTCGCCAAGAATAGCGACAAGGAAGGACCGATTGCCGCGGCCAACACCCTCTCAGGCCCTACAGCGAGCGATTATCGCGGTGGGCTCCTGTATCAGAAGGGTGCCTACATCCTGCATATGCTCAGAACCCAGTTGAACGACGACAAATACGTCGAAGTCATGCGCAGCATCCAGGAGAACTACAGGCACCAGAACATTTCCACCGAGATGCTCCTCGGCGAGGTGAACCGGGTCACCAAGACGGACTACACGTCGTTCTTCGACCAGTGGATCTGGGACGTCGGCATACCTGTCTTCGAGTACCGCTGGCGGACGGAGAAGCAGGCGGATGGCAAGTTTCTGATCACCGTTCATGTCGGCCAGAGGGACAAGACGAACGTCAAGAAAGTCCTGATGCCGGTCCACATCCACTTCAAGGACAAGTCGATCCCGCAGTACAAGCCGATCGTGCAGGCGGAGCAGGAGCTCAAGATCCTCTCCCCCATGGAGCCGAAAAACGTCACGCTCGACGACGACCACACTCTTTTGGCCGACATCGTGAAGCTCGACTGAACGCACCGTGACCCTCGAGACGCACGCCGGCCAGGCCCTGCGGCTGGTCCTGACCGTTGCCGGGCTTGCGATCGCCGCGGTCCTGGCGCTCCGCATCACCGTGCCGCTGCTCGAATCGCGGCTCGCCTTCTTCCCGCCGCGCGGGCTCCTGGCGACGCCGGAGACCTTCGGCCTGCCGTACGAAGAGGTTCCCCTGACCACGGCGGATGGGGTGCGGCTGCACGCCTGGTTCGTGCCCGCCGGGGCGGAGGCGCCGGCCGGGGCGGGAGCGGCTCCCGCCATCCGAAGGCGGCCGCTGTCCCTCATCCTGTTCCACGGCAACGCGGAGAACATCGGCGACGGCGTGTCGGTGGCCGCCCTCACGCGGGCCGCGGGGCACAACGTGCTGCTGGTCGATTACCGGGGGTACGGCAGGAGCGAAGGGAGCCCCTCCGAGAAGGGAATCTACCGCGATGGCGAGGCGGCGCTGGCGGCGCTCAGGGCAAGACCGGGCGTCGATCCCGAGGGAATCGTCGTCTGGGGCCGGTCGATCGGCGGGGCGGTCGCGGTGCACCTGGCGGCGTCGCAGCCGGTGCGCGCCGTGATCCTTGAATCCCCCTTCACGTCGGTCCACGAGCTGCTGCGCGAGGGCGGATACGGTCTGATGGCGTTCCTGGCGCGTTTCGGGACCTATCGGTTCGACTCGGCCTCCCGGATCGTCCGGGTGCGGGCGCCCCTCCTGGTCGTCCACGGCACCGGCGACGAGATCATCCCGTTCGCGCTGGGACGGCGACTTCACGACCTGGCGCCCGGTCCCAGGGAGTTCCTGGCGATCGAGGGGGGCGGGCACAACGATCTGTGGGCGCGTCACGCCCGCGACGTGTGGGGCGGGATCGCCGCCTTTCTGGAGAGGCTGAAGGTATCCGGAGGAGACGCCGGCGCGCCTGCCGGCGGCGCCCCTGCCTCTAGGCCGGGAACGGCCGGGAGACGCTGACGGCGGTCTTCGCGCCGCGTGCCTCGAGATCGCGGAAGAAGGCAGCGGCGTCCACCACCCGCTCCGGCGGCAGCACCCCCGTCGCCTTGACCCTGCCCTGCGCGAGCCAGCGGGCCACGATCGCCGGAGGCGAGGCGACCAGCAGGGTCCCGCCGGACAGCCCCCACGCGGCGTGCGGCCAGGCGGTCGTCTCGACCCGTCCGGCGACCGGTTTCCCCTTCTCGATGCCCCGCACCTCGGTGACGATGTGCTTGAAGCCGAGGCTCTTGGTCCGCTCGACCTGCGGCGCTCGCTTCATCACCTCGAGCAGGAGGTCGCGCGGGCGCACCTTCACGCCGCGCACCTCGACCGGCTCGGTCGAGGCCAGACCGAGCGACGCGAGGAACTGCAGCTGCCGGAGCGCCTTCTCCGAGTAACCGAAGAAGGAGATCTTGAAGAAGCACTCCTTGATCCCCTTGGCGGCGTAGGTCAGGGGAAGGGTCGCCACTTCGGAGTGCAGCGACAGGTGGACGTTGGAGACTCCGATCGGCTCCTGGAAGCGGTACAGCTCCTCCTCCCCGAGCGGGGCGGTCTCCTGGAACGTGCCGTCGCGGAACACGATCGGCGGCTGGGTGATCTCGTCGAAGATCGTCTGGATCGAGTAGGCCCAGGCGAGCGAGTCCCCCATGTCGGGCGTCGCGCCGTTGTAGATCCGGATCGACTTGACCGTGTCGAAGCTGTCGGCGAGCGCGCGCGCCTGCACGTTGGCGATCCCGGGACAGGAGCCCAGCCCCAGGACGGCGAGCAGCCCGCTCTTGCGGTACTCGGCGTCCAGCTCGAGCTGCTTGCGGGTGGTGTGGAACAGACCGCCGAGATCGATGTAGGGGACCCTGGCTTCGAGACAGGCCTTCATCACCGGCAGGTTGAGGTAGTACTGCACGGAGTTGATCGCGGCCCCGGCCCCCTTCAGCAGGCCGACCAGCCCGGCGTGATCGCCGACGTCGGCCCGGACCGCCGTCATCCCCGGCCGCGTGTGGCTGTCGGCGACCTTGCGCGCCCCCTCGACGTCGAGGTCGGCGATGACGATCTCCTTCACCTCCGGGTCGTCCGCCAGGTCCTTCACGATGGCGCGACCGATGATCCCCGCACCGCCCAACACCACGATCCGCATGAAACCGCCTCCCGCCCGGATATCCCCGCGGCCTCGGGCCGCGCCTGCCGGAATGATGTCCCGCCCGCTCCCACCGCGTTCCACCGTGCGCGGGCCCCCTCCAATAAGGAGCCCGGCGACCTTGCGGCCGCCGGGCCTTGTCGTTGGTGGTGGGACTACCAGCCCCGAGTCCCGAAGGACGTGCCTGCCGTGCCGGACTGTTGCGCCGGCGTTTGAGGGGGGATGGCAGGCTCGAGGCGCTGACTGCCATGCATTATGCCACCTCCGGGCCGCCGGCCGCAACGGGCGCGACGCCCGCGCCGGCGTCATTGCGGTATATTCGCCCGTATCCGCCTCCGGTGCCGTCGCGGCGGGTGGAACAGAAGGGATCCCGATGACCGACGAGCCCGTCCTGACCCATCTGCGGCAGGCGCTGCAGGCGCTGGCGCTGCCCGCCGAATCGCAGCTCCGGCTCCTGCCGGACTTCGCCGAGGACGTGGACGACCTGGTGCTGAATTTCGACCACTGGTGCCGGGCGGTGTCGGACGGAGATGCGGCTGGTCTGACCCCCGTTCAGATCGGCGCGTTGCGGGCGATCGAAACGCTCCTCGACGACATGAGCGGGCAGCGGAACGCCCGGTTGTGGACCCGGACCGCGGTGCGGGATAACGCCCTCTGGTCGCGCCTGCGCGCGGTGGCGCAGGAGGCGCTGCGCGCCTTCGGCTGGGAGCTGGACGTCCCCCCGGACGCCCGCTACCAGTTCATCGCGTGGTAGGCGACGGCCCGCCGCAGGGCCCCCCGGCGCTCGTCCCCGCTTCGTGGAAGCGGCGGGCGCTGGCGGCGTATCTCGACTTCGTCCTGTTCAGCGTTCCCTGGACCTTCGTCCATATCGGGCTGGCCGATCTCTTTCCATGGCTCGATAGGCTCGCCCTGCCGCTTCGCATCCTGGCCTTCGCGCTGTTCGAGGCGATCCTCCTGAAGACGGTCCGCTGGTCCCCCGGCAACCGGATGCTGGGCATTGCACTGGCCGATCCCCGCTATTCCCCCGCGCCGATCGAGCCCGGACGGCCGCGTGCCGTTGCCCTGGCGGACGCCCGCATCGTCGGCGGCGAGAGCGCCCTGTCCGTCCTGGCGGGGGTCTGGCTGCTGCTCGACGGATGCAAGGGGATGGTCCGCTGGACCATGTGGACGCCGCCGCTGCCGTTCTTCGGCGTGTCCCTGGATGCCGCGACCTCGGCGGCGGCGATGCTGGCATTCGGCGCGGTGGAGATCTGGATCGCCACCCGGGTGCTGGCGCTGCGGCGGGGCGCCTTCGCGGCCGGATTGCTATACTCGGCGTTCTCGATGCTCTTCGTCGCCGCCAGCTGGGGCCTGTGGGACGGATGGGCCGCCGAGCAGGTGGCGCGCCGCCGGGCCTGGCAGGGGGTCGCCGTGCGGCCCGGGGAGATCGAGACGATCCAGGGACTGGTTCCGGAGATCCTGCTGATCGGTCCCGCGCTGCAGGCCCTGGCGTTTCTATTGATCCGAAGGAGGCTCGCGCAACGATGACCATCGACCGCAACCGCCTGAAGGAAGCGTTGCGCGCCGAGGAGCGCCGCTTCGTCGAGGCCCATCCGAAATCACGCGCCCTGTTCGAGCGCGCCCGGGCGAGCCTGCTCTCGGGCGTCCCGATGAACTGGATGATCAAATGGGCGGGGCCGTTCCCGGTCTTCGTCAAGGAGGGGTCGGGGGCCCACTTCACCGACGTCGACGGCCATCGCTACCTCGACCTGTGCCTGGGGGACACCGGGGCGATGACCGGTCACGCGCCGAAGGGCTCGATTGACGCCATCACCGACCGGGCGCGCCGGGGAATCACCTTCATGCTCCCGACCGAGGACGCCCTCGCGGTCGGCGAGGAGCTGAAGCGGCGGTTCGGCCTTCCCTACTGGCAGGTGGCGCTGACGGCGACCGACGCCAACCGCTTCTCCATCCGCCTGGCGCGCCAGATCACCGGTCGTCCGAAGATCCTGGTGCACAACTACTGCTACCACGGCTCGGTGGACGAGACCTTCATCACGCTGAAGAACGGCGTCGCCGGCCCGCGGCACGGCAACATCGGACCGCCGGTGAACCCGGTGGTCACCACCAAGGTCGTCGAGTTCAACGACGTGCCGGCGCTCGAGGCGGCGCTCGCGCCGGGCGACGTCGCCTGCGTCCTCGCCGAGCCGGCCCTGACCAACATCGGCATCGTCCATCCCGGGCCCGGTTATCACGAGGCGCTCCGCGATCTGACGCGGCGCACCGGGACGCTCCTGATCCTCGACGAGACCCACACCATCTCGGCGGGACCGGGCGGCTTCACCAGGGCGCACGGGCTGCGTCCCGACATGCTGACCCTGGGGAAGCCGATCGCCAGCGGCGTGCCGGCCGCGGTGTACGGTTTCACCGAGGAGGTGGCGGCCCGCATCCGCGCCATGGAGGACTTCATGGACGCCGACTCGGGGGGCATCGGCGGCACGCTGGCGGGGAACGCCCTGTCGCTCGCCGCCATGCGTGCGACCCTGGAGAACGTCCTGACCGAGGAGGCCTACGCCCGCACCATCCCCCTGGCGCAGCGCTTCGCCGAGGGGGTCGAGGGGGTCATCCGCGAGAAGAAGCTGCCGTGGCACGTGAGCCGGCTGGGATGCCGCGCCGAGTACTGGTTCTGCGGGACGCCGCCCGGAAACGGCGGCGAGGCCGCCGCCGCGGTCGATCCCGAGCTCGACCGCTACATGCACCTGGCGGCGCTCAACCGGGGAATCATGATGACCCCCTTCCACAACATGGCGCTCGTCGCCCCCGCCGCCACCGCGGAGGACATCGACCTCCACACCCGGGTGTTCCGCGAGAGCGTCGAGGCAATTCTCTAGGAAACCCGGTTCAGCGACCGTCGTGCCGGACCACCCGGCCGCCCGCCATCACGAAGGTCACCCGCTCCAGCTCGGTGATGTCGGCGAGCGGATCGCCCGCGACCGCCACCAGGTCGGCGAGCTTCCCCGGCTCGAGCGTGCCGATTCGTTCCTCCCAGCCGAGCGCCTCGGCCCCGACCCGCGTCCCGGCCTGGATCGCCTGCATCGACGTCATCCCCGCCTTCACCAGCGCCCCGAACTCCCGGGCGTTGATGTGCGCCGGGAAGGCGCCGAAGTCCGACCCCACCCCGATCCTGACGCCGGCCCGGATCGCCCGGCCCACCCGGCGGACGAACTCCGCCTGGTGCTTCCGGCTCAGCTCGACGTTCTTCTGCATCTCGGGGGAATCGGTCCCCGCCTCGGCGTAGTAATCCCCGACGTAGATGGTCGGCACGTAGAAGATCCCCTGCCGGACCATGAGGGCGATCGCCTCGTCGTCCAGGAAGGTGCCGTGCTCGATTGTGCGGACCCCGGCGCGGATCGCCTGCTTGATCCCCTCGGCGGCGTGGGCGTGCGCCATGACCGGGACCCGCCGGCGACCGGCCTCCTCGACCGCCGCCTTGAGCTCCTCGGCGCTGAAGTGGACGTCGCCGGGGCTGTCGCCGACCGACATGAAGGCCCCCGTGACCAGCAGCTTGATCCAGTCGCTGCCGTACTTGATCTCCTCGCGCACCGCCTTGCGCATGGCGTCGGCACCGTCCACGATCAGGCCGTCGGGGATCGGATGGTGCTCCGGCGCGACGAAGTTCATGTCACCCCCGCCGCCGGTCACCGAGATGTAGTGCCCCGCCCCGGTCAGCCGCGGCCCGACGAACATCCCCTGGTCGATGGCCCGGCGCACGTCGAGATGGGCGTAGAAGACGTCGGCGTCCCCCGCGATCCGCAGCGTCGTCCACCCGGCCCGCAGGTCGTCCTGCACCGCCTTGAGCCCCTTGAGCGCCTTGAAGGCCGACGACCAGCGGAGATGATCGACCTGGTAGGAGTCGGTGCTCTGCAGCGGATGGGCGTGCAGGTCCACGAACCCCGGCAGCACCGTGGCGTCCCCGAGGTCGATGATCTCGACCCCCGCGGGCAGGATGTCGCGCCCGCCGACCTTGACGATCCGCTCCCCCTCGATGAGGAGGGCCGCGTTCCGCATCGGGCGCGCGCTCCGCCCGTCGATCAGC
>JBOGOE010000304.1:0-6123 GCA_050747445.1 Candidatus Polarisedimenticolia bacterium | reverse complement strand
AAGGAGCGATCGTGGCTCCGGAGGTCGGATGGGATCGGCCGGCCGCGCGGCGCGAGGTACTCGATCAGGTCGAGGGGCTCCCGTCCCAGCCGCACCCGGAGGACGCGGAGTCGCGTCCCGAAGACGCCGTGCAGCCGCTCGATCTCCTCCCCCGCGGCCTCGGTGTCGGAGACCTTCTCGAAATCGAGGACCCCGGTGAAGAAGGCCGCCGCCCGATCGGCGTCGGAGACCGTCATGCCGACGCTCTCGACCCGGGCGACGAGCGGCGCGGCCGGGACCGCCGGCGCCAGGAGCGCGGCGGCCAGGACGGGCAGGATCCAGGCGAGCGATCGGGGGCGGTGCGATCGGCTCACCGGAGGCGCTCCAGGATCCGATCGCCGACACGCAGGGCGTTGGCCATGATGGTGAGGGCCGGGTTCACCGCAGCGCTCGAGGGGAAGAAGCTGCCGTCCACGACGTACAGGTTGTCCAGGTCGTGCGTCTTGCAGCCGGCGTCCAGCGCCGAGCTCTTCGGGTCGTTCCCGAAGCGGATGGTGCCGTTCTGGTGCGCCACTCCCGCCAGCGGGATCCGCTGTCCGACGAACAGGTTCCTGGAGAACAGCCCCTGATGGCAGTCGTGCCCGTGGACGCCGCATCTCGCCTGCCGCCGCATCAGGTCCTCGAGTCGCGCGATCAGCCGCCGGTGCCCCTCCTCGTTGTTGGGCCGGTAGCGCAGCGCGATCCGCCCCTCCCGGTCCAGGGTCACCCGGTTCTCCGGGTCGGGGAGATCCTCGGAGGTCAACCAGAAATCCAGCGAGTGCTTCGCCATCAGTTCGAGTGTGAACCCGGGCACCAGCCGCGGCGCGCCCGCCGACAGGGTGATGCCGTCCAGCTTGCCGACGAAGGAGACGTGTCCCATCGGGAAATCCCACTCCTTCGAGCCGAAGTAGAAATCGTTGAGGGCCAGCGTCTTCTGGAACACCGTCGGGTTCGGGCACTTCGACACCGCCATGAGGACCGAGTTCACGTGTCCCATGTAGTGCCGTCCGACGGTGTCCGAGGAGTTGGCGAGTCCGCGCGGGTGGCGGTCGCTCGCCGAGCGCAACAGGAGCGCCGCCGAGTTGATGGCGCCGCAGGAGACCACGACGATGCCGGCGCTGTAGACCTCGCCGGCGCCGTCGCGTTCCACGTGGACCTCGGTCACCTCCCGCCCCGAGGCGGAGGTCGCGAGCCGCGTCACGCGGGCGTTGGTCAGGAGGGTGACGTTGCCGTGCTCGAGCGCCGGGTCGACGCAGCAGACCTGGGCGTCCGCCTTGGCGGCCACCAGGCAGGGATGGCCGTCGCAGGTGCCGCAGCGGATGCAGGGGCTCTTCCGGTGGTCGGTCTCGTCGAGCATGATCCCGAGCGGCACGTGAAAGGGCCGCAATCCCTGACGCGCCAGGTCGTCCGACAGCGCCTGGATGCGCGGCTCGTGACTCACCGGTGGATGCGGGTAGGGGGCTCCGGCCGGCGGCTCCGTCGGATCGACTCCGCGCTCGCCGTGCACCCGGTAGATCCGCTCCGCCTCGGTGTAGTACGGCTCCAGATCCTCGTAGGCGATCGGCCAGGCGGGGGAGACGCCGCCGTGGTGCCGGAGCTCGCGGAAGTCCTCGCGCCGCAGCCGGAACAGGGCGGCGCCGTAAAACTTGGTGTTGCCGCCGACCCAGTAATTGGTGTGCGGGTGGAGCTCCCTGCCGTCGCCGTCGCGCCAGCTCTCCTTCGTCTGGTACTTCCCCTCGACGTTGACCGCGCGGGTGCTCCAGTTGTCGGTCTCCCGCTTGACGAAGTCCCCGCGCTCCAGGAGCAGGATCCGCTTCCCGGAGGGGGCCAGGCGATAGGCCAGCGTCCCGCCGCCGGCGCCGGTACCGATGAGGATCACGTCGTAGTGACGCGCAGCGTCCATGGTCGTCTCACCTCGCGCAACGGAAGATGCAACGCGTCGGGTTGTCGTGATGCAGCTTGGCGCACGCCACGGCGCGCGCCCCCCGCAGACCCAGGTAGGCCCGCGCCGCCAGCAGCATCCCCAGCGTCGGGGCGGTGAAGTAGATCCAGAGTCCGTCGAGCGCGCCGGCCGGCAGCGCCGAGGCGACGCTGCGTGCCGGATTCATGCTCATGCCCGAAATCGGCGCCTCCAGCGTGATCCAGGCCGCCACCAGGATCCCCGCGCACAGACCGGTCAGCCGCGCCAGACGCCGGGTGTTCGACACCACCAGGATCGCCAGCATCAGGACGAAGGAGATGACCGCCTCGGCGGCGAAGGCGGCCGCAGGGCCGGACGGCCCGGGCAGGGTCGCCGCGAAATGGACCGCCGGGTGGCCGAGCGCCATCCCGAGGAGCGCGGCCACCAGGAGAACGCCCAGAAGACCGCCGGCGAACTGCGACGCCACGTAGAAGAACGCGTCCCCCGCGGCGACCTTGCCGAGACTGAGAAAGGTCAACGTCACCGAGGGGTTGAAGTGGGCCCCCGAGCGCCGCCCCCAGGGGGAATAGATCAGCGCCGCCGCGGTCGCGCCCATCGCGATCCCCATCAGGGCACGACGCGGCAGAGGTTCGGGAAGCATGGCCCGCAGCGGCGACGCCGGGTGTTCCAGGACGACAGTCCAAAGGGTGGCGGAGATCATGAACAGTCCGAGAAGGCTCCCCTCGATCAGGTACTCGGGCCAGTGGCGCTTCATCAGATCGATCACGCGCTCGCCTCCGTCACGCCCTTACGGATGCGCGACCGGCGCCGGAGATTCGCCCCGGCCTCCGGCCCCGCCAGGACCTGCCGATCGAGACGGAGGATCTCGCCCACCGACCAGGCCTGGAAGGGGCAGCCGCGCGGGCGGTGCGGCGCCTCCGCGTCGGCGATCTCGCTCACGTGGCCGATCCCGGCCCGATCGAGATGATCGACCAGGAAGGGATCGAGGAACCGGGTCCGCGCCTCGCGCCGCGCCGCGGCGGTGCCGCCGCGCACCCGCACCCAGGCCTCCACGAACGGCCCGAGGAGCCACGGCCAGACGGTCCCCTGATGGTAGGCGCCGTCCCGCCCGGCGACCCCGCCTTCATAGCGGGGCGCGTACCCCGCTTCCCCCGGGGCGAGCGAGCGGAGACCGGCCGGAGTGAGCAGCCGTGCTTCCACCTGGTCGACCACGCGCCGGGCCGGCTCCCCCTCGATCAGGGGATAGGGCAGGCCTCCGACGGCGAAGATCTGATTGGGACGGAACGAGGCATCGACGGTCCCGGCGCGATGATCGACGTCCACGACGTCGTACAGGCAGCCGGCGCCGCCGTTCCAGAACCGCTCGTGGAACGACCGCAGGCCGGCCGCATGCGGCGCGGCGAACCGGTCGGCGAAGCCGGCCGCGAAGCGCAGGGCGTTCAGCCACAGCGCCTGGACCTCCACCGGCTTGCCGGTGCGCGGCGTGATCACCCGGTCGCCCACCTTCGCGTCCATCCAGGTGAGCTGCACGCCGGGGACGCCGCAGGAAAGCAGGCCGTCGTCGTCCATCCGGATGCCGTAGCGGGTCCCGGCGCGGTACCCGTCGAGGATCGCCTCGACCGCCCCCTGCAGCAGGATCCGCTCCGCGGCGGGCGGCCGCCGCCCCCTGGTCCGGAGCGCGAGGAGATAATCGTGGACCGCGACGGCGAACCACAACGAGGCATCCACGGCGTTGTATTCCGGCGCATCGCCCCGATCGGGAAAGCGGTTCGGGAGCATTCCCTCGGAGACCGTTCCGGCCCATTCCCTGAGGATGTCGCGGGCGGCGTCGAGCCGGCCGGTCGCGAGGCACAGTCCACGCAGGGCGATGAAGGTGTCACGCCCCCAGTCGGCGAACCAGGGATAGCCGGCGATGATCGTCCGGCCCCGCTTGCGGCGCGCCAGGTAGGCGTCGGCCGACCGGTCGAGGCCTCCGGCGAAAGCGCTGCGCCGGCGGCGCTCCGCGGCGCGCAGTCTCTGCGCGACCTGAAGCGCTTCGCCCTCGGGAGGTGTGACACCGGGAGCGAGGGCCGCGAGGACCAGGACCGCCTCCCGGCGGTCCAGGTCGAACCGGAAGGTCCCCGGCGCCGCCAGATCCTCCGTGCAATCCAGACCGCGGGCCCTTTCCTCTTCGTAGAGGAAGTCGCGGTACCAATGGGGCTGGTCGCGGAACTCGCCGTTGGCCAGCGCCAGGATCGGCGGGACGCCGTCGTAGGGGCGGAAGATCAGGCGCCCACCCGCCGCCCGCTCGGGGGCGAAGCGGAACGCCGGATTCTCGTGGTGCAGCGCGTGATAGTCGCGCCCCGATAGAAACGGTCGCACCGTCAGCGTGGCGGGGCCGGCGCCTCCGGCGCGCCGCCAGGCGACGACCACGACCGGGGAATCCCGCCGGACGCAGATCTCCTGCTCGACGACGCTGCCGTCCTCCAGCCGGAACCGCCAGCGCGGCCACGGATCCGTCTCGAACACGTCGATTCGCCGCGTGCCGCACGGACTTTCGACAGGCGGGGCGCCGAAAGAACCGCCGGCGTACGCCTGCGTGGAGATCGGGTATTCGCCGCCGGGGGTCGACACCAGCGCATCGAAACCGTTGACCAGGACGAACCGGCCGGCCGGAGGCCGCTCGGCCGCCAGGAGCAGGGCGTGATAGCGCCGGGTCCGGACCCCGCCTGCGGTCCCCGAGGCAAAGCCCCCGAGACCGTCGGTTTCCAGCCACTCGTCTCGCGCGTCGAAACGCCGTTCGGGCATGGCACCCCCCTTGCAAAAGTGAATCGATCCCCGTCCTGTTGATGCGGGAACCACCGTGAGGGTGCGCCGCCGGCCGGAAGAATCCCGACGCCGGCTCGATCATCCAAACCGCCAGGAACGCCGGGTGGCGCAATTCCCGGCACGATTCCCACTTGACAGACGGGAAGGAGGGGGCTACGGTGCGATCCAAATCGACAGGGACGTTCGAGGCGGCGCGGGTCCGCCGGCCGGTCTCCGGTTACCGGGGACGGGTCGCGGTGGTCCCCGCATCCGTCCGCGGTGGAGAAACGCGCCATGCTTAAGATCGATCCGGTCGGTTCTTCACAGCCGGTGTTCCGGGATCCGGGGGCCCTCGGCCTCGCGTCGGGGGCGCGGGTGCGCCCTGCGGTCCACTCGCACGCCGAGATCCTGGTCCGGCGCCTGCGCTACTACATCGATCTGCTGCAGACCGGCTACCGGCACGCGCTGCGGCCGGACCCGCTGCCGCGCTCGCTGCGCTCCGAGCGGATCGCCCTCGGCATCGACCTGCCGGAGCTCGACACCGTGCCGCTCTGGTCGGGGCGGCGCGAGGACGGGGCGGTGTCGCTGCCGTTCATCGAGTTCATCCTGGGACAGATCGGCGAGACCCTGGAGGGGCTGGCCCGCTCGGTGGTGGACGATCCGTCCGCCTGCGACGCGCTGCTCGAGGGCCGCCGCGAGTTGCAGGCGGTCCAGGAGACCATCGACCCGGCAGGCGGGACCAGCCCGGCCCTGCCGCGGCTGCGCGATCTCTATCTGAGGCAGGAGATCGTCGGGCCTCTGTGCGGACCGGACGGTCTCCTGGAGCGCCAACGCGGGACCTGCGCGGCGCTGCTGCCGGCGGAAGCCCCGGTCTCCGGTCACTGAACCGCGGATCGGAACACCGGGCCCGGGGGATCTGCACATGCCGCGCGCCGGCAAAAGCGAGGAGCGAGGAACCGCGACACCCACAGCCGCCTCCGATCCGCCCAACGCCGCTTCGCGGGCGGCGCACCCGCCCGCCCCATCGGGTCCGCCACGCGCCGTCCTGATGACGGTGCGCCCGGGCCTGCTGTTCCTCTACTGGGTGCTGGACGCGCCGGCGCGGCAGGCGCTCGAGCGGCACCCCGGACCGGCCGGTCTGATCCTCGAGGCCTCCGGCGACGGCGACACCTACGCCGCGATCGACCGCCGGCCGTTCGATTTCCTGGCACCCTCCTGGTACGTCGCGCACGGCGTCACGGACGGCTCGCTGCGGGTGCGTCTGGGGATGGGGACGGGGGACGCCTTCCGTCCCATTCTGATCAGCGACCCGGTGCGGGTGCCCCGGACCCGCCCCGGCGGCCTGCCCGAGATCTGGGGCGAGCCGGCCGGTGGTGGCGGCGGGCGCAGGGGGCCTC
>JBOGOE010000303.1:0-11945 GCA_050747445.1 Candidatus Polarisedimenticolia bacterium | reverse complement strand
CGCGCCCGCCGGTTCGAGGGGTGGGACGAGGATTACCTGGCGACCGTCCCGCCGAAGCCGAAGGGATCCTGACGCCGCTCCATCGAGGGGGACCGGTGCCCCTCCGACGGTCCCGAACGTCCTGAAGCCGCGTCCTCCCCGGACCACTCGGATGCTTCCCCCGGCGCCACGAATCCGGTTGACTCGGCCGGCGCCATGAACAAAAATGACCCGTCGGTCGGAATTGGCTCTACGAGTCGAGAGTCGAGGAGATCACCGAAAAGGCCGATATCGCCAAGGGAACGCTGTACCGATACTTCCGCAGCAAGGAGGATTTGATCCTCGCGGTCGTGGACGCGGGCTTCGACGAGTTCCGCCGGAAGGTGTCGGAGCGAATGGGGGGACGCGTTCGACTCAAGGCGAGGGTCGAGGCCATTGCGGCGGCGCATGTCGAATTCTTCGCCGTGGACCCGGACGCCGAGCTCGGCGCCGCGGGCTTCGGGATCGTGGACGCGCTCAAGAGCCTGTGCACCAGCCTCGCCCGCCCGGCGAACGGCCGAGCCGCCCGACCCGCGGGCCGGAATCCCGCGCCTCGGGACGGCCGGGAACGCGGCCGATAGGAGTGGACATGGACACAGCCTTCGGAGGTCCGTGGACCGTCGCTCTCGCCGTCCTCATCGGGTCGGCGGGCCTGGGATACCTGGCGCGAATCCTGTTCCTCCGGCGCCTCACGGACGTCCTCCTCCGGACCAGGACCGGGATCGACGACCTGCTCCTGAAGTCGTTCAGGTCCCACGTGCCGTTCTGGTTCCTTGTCGGCGGTCTGGTGCTGGCCGCGCGCATCGCGCCCCTGGCGACGCACTTGGGGGATCTCGTCGTGCGCACCGCGACCCTTCTCCTGGTTCTTTCCCTGTCGATCGCGGCGGCATCGTTCAGCACCGTCCTGCTTCGCCAAGGGGCGGCGCGCGCCAGCGGGACCGCGGCGGCCACGAGCCTGGGCGTCCATGTGGTCCGTGCCACGATCCTCGGGCTCGGAGGCCTCCTCGTGCTCTCGAACCTGGGAATCTCGATTACGCCGCTGCTGACCGCGCTCGGCGTCGGCTCGCTCGCGGTCGCCCTGGCGGTGCAGCCGACCTTGACCAACTTCATCGCGGGCGTCCACATCTCCGTGGCGCGGCCGTTCGGGGTGGGGGACTTCGTCCGGCTGGAAACCGGGACCCTGGGATATGTCGAGGACATCGGTTGGCGCGCGACCCGTATCCGGGAGCTCCCCAACAACATCATCATCGTGCCCAATGCGCGCATGGCGGAGATGATCCTGACCAATTACGCGATGCCCGAGCCCGAGCAGGCGACGCTCGTGCAGGTCGGCGTGGCCTACGGCTCGGATATGCAGAGGGTCGAGCGCGTGACGTGCGAGGTGGCTCGCGAGACCCTGCGCTCGGTGCAAGGCGGCGTGGGGAGCTTCGACCCGTTCATCCGCTACCACACGTTCGGCGATTCCTCGATCCACTTCACGGTCATCCTGCGGGTGAAGGAGTTCACCGATCGATACCTTGTCACGCACGAGTTCATGAAGCGCCTGAAGACCCGCTTCGACGGGGAAGGCATCGAGATCCCGTTTCCGCAACGGGTGGTGCACGCTCCGCGAGTCCCGGACGGGATCCGGGGGCGGCTCGCGGGATAAAGCGATCATGCAACGAATCCGCGTCGCGTCGTTGCAGTACTACATCAGACCCGTCCAGACGTTCGAGCAATTCCGGGACCAGGTCGAGGCTCTCGTCGAGACCGCGACGGACAACCGCTGCCATCTCCTGGTATTTCCCGAATACTTCACCGTCCAGCTCCTGACCTTGGGGAGCGTGAAACGGCCGATCCACGAGCAGATTCGGGACCTGGCCAGGCAGTCCCCGCGGTTCGTGGAGCTGATGAGCGGCCTGGCCCGGAGCAAGGGGCTGTACATCGCGGCGGGGACCATCCCCGTCGTCGACGCCGGATCCGAAGCGGTCTACAACCAGGGCTTCCTGTTCAGCCCCTTGGGCGAGCACGGGACCCAGAAGAAGCTGCACCTGACCCGCTTCGAAACGGAGGAGTGGCTGATCTCGCCGGGCACGCGACTGCGGGTCTTCGACACCGCGCTGGGGAAACTGGCGATCACGATCTGCTACGACATCGAGTTTCCCGAGCTGGCACGGGCCGCGGCGCGCCAAGGGGCGATCCTCCTGATTGTCCCGAGCTGCACCGACGACCGACAGGGCTTCCTGCGCGTCCGGTACTGTGCCCAGGCCCGGGCCATCGAAAACCAGGTCTATGTCATTCAGGCCTCCACGGTCGGTTCGCTCCCGATGGTACCCGCGGTCTCCCTGAACTATGGCCAGGCCTCGATCCTCACTCCCAGCGATTTCGCCTTCTCACGAGACGGTATCCTGGCGGAGGGAACGCCGAATCAGGAGAGCATGATCATCGGCGAGCTCAATCTGCAGACGATTCTTGAAAGCCGGGATCATGGCACGGTCCTGCCTCTCCGGGACAGCAGCACGACGGCCGAAGTCGCCTCGAAGCTGGAGGTGTTGCCGCTGTGACGCAGACGCCCATCGACGTCCTGGTGCGCGCGACGCGGGCGGAGGATTTCCCCTCGATCATCGAGCTGACGGGAAGCGTCTACCCGGCCGCCCCGCCCTGGACCGAGGTCCAGCTTGTCTCGCACCTCAAGGTCTTTCCCGAGGGACAGTGCGTGGCGGTCGAACGCACGTCCGGCCGCCTGGTGGGCGTCGCCGCCAGCCTCATCGTCCAGTGGGACGACTACGACATGACGATGACCTGGCGCGACTTCACCGACCATGGGATGTTCACCAACCACGACCCGGCGCGGGGCCGGACGCTCTATGGTGCCGAGATCATGGTGCATCCGACCCTCCAGGGACACGGCATCGGCTCGAGGCTCTACGGAGCGCGCCGCGACCTGGTGCAGCGCCTGCGGCTCCGGCGCATCCGCGCCGGGGCCCGCCTGCGCGGTTACCACCGGTATGCCGCCCGGATGAGCGCGGAGGAGTACACGCTCAAGGTGGTCCGGGGCGAACTTCGGGACCCGACCGTCTCGTTCCAGATCCGACATGGCTTCCGCGTCCTCGCCGTCGTTCCCGGATACCTTCGCCACGACCCGGAGAGTCTGGGCTACGCGGCGGTCATCGAATGGCTCAACCCCGACGTCGCCCGCCCCGAGGACGCCGATGGAAGGGACCCTCGCTTCGATCCAGGGGAAGCGTCCAGTCCGCCGCCGCCCTCGCGACCGCCCCGTGAGGACGCCTGATCCCGCCGCGGCAGGACGCAGCCGCCGCCCGCCGGGGACGACCGGATCCGAGTGTCGCTCACGGTTCGACCCGGATCCCCGGCACCATCTTTCAACAAACTGATGGCAGATCGCAGGACGTCGATCGATCTGGTGTATCCTGCGTGCCCGACAGCGAAGCCGATCCGGCTTCCAGGCGGTCCTGATGAGAGTCTTCCTGATCCACGTCCGTGATCCGCAGTTCTACGCCATCCCCGGCAGGAAACGGGCCAGGAACGGCCGCATCCGGATCATGGGCTTCCCGCCCATCGGCATCATGTCCCTGTCCTCGGTTCTCAAACGGGCCGGCCATGAAGTGGTCCTGTTTGATCAGGCCAACCCCGAGACGCCCGACGACCACATCGTCGCGGAGATTCTCCACCAGCGTCCCGACCTCGTCGGGTTGAGCTTCCTCTCGACCACCAGCTACCCTTACGCCAAGCTGCTGGCCCGCCGGATCAGGGCGGCCGACACGGGCGTCAGGATCGCCTTCGGCGGTGTGTTCGCAACGCTCAATGCCTCGCTGGTGAAGCTGCAGGTTCCTGAGGTGGACTTCGTCTGCCGCGGCGACGGCGAGCAGCTCCTTCTCGATCTGCTGGAACGGCTGGACGACCCGTCGACCGTGGCCGGCGTGACCTGGCAGGAGAAGGGGGGCGGCCTGCGCCAGAACCCGAACCGGGAGCTGGACCGCAATCTGGACCAATGGCCCTTCCCGGATCGGGAGAGCCTGCCCCTCGACTTCGTGGAATCGATGCCCCTCGACGTCCCCGCCGTCCTGTCGCTCGACCGTTTCACGACCATGCAGACTTCGCGCGGCTGCCCCTGGCCGTGCGTCTTCTGCGACATCCCGATCTTCAACGAGGGAAAGTGGCGCTCCCGGAGCGCGGGTCACGTGGTCGAGGAGTTCCGGCATCTCGAGAGGGAGGGATACGGCGCCGTCTTCTTCGTCGACGACCATTTTCTCCTCCAGCCCCGGCGGATCGAAGCCATCTGCCGGGGGATCGGGAAGCACGGGATCGGCATCGAGTGGGGTTGCGAGGGGCGGGTGGACTCCGTCTGCATGGATCTCTTCCCGGCCATGGCCAAGGCCCATTGCCGCACGCTCATGTTCGGGATCGAGAGCGGCAGCCAGAAGATCCTGGACCGGCTCAAGAAGGAGCAGACCCTGGCCGAGATCGAGGTGGCGGTGTCGAGGGCCAAGGAGGCCGGCATCGAAATCGTCCACGGCTTTTTCGTGGTGGGGATCCCCGGCGAAACCGAGGCGGACCTGCGGGCCACCTTCCGGTTCGCCTCGAAGATCCGGATCGACAGCTTCGGCTTCAACCGGCTGTGTGTCTATCGGGGAACGCCGCTCTGGCAGGAGTACCTGCAGCGCGGACTCGTGAACGACGCGGCCGACTGGTACAAGTACTTCAAGTGCACCTCCATCGACCCCACCTGTCTCTCCGGCGAGGAGGTCCACCGGATCCGCTCGGAGGAGATGCGGACGCTGATCCTCTACAAATTCATCCACCACCCCCGCCAGACCTTCAGGCTGCTGCGGCGCTTCACGCGCCACATGCCCCTGCGCGACGTCATTTACCTTCTCGTCAAGCCATTCCTTGGGAAAAAGAAGGGATCCACCAAGGCCGAAGAGATTTCCCGCGCGGTGGAGCACGGTGACCTCAAGAGCGCGGCGGCCGACATGACGCTGGTCGCCGATGAGGCCCTCGAACAGGTGATCCGGAGCTCGCGGGCCGAACGGGCGCGCATCCAGGCCGAGGCGGACTCCGAACGGCTGGATGCCCCGGCCTGAAGCTCCCGCGTGATGGGGATCGGGCCGCCGAGGGCGAACGGGCCTCACCCCCGGCGCACAATCGCACCGGCCGCCGCCAGACCGCTGAAGCAGGCCCCGTGGGCGTCGCCGGTGTGCTCGATGGTCGCCGCCTCGCCGGCGAAATACAGCCGCCCCTCGAGCGGCCGCGCCAGGAGGGCGCGGCTGTCGCCGCTCCCCGGCCGGGCCGAGGAGTAGGTGCCGCGCGTCAGCGGGTCGGCGCCCCAGGTCGTCGACAGGACGGCGATCACCTCCGACCGCACGCGCGAGCCGAAGATCTCCACCAGACCCGCGAGCGCCGCCTCGCGCACCGCCGCCTCTCCTTCCCGCTCCAGCCGCAGGGCGGGCTGACCGTCCAGATAGCAGGTCGCGCCGGGTGACGCGGCCGGCCAGAGCTCGACGTCCATCGCCAGACCGGAACGCGCGATGCAGTGAAGCAGCGCGGGGACGCGATCGTCGGGCGCCCGCTCGAGGCGGATCCCGACCTTGACGGCGCTGGCCATCGGCAGGGCCGCGATCGCGTCCCGTTTCCAGGCCGGCAGGCGGGGGCTGAAGGCGATGGTTTCCGCCCCCAACACACCGGTCGAGACGGTGACGATCACCGAGCGCCCCTCCGCCACGCCGTGCGGTGTCCTCACCCGCACCGGGTCCCGCCCCCAGTCGATGGCGGTCACCGGCGCCGAGGTCACGACCGGCACCGGCTCGAAATGCCGCCGCAGCAGCTCGCCGAATCCCTCCAGGACGGGCCGATCGTCGGGAGACCACCGGTAGCGCGCCAGCTCGAGGGTGGAGATCCCCGCCGGCTCGACGCCGAACTTGGAGGTGAACAGGGCCGCGACCCAGACCGACTCCCACCCGGCGGGTTCGATGCAGGACGCCACCGGCAGGTCCCGCCCCTCCCTCCCCACGACGCGCGCCGCCGTCTTGAGCGCCTCGAAGCGGGTGCGCAGCGCCGCTTCCGCGGCGGGCGGGAGCCGCTCGCCGTCCTGGAAGTATCCGAGATGGGGCAGGTCCGCGGGACAGGTGAAGCCGAGCCGCTCCGCCTCCTGCAGGAAGGGATTGGTCGCCGCGCCGTGCAGCCAGTGACAGCCGAGATCGAACGGGACACCGAGTCCCGCGGTGTCGGTCCAGGCGCGACCGCCGCGGCGATCGCGCGCCTCCAGCACCCGGACGCTCCGGCCCGCATCGAGCAGCCGCCGGGCGGCGGCCAGCCCGGAGACGCCGGCCCCGACGACGATCACGTCGTCAACGGACATCCGGGGGTCCCGTGGGGCGCGCGAGAAGCCGCGCGTAGAGATCCTCCTGCGCCCGCACCATGGCGTCGATGTCGAACTCGGGGAGGCAGGCCCGGGCGCGGCCGGCGCAGGCGCGGGCGTGGGCGGGATCCTCGAGCAGCCGCGACACACCGGCCGACAGGGCGTCGACGTCGTGGGGGCGGCAGACGACGCCGGTGTCGCCGTCGCGCAGGACGTCGGTCGTGCCGTCCACGCCGGTCGCCACGACCGGCACCCCGGTGGCGAAGGCTTCCGGCAGGACCCGCGGCAGCCCCTCCCACAGCGAGGTCAGGACCAGCACGTCGAGCGCCGCCATGATTCGGGGCATGTCGCGCCGCCAGCCGAGCAGGCGCAGCCGGTCGCGCAGACCGAGCGCCGCCGCCCGCCGCTCGACGGCGCCGCGCAGCTCCCCGTCCCCCACCAGGACGAAGCGGACCTCCGGGTGGCGCGCCGCGACCCGGGCCGCCGTCTCCACGAAATCGATCGGCGCCTTCTGCGGCTTGAGACAGGCGATCATGCCGACCAGCGGCGTCGTCGTCGGGAACCCCAGCTCGTGCCGCAGACCGCGGCCGTTCCGCAGCGCCGGGTCCGCGGCCGCGGCCCGGAAGGCCGCCAGCGGGACGCCGCTCCGGATGACGCTGGCGCCCGCCGGATCGACGATCCCCCGCCGCACCCCCTCCTCGAGGTTGGCGCGCGAAACCGCGATGAAGTGGGTCGTGAAGGGCGCGACCAGGCGCTCCGCGGTCACCAGGGCCGAGCGCAGCAGGGCCGGCTGTCCGGTGTTGAATCCGAAGCCGTGGATGGTGTGGACCACCACCGGCACGCCGGCCAGCCGCGCCGCCAGCCGTCCCAGGATCCCCGCCTTGGAGGAATGGGTGTGGACGATGTCGGGGCGCGCGGCGCGGAAACGCCGGGCGAGACGCAGGATCGCCAGGGGATCGCGGAACGGATGGATCGACCGGAGGAGCGCCGGCTCGAACGCGACGCCGACTCCTTGCAGCTGCCGCGCCTCGCCGTCGAGGAGACCGCCGGGCCCCGCGACCAGCGTCGGCGCATAGGGAGGCCGGAGGTGACCCACCGTGTACAGGGTGTTTTCCTGCGCCCCGCCGAGATCGAGACGGGTGATGACGTGACAGACGCGCACCGCGCGCGTCACGCCGCCCTCCGATCCGCGGGCCGAACGGCGCGTCGCAGCCAGATCTCCAGGACCATGAGGGTCCAGATCATCTCGTCGTAGTTGCGCTGGCCCGAGCGGTGGATCTTGAGGACCGCCGCCACCGCCTCGGGGTTCAGCCAGTCGCGCGTCGAAGCGCCGGGACCCAGCAGCAGATCGCGCGCCGCGCCGTGCAGGGGGCCGCGGAGCCACCGGTCGATCGGCATCCCGAAGCCGGCCTTGGGGCCGCGCCGGATCCGGTCGGGGATCCGTCCCCGGTAGGCGCGGCGCAGGAAGCGCTTGCCGGTGAGGTAGCCGACCGTGTCCTCCGCGGGCACGGTGGCCGCCAGCTCGACCAGCCGGTGATCCAGGAACGGGCTCCGCAGCTCCAGACCGAACGCCATCGAGGTGACGTCGGCCTTGAAGAGCAGATTGTCCGGGAGGTAGTGCTCCTGGTCGGCCCGCAGCAACCGCGCCAGCAGGCCGTCCGTCCCCCAGCCGTTCGGGATCCGCCCGAGCGCCCGGGTCGGGTCGATGCCCGCGGCCAGGGCGGCGAACTCCGGACGGTACAGCCTGGCGATCCGGCGGGCCCCCGGATTGGCGAGCCACAGGGCGTTGCGCTCGCGCGCCGGCAGCTCCCATCCTTCCAGGAAGCGGCGCAGCCTCCCCGGCAGACCGCGCCGGCTCTTCTCGGTGCTCACCGCCTGCAGCAGCGCGTAAAAGGGCGTGCGCGACACCACCCCCGGCAGCCACCCCCAGCGCTCGGCGAGACGGTGCGCCCGGTACCGGTCGTAGCCGCCGAACAGCTCGTCGCCGCCGTCGCCGGTCAGCGCCACCTTGACGTGCCGCGACAGCTCGCGCGCCAGGATCCAGCAGGGGACCGCCGACGGGTCGGCGAACGGAACGCGCAGGTGGTCGACCATCCGCTCCAGAAGGTCGATCGACCCGGGTCCCGCCTCGAGGACGACGTGATCCATGCCGAAGGCGCGCGCCGCGGCGGCGGCGCGCGACCGTTCGTCATAATCCTTCTCGGAGAAGCCGACCGTGAAGGCGCGGAAGGATCCGGCATGGTTGCGTCTCACGTGATAGGCGACGGCGCTCGAATCCAGCCCTCCGGACAGGAGAAGCGCCAGCGGCACGTCGCTGCGCAGCCGGATCCGGGTCGCTTCGTCCATCAGGACGCGATAGCGCTCCTCCCGCTCCCCCTTGCGCCTGACCGGGACGTGGCGCGGCTCGGGGATGGACCAGTAGCGGGTGAGGGTCGCCTCCCCGCCCTCGTACACCAGGACGTGGGCCGGCGGCAGCACCCGGATCCCGGCGAAGGCGGTGGCGGGGCGGGGGACGAACCGGAGCGCCAGCAGGTGATGAATCGCCACCGGGTCGGGTCGCGGGTCGAAACCCGGTTCGGCGAGCAGACCGGCCGCCTCCGACGCGAATCGAAGGCCGTCGGGGGCCAGCCGGTAGACCAGCGGCTTCACCCCGAGCCGATCGCGCGCCAGCAGAAGCGCCCGGCGCCGCGCGTCCCACACCGCGAACGCGAACATCCCGGCCAGCCGGTGGATGCAGTCGATCCCCTCCAGGAGGTAGAGCTGCAGCAGCACCTCGGTGTCGGAGGTCGATCGGAAGCGGTGACCCCGGCGTCTGAGCTCCTCGCGCAGCTCGACGTGGTTGTAGATCTCCCCATTGAGCGCCAGGATCACCCGGCCGTCGTCGCTCGCCATCGGCATCCGGCCCGCCGGCGACAGGTCGAGGATCGCCAGCCGCCGGCTCGCCAGCCCGAACCCGGGACCGGCCCTCTCCGCGGCGTCGTCGGGACCCCGATGGGCGACGGCGTCCCCCATGGCGCGCAGCAGCTCCGCGTCCGGGACCCGCCCCGGGTCGCGCCAGGCGATGCCGGCCAGACCGCACATCCTCAGCTCCCCCCGCCCGCGGCGGCCGCCGGCGTCTTCAACGCCGCGCCGATCCGCCGCGCCAGATCGATCCCGGCCCGCAGGGCGCTCTCCATCGAGGAGTACTCCCACGCCCCGAAGCGGCCCGCCGAATGGATCCCCCGGTCTTCCAGGGTCTTGAGGATCGACGGCAGGCGTTCGGCCCGGTGGCGGTCGTAGATGACGTAGGCCGGGTCGAGGACCGTGATCCGCCGGTAGATGACCCGGTCCCCCGCCTTGAGAATTCCGGCGCGCCGAAGATCGGCGACCGCCCGGTCGATCACCCCGGCGGCGTCGAACGGCTCGTCCCGCAGCAGCGACCGTTCGACGTACAGAGAGGCGCACCCCTTCGGCGCCAGCGCCGGACCGAGGCCGGCCGGGAAACCGACCCGGTAGAAGGAATACTCCGCCTCCGGGAAATAGATCCAGTGGGCGTCGGGCAGCGACGCCCGATCGATCCCCAGGCTCAGGTTGAGGACCCGGACCGCCCGCAGCCGGGTGCGGGCGGCGGTCGTCTCCTCCGGCAGTCCGGTCGTCATCGTCAAGAGCCGGTCGAGCGGCAGGGTCGAGATCAGCCGCTCGTACCGGAACGACCCGCCCCCTTCCAGGGTGACGGTGCGCGACGCAGCGTCAATCGCCCGGACCGCGGCGTTCAGCCGCAGATCCGGGACCGCCGCCGCGAGAGCGTCCGGCAGGCACCTTATTCCCCCCTTCTTCGGATAGAGAAAGGTGGGGTTGTAGCCCAGCCCCCGCACCGTCCGGCCGAAGGCGCCGTCGAGGATCTCCTTGAGAGTCGGGCGCGGAATCGACCAGGAGACCCAGCCGCACTCGATCTCCTGGAGGTCGGTGCGCCACAGCTTGGTGTTGTAGGGCACCATGAAGTGGGCGGCGATCCCCCGCCCGAAGGTCCGCTCCGCCCAGTCGCGGAACGACAGGCGGGAGAGATCGGGGTCCCCCTCGCGGGCCCTCCGGATCTCGGATTCGATGAACCCTTCGAGGCATTCCTTGACCACGTCGATCGGCAGACCGTGCAGGTTGGCCTGGAACGGATAGTCGGTGAACGTCCCGTTGGAGAAGATCCGCGCGCGTCGCTCGTGGCGGGCGAAGGCGCCGGGAAGGATCCGCTCGACCAGCGCCACGATTTCCGGGTCGCGCAGGTGCAGCAGGTGTCCGGTGCAGTCGAAGGTGAACCCCTCCCCGGCGTGGCTGCGCGCCAGCCCCCCCGGCTCGCTCTCGCGCTCGAGCACGACGGCGCGCCGCGGCGCGAGATGAAAGGCCGCCGACAACCCCGTCAGCCCGCCGCCCAGGATCACCACCGGAAACGCTTCGCCCATCGTCCCCTCAGAGGGTCATGTCGATCCGCTTCAGGAGCACCGCGACCGTCAGGGCGACGGCGCAGGTCGACCCGAGCAGGACGGCCGCGCCACGCGTCGTCGCCAGCATCATGGCGATCGCCACGCCGCCCAGGAGCAGGGTGGCGGCGTACGACAGAAGGACCGTCTGCCGCGTCGTCAGGCGCCAGCGGCGCAGCCGCAGCGCGACGTGGTCGGGGCTGCCGAGCATCACCGGCAGGCCGCGGCGGTAGCGCACGTACATGACGAACAGCATGTCGAACACCGGCACACCCAGGATGATCACCGGCGCCAGCGACGCCACCAGGTTGTTCCGGGTGTAGGAGTTGTTCATCGCCAGCGCCCCGAGCATCAGGCCGATGAACAGGCTTCCCGCGTCCCCCATGTAGATGCGGGCCGGCTGGACGTTGAAGCGCAGGAACCCGAGGAGCGCCCCGCACAGGGCGGCGAGGACCACGGCGTAGGTCATCCGGCCGCTGGCGGCGGCGACCACGAAGAGCACGAACGAGGCGGCCGCGGCGACCCCCGCGGCGAGCCCGTCCATGACGTCGATCAGGTTGAACGCGTTGGTGATCGCCAGGAGCCACGCGAACGACAGCACGATGGCCAGCGGGGGCGGCAGGAAGCCGAGCTTGATGTAGATCGAGGCGTTCATCAGGGTGAGGACCGCCACCACCTGGCCCGCGAGCTTGACCCCGGGCGACAGGACCCCCAGATCGTCGATGAGACCGAGGATCACCACGATCGCCCCCGCCAGCAGGAGCCCCAGCACCTCGGTCGAGTCGAACCGCAGCGTCGCGGTCAGCGCCAGCAGGAAGGAGAGATAGATGGCGATCCCTCCGAGGTACGGCACCGGCTCCGTCTGCTGCTTCAGCCGCCCGTCGGGGCGATCGACGATCCCGAATCGGATCGCCGCGCGTCGCAGGAGCGGCGTGGCGTACAGGGCGATCAGAAGCGCCAGGACGAAGGCCAGACCGCCGCGGATCAGGATTTCGCCGCTCATCCGTCCGCCCCGTCACCGCCTTCCGGCCGGTCCCGTGCGAGAAGCTCGCGGTACAGGGCGGCGGTCTCCGCGACCAGCCGATCGATGCGAAACCCGCTCTCCACCCGCGCCCGCC
>JBOGOE010000302.1:0-11227 GCA_050747445.1 Candidatus Polarisedimenticolia bacterium | reverse complement strand
CGGGGGACCCGGCCGCAGTCGCCGTCGCGGCGACGGAGCGCCCGGAGCCCGCCTCCCTGCCGGTCTCCTACGCCGATCTCGACACCTTGCGCGCCGCCCTCCGGGAGCGGCGCGGCCGGCCGCTCCTGTTGAATTTCTGGGCCACCTGGTGCGGACCGTGCGTCGAGGAGCTCCCCGACCTCGGCCGGCTGTCGCGGGAGCAGGGCCGGGCCGGGGCCGCGTTCGTCGGGGTGTCGCTCGACGTCTGGACCGGCGGCGACGGACCGGCGACCGAGGGGAAGGTGCGCGGCTTCCTGTCGGAAGCCGGCGTGACCTACGCCAACTTCATCTATCGCGGGGACCAGGACCCGATCTTCGAAGCGTTTGATCTCCCCGGACCGATCCCCTTCTCGATCCTCTACGACGGGGACGGCAACGTCGCGAGGCGCTGGGAGGGGGAGGTCGACCTCGGGGTGCTGCGGGCCGCCCTCGCGGGTCTCTCTCAGTAGGCCAGCAGGTCCCGGAGCGCGGCGGCGATCTGATCGACGCTCGGGAGGACCGCCGCCTCGAGGTTCGGGGCGAACGGGACGAAGCAGTCCCTGGCGCCGACCCGCTTCACCGGGGCGTCGAGGTGCTCGAAGGCGTCGTCGGCGACGCGGGCGGCGATCTCCCCGCCCAGCCCGGCGAACAGCGGCGCCTCGTGGGCGATCAGCAGCCGGCCGGTGCGCCGCACCGACTCCAGCACCGCCTCGAAGTCAAGCGGCACGAGAGTGCGCAGATCGATCAGGTCGACCGACGGCTCGGCGCCGCCCGCGGCGATCTGGCTCAACGCCTGCTGGGCCATGTGGACGGTCCGGCCCCAGGCGACCACCGTCGCCTGATCGCCGTGCCGCACCAGCCGCGCCTTCCCGAAAGGAACGAGGTGGTCCGGCCCCGGCTCGGGGGTCTTGGTGTACACCTGCCGGTAGAGCCCCTTGTGCTCGAAGAACAGCACCGGGTCGTCCAGACGGCACGCGGTCTTGATCAACCCCTTGGCGTCGGCGGCGTTGCTCGGGTAGGCGAGGTACCAGCCGGGGGTGTGGGCGTAGAGGGTGTCGGGTGTCTGCGAGTGGAACGGCCCGCCCCGGATGTAGCCGCCGACGGCGACCCGCACGACCATCGGACAGGACCAGACGCCGCCGCTCCTCCAGCGCAGCGTCGGGATTTCATTGCGCATCTGCATGAACCCGGGGAAGGAGTAGTCGGCGAACTGGATCTCGACGACCGGCTTGAAGCCGCCGATCGCCATCCCCTGCGCCAGCCCGACGATGGTGGCTTCGGCGAGCGGGGAGTTCTCGACCCGCCCGGGGCAGGCTTCCGTGAGACCGCGGGTCACCCCGAACACCCCCCCCTTGGGATCCTGGATGTCCTGCCCCCACATGACGATGCGGGGGTTGCGTCCCATCTCCTCCTTCAGCCCGCGGTTGATCGCCTCGACCATCGTGATCGGCTTGTCGGACAGGAACGCGGGGGCGGTCTCGGCGGTGGCGATCGGCTCCGGGCTGAAAATATCGAGGGTCGCCGTGGCATCGGGGGGATAGGGGAGGGCGTCGATGGCCTGCGCCGCCGCCTCGACTTCCCCGCGGATGCGTGACCGCCAGTCTTCGATCTCCTTGTCGGTCAAAAGCCCCATCTGCCGGATCCGCCCCTCGGTGTGCGCCAGCGGATCCTTGCGGCGCGCCTCCTCCAGGTTCGCCGGATCGCGGTACTTCGTTTGATCGTCGGAGGAGGAGTGGGAGTCGATCCGCACCACCATCGCCTCGACGAAGAGCGGACCGCGGCCGGCGCGGACCTCCTGCACCAGCGGCTTGAGGGTGGTGTACATGTCGGTGAAGCGGGTGCCGTCCACCCGGATCGACCTCATGCCGAAGCCACGCGCCACCTCGACCAGATCCGAATGGGTCTGCTGCTCCTGCGGGACGCTGATGGCGTAGCCGTTGTTCTGGATGACGAACAGGACGGGCAGGAGGTCGTGCTGCGCCTTGTTGAGGGCCTCGAAGAACTCCCCTTCGGAGGTCGAGCCCTCGCCCCCCGAGACGTAGACCACCTCGTCGCGGCCGTCGGCCCGCACGGCCCGGGCCATCCCGACGGCGATCAGGAACTGGGTGCCGGTGCAGGCGGTCGGGGAGACCACCCGGAGCTCGCGCGATGAGAAATGCTCCGACATGTTCCTCCCGAGGCCGTTGGGATCCCCGGCGCGCGACAGCATCCCCTGGAACAGGACATCGAGCGGCATGCCGAGGCCGACCATCAGGGCTTTTTCGCGGTAGTAGGGGAAGAACCAGTCCTTGCCCGGCTGCAGCAGCATCGCGACGCCGATCTGCAGTTTCTCGTGACCGCGCGCCGAGGCGTAGAAGGAACATTTCCCCGCCCGCACGAAGACGCGGCATTGCTCCTCGACGTAATAGGCCCGCAGCATCTTCTCGTAAAGCTGCAGGAAGATCTCCGGGCCGACCGCCTCGCCCTTCGCCGGACGCTCCGCCGTGAACTTGCGAACGGCCATGGACTTCCCTCCGCGACGCACCATCGGGAAACCGTCATCCTACACCCGATCGGGCGGCGTGCTCCAGCCGGCGCCCCCGCCCCGGCGCCCCTCCCTTAATATGATGATGCGCGCGCCGGATGGACACCCGGGGGCGCCCCGGCGCCAGCGCGCTGACGCCAAAGACCGGGCCGGCGGTCCCGCCGAAACCGTTGTCCCGCGCCGTTTTCCGCCTTGCCTCCGGATCGGTCCGGTCCCTATATTGCGAACGGTTGCACCCTCACGCACGGAGGGCCCGCGTGTTCGGAAAGAAGCGGCGCAAATCCAAAGCACCGGCCGGCACGGGGGACGCCGACGCGGCCGCGGGAGGCGAACGACTGGCGTCCGGCGCCGGTGGCGACCCCGGGCGCATCGGGCGTTACACCATCGTGCGCCCCCTCGGACAGGGGGGGATGGGGCGGGTCTATCTCGGACACGACCCCGTGATCGGGCGCCACGTCGCGATCAAGGTCATCACCCTGCGGCCCGATCTCTCCGAGGAGGAGGGCCGGCAGTACCGCGAGCGCTTCCTGCGCGAGGCGCAGGCGGCGGGGGCGATGGTCCACCCGAACATCGTCTCGGTCTACGACGTCGGCCAGGACCCCGGAAGCGGCAGCCCCTACATCGTGATGGAGCACGTCGCCGGCCAGGACCTCAAGAAGCTGATCCTGTCCCGCGCCCCCCTGACGCCGCACGACGCGGTCGCCGTGGCGGCGCAGATCGCCGCGGCGCTCGACTACGCCCACCGGCGCGGCATCGTGCACCGCGACATCAAGCCGGCCAACGTCCTCCTGAGCGAGCGCGGCCAGGTCAAGATCACCGACTTCGGGGTGGCGCGGCTGCCGGACTCCGACCTGACCCGCTCCGACCAGTTCGTCGGGTCGCCCGGGTTCATGTCGCCCGAGCAGCTCAAGGGCGGCGCGGTCGACGGCCGCGCCGATTTGTTTGCCCTGGGGGTCATCCTGTACGAGCTGCTGACCGGCAAGCCGCCGTTCGAGGGGGAGAGCGTCAGCGAGGTGCTGTACCGGATCTCCACGCAGCCGGCCGAGCCGCCCAGCGACGCCGCGCCCGACGTCTCGCCCGACTTCGACCCGATCCTCGAGAAGGCCCTGAGCAAGGACCCGGAAGGCCGGTTCCAGACCGGCGGCGAGATGATCGGCGCGTTGCGCGCCCTGCCCGCGGGGCAGACCGGCGCCGTGCCGGGCACGGCGGCCTCCGTCGCCGATCGGGAGGAGGCGGATGGCGCAGGACCGGCGCCGGGAGACCCCGGGACCGCCTCCGGCGGACTGCGGGCGCCTGCGGCTCCCCCCTCCCCCTGGTGGTCGCTCAACGATCCGTGGCGCCTCGGCGGCCTGATGACCGTCATGCTGCTGACCCTGGTCGGGGTCAACTGGGCGATCCTGTCCCTCCTGCGCGGTCCCCTCGGACGCGCGGCGCACGAACAGCAGACCGCGACGTCGGAGTCCGGGGGGTTCGACGGCGCCACGCCCGGGGCCGCCGCCGACGGACCGGGCGCGCTCACGGTCGCCGGCCTGCAACCTCCGCCCGGCGCGGGCGCCCGGTTCCAGGAGCCCACGGCGCCGATCGCCGCCAACTGCGCGATGTCCTACGCCGATCCGCAACAGATGAAACGGGTCGCCGCGGCCAAGGCGTCGGTGCTCCTGCGCGCCGGTTTCTCTTCCGCGCCGGCCGCGTCCGCGACCCTGCGGCTGGAGCTGAAGCACCGGCTGCCGTCCGGCCGCGTCGTCCTGCTGGTGGACGGAAGGACCGTCCTCTCCCAGCCGTTCGGCGCCGCGAAGGGACGCGGCGCCACGCTGGTCCACACCGTGTCGATCCCCGCCGGCCGGCACGGAGTGGAGGTCCGTCTGGTCAACTCGAAGGGGACCACCGAGGCGAAATCCTCGATCCGCGGGACCCTCAAGCGGGACGGCACCGCCGTCCTGCTGGCGGAGCACCGCGCCCGCAACCGGGGGGCGAGCGGATTGTCGCTCGCCTGGGCGGGGAAGGACATCCTCAGGACGGGTTCATGACGGACCCGCCAGAGGCAGGCAGCCGGACCACACCGCACACCCTGCGATGGAGGGAGCGATGCTGACGAAGCGTGCAACGCCGCGCCGATCCGACCCGACGACCGCGCCGCCGCTCATGGCGATCCGCAAGGAGAAGCCGATTCCGATCCCCCGCCCCCCCTCCCGGCCGCCCGCCCCCTCCGGGGTGAACGTGCCGGGCGGCGATGCGCCCCACGGCGGCATGGTGTGTCCCGGCACCGGCGGGGACGGCGGGCGCGCCACGGCGCCGGTTCCGGCCCGGGTGCCGGTTCTGGCGACGCGCGGCGCCGGCGCGCCGGACGAAACGCTGCTCGAGAGCCCCGCCCAGAAGACCCTGCGCAAGCCCTCGGCCCTCGGGGGGAAGTCGATCCACGTGCAGGTGGTCGAGGGGGAGGAGAAGGGTCATTCGTTCGACATCACCGGTCTGGGCACCTACGTCATCGGGCGCAGGGACTGCGACATCGTCCTCAACGACGAGAAGGTGTCCCGGAAGCACGCGTCGATCATCATCGCCCACGAAGGGCATTACGCCGTGCAGGATCTCGCCAGCAAGAACGGCACCTTCGTCAATGGCGTGCGCCTGACCCGGCGCAACGTCGCGCACAACGATCTGATCCGGGTGGGGAACACCACCCTCCGCTTCACGGTCTTCGACGGTCCGGTGCCGGTCCAGCGCTGATCCGAGTGGTCGCGGCGCCGCCCGGAACGGGACCCGCGGCGCGCCGCTCCCCGGAGATTCGTTCCATGATGCCGGCGTGACCCTGCGCTCCGTCCTCGGCGTCCTGCTCCTCGCCGCCGGCACCCTCGCCCTGGTCCACCGCGGCTTCACCTGGACGCGCGCGTCCCACGACGCCCGCATCGGCCGCCTGGAGTTCGCCATCAAGAAGAAAGAGCGGATCGAGGTCCCGGTCCGGGCGGGCGTCAGTCTGGTCGCCGCCGGCGGAGTCCTCCTCCTGTGGGCGTCCCGCCGTCGCGCGTGACGGACGCCGCCGCCTTGCATTGCCCGCACCGCTCCTGTAGCCTCGCGGGATGACGGCGGACGCGGGCGGCGCGACCAACCGGCTGGCGCGGGAGACCAGCCCCTACCTGAAGCAGCACCAGCACAATCCGGTCGACTGGTACCCATGGGGCTCCGAGGCGCTGGAGCGGGCGAAGCGGGAGGACCGGCCGATCTTCCTGTCGGTCGGCTACTCCGCCTGTCACTGGTGCCACGTCATGGAGCGCGAGTCGTTCGAGGACGCCCGGATCGCCGCGCTCATGAACGAGAAGTTCGTCAACATCAAGGTGGACCGCGAGGAGCGGCCGGATCTCGACGAGATCTACATGGCGGCGACCCAGATGCTGAGCGGCCAGGGGGGATGGCCGAACTCGGTCTTCCTGACGCCCGATCTCAAGCCGTTCTACGCCGGCACCTACTTCCCTCCGGAGCCCCGTTTCGGGCGGCCGTCGTTCGAGCAGGTCCTGAACGGCGTCTCCGAGGCCTATCGCGGCCGCCGGGCCGAGATCGACAAGGTCGCCGAGGAGGTCAGCGGGCAGATCCGCCGGCTGTCGGAGGCGGCGCCGTCGCGGGAGATCCTGAGCGCCGCGGTGCTCCACCGCGCCTTCGGGGACCTGGCGGGGCGTTTCGACGACCGGGAGGGAGGGTTCGGCGGCGCCCCCAAGTTCCCCCATCCGGCGGATCTGATGTTCCTGCTGCGCTATCACCGGCGCACCGGCAACCCCGAGGCGCTGCGGATGACGGTCCTGACGCTGGAGAAGATGGCGCGCGGCGGGATCCACGATCAGCTGGGGGGCGGGTTCCATCGCTATGCGGTCGACGCCCGCTGGCTGGTGCCGCACTTCGAGAAGATGCTCTACGACAACGCGCTCCTGGCGCGCTCCTACCTGGAGGCCGCGGTGGCGGTGCGCGGCCTGCCGGTCTCCTCGGCCCTCCCGGAAGGGGGCGCGCCCGCGGCGGCCCTGTTCCGCGAGGTGGCGAAGGAGACGCTCGACTGGGCGCTGCGGGACATGCTGTCCCCCGAGGGGGGATTCCACTCCAGTCTCGATGCCGACAGCGCGGGGGAGGAGGGGAAGTTTTACGTCTGGACCCCGAAGGAGATCGAGGAGGTCCTCGGGCGGCAGGAAGCGGCCCTGTTCTGCGGCGTCTACGACGTCACCCCGGAGGGGAACTTCGAGCACGGCCGGAGCATCCTGCACCTCGAGCAACCGCTCGCCGGGATCGCGGCGGTCCAGCGCAGCGACCCCGCCGATCTGCGCCTGCGGATCGCCTCGGCCCGGGCCCGCCTCCTGCAGGCGCGCGCGCGCCGGGTGCGCCCGGGACGGGACGACAAGATCCTCGCCGACTGGAACGGTCTGATGATCTCCGCGCTGGCCCTGGGCTCCCGGGTCCTGGGCGAGGTGCGCTACCTCGAGGCGGCGGTCCGCGCGGCGCGGCTGGTGCTCGACCGGATGCGGCCGGAGGGGCGGCTGGTCCACGCCTACGCCGGCGGGCAGGCGCGCCACCCGGCGCTCCTGCCGGACTACGCGGACACCCTCGCGGCCTGTCTCGATCTCTACGAAGCGACCTTCGACACCGCCTGGGTGCGCGAAGCGCGCGCCCTGGCCGATCGGATGATCGAAAAATTCCGGGACGAGCGGCGGGGCGGCTTCTATCTCGCCCCCGACGACCACGAATCGTTGATCGCGCGCACCCGGGAGAGCAACGACGGGGCCACTCCCGCCGGCGCCTCCGTCGCGGCGCTGGCGCTGCCCCGTCTGGCGTCGCTCACCGGCGAGGAGTCGTACCGGAAGCGGGCGGAGGAGACCCTCCGGCTCTACCGCGACCGGCTGGAGAAGTTCCCGGCGGCCTTCGGGGCGATGCTGTGCGCCCTGGACGCGCATCTCGGCCGCGATCGGCAGATCGTCCTGGCGGCGCGTCGCGACGACCCCGGGCTCCGGCCGTTTCTCGGCCGCTTGAGCGAGCTCTACGACCCGAACGCCGTGGTCGCCCTCGCCGACCCCGGGTCGATCGCGGGCGACGCGTCGATCCTCCCCCTCCTCGCGGGGAAACATCCGGTGGCGGGAAAGCCCGCCGCCTACGTCTGCGAAGCGGGGACCTGCGCGCCGCCTGTCGTCTCACCTGCTGAAATCAAGCCTTAGGGTCTTCACCCTAATGTTCGCGAGGGACCCGGGAGTCGGCGCGGGATCCAATCTAATGTCTTGACATCAAGGGGACTCCCGCATAGATTTCCGGCCAATTCGCACCCCTTTCCAAGGAGCGGTGGCTCGGTGGCCGGAAGGGGCTGGCCCGGGGGTCAGGGTCGTTGATGCAAGCCCGCGCTTGCAGCCGAGCCGTCCACAACTCAACCAGTTCGGGGCAGGAGCCGGAAACATGGCTCGGGGAACCATCGCAAAAGTTGTTCGGGATCGGGGCTTCGGTTTCATCCGGGGCAACGACGGCAAGGAAGTCTTCTTTCACCGCTCGGGTCTCGTCGGTCTCAATTTCGACGATCTGGAACAGGGGACGGTGGTCGATTTCGAGGTGGAAAAAGGACCGAAGGGGTTGCGCGCGAACAATGTCCGCACCCCCGCAGGACAGAGCCAGTCGATCGAAATGTGAGGGCCGGCCGGCCCCCGGCCCTCACTGGCAGGCGCGCCGCCCCACGCGCGTCATCCGCATCGCCCGCCTGCTCGCGCGTCACCCTCGACAGGTTGAATCCCCCAGCAGCGACCCGGCAGGCCGCGTACCGGGGCGGCCCGCCGGGCCCGGCGCCGCCGGAGCCGCGTCGATCGCCGCACGGTCACGCTTCCGGCCATCGTATCCTAATGGGCTCCAACGGGGGACCTCGCAGATGAGCGGTAGAAAGGCGGGGTCACGCCCCGCGCAGCGGCGGCTGACGGCCACGGGGCATCTCATCGACTCCGGGCTGATGTCGAAATACCTCAACCTGGTCGTGGAGAACGGGGCGTCGTACGAGCTGCACCGCTTCGACATCGGCCGGACGGTCGGCGATTTCTCCACCGTCGAATTCACCGTCAGCGCGCCCGACCGGGAGAAGCTCGAGACGGTCCTGCAGAACCTGATCGCCGTCGGCTGCCACCCTGAGGAGGAGCGCGACGCCACCCTGCGTCCCTCCGCGCAGGACGGCACCGTCCCCGACGACTTCTATTCCACGACCAACTTCCGGACCACGGTCCGGGTGGGCGGCCACGAGCTGGAGGTCGAGGAACAGCGGATGGACGGCTGCCTCGTGGTCCGCGACGGCCGCGCGGTCTGCACCAAGCTGCGCGACGTCGGGAAGGGGGATCCGGTCGTCTGCGGTCACGGCGGCGTGCAGACCTTCCCCCCGTTCAAGGATCGGGAGCGCGGCGATTTCGTGTTCATGGCGAGCGACGTCTCCTCCGAGAAGCGGGTGGAGATCACCGTCGCCGGCATCGCCCGCATGGTGCGCGACATCCGGAAGAGAAAGGGACGGATCGTCGCCGTCCCCGGGCCGGTCGTGGTCCACACCGGCGGCGGCGAGCACCTGGGGCGGATCCTGCGCGCCGGCTTCCTCGACGCGGTGCTGGCCGGCAACGCGCTGGCGGTGCACGACATCGAGCGGGCGCTCTACGGCACCTCGCTCGGAGTGCATCTCGACACCGGCATCCCGGTCGTGGAGGGACATCGCAATCACATGCGGGCGATCAACGCCGTCCGCCGCTGCGGATCCATCGCCAAGGCGGTCGAGGAGGGGGTGCTGACCTCCGGGGTGATGTACGAATGCGTGCGCAACCGCGTCCCCTTCGTCCTGGCCGGCAGCATCCGCGACGACGGACCGATGCCCGACACCCTGATGGATCTGATCCGGGCACAGGAGGAGTACGCGCGGCACCTGCGCGGCGCCGAGGCGGTCCTGATGCTCGGCTCGATGCTCCACTCGATCGGCGTCGGCAACATGATCCCGGGATGGGTTCGGACCATCTGCGTCGACATCAATCCGGTCGTGGTGACGAAACTGTCGGATCGCGGGTCGGCGCAGGCGGTGGGCGTGGTCACCGACGTCGGGCTTTTCCTCCGGCTGCTCGCGGACGAGCTGGCGGGCTGAAGGCTCGCGCCGGTGCCCCCCTCCGAGGGGGGCGGGC
The DNA here is from genome assembly GCA_050747445.1 of Candidatus Polarisedimenticolia bacterium. Lineage (GTDB taxonomy): Bacteria > Acidobacteriota > Polarisedimenticolia > Gp22-AA2 > Gp22-AA2 > JBOGOE01. Next base: position 1,537 of record JBOGOE010000302.1, on the reverse strand, counting down.
GCAGGCCCTTGCGCCCGCCGCACCGCCGAGACCCGGCGATCCGGCACGCCACTCCGCCGTCCCCCCGACGAACGTGGGAAAAAACCCGCAGCCGGATCGATGGATGATTGGTGAAACGCTCTGGCGGGCGGGCGTTTCGGGGGGGCGGGGTCTATATTCGCGGGGCCCATGGTCCGGATCCCGCGTCCCGCCGCCATCCTCCTGTTCCACGGCGCCCTCGCAGGCGCCGCCGGTGCCGCCTCCGGAATGGACGGCGCGCCGTTTGTGGAGCGGGTGCAGGTCCGATCGGTGCCGCTGGAGTTCGTCGAGCTGTCGGTCAGCGTCGTCGACCGCGACGGGCGCGCGGTGCGGGGGCTGGGCCCGGACGATTTCATTATCGAGGAAGGGGGCCGGCGGCAGCGGCCGGAGGTGGTCCGCCCGGAAGACCGCCCGCTCAGCGTGGCCGTCCTGATCGACGCCAGCGGCAGCACCCGCGAGGCCTGGCCGCTGTTGCGGGACGCCGCCCCCGTCCTCGCCTCGGCGCTGGGGCCGGACGATGCCGCCAAGGTGATCGCGTTCAACGGTCCGGCCTGGATGGTGCAGGATTTCACCCGCGACCCCTCCGCCATCACCGCCTCCATGGGGTCGTTCCGGCGGTGGGGAGGGGGAACGAGCCTCTACGACACCCTGGCCGCCGTCGGGGTCGAGCTCGCCTGGGCCCGCGACGGCCGGCAGGCGGTCGTCCTGCTGACCGACGGGGTCGACACCCTCAGCCGCATCGACGCATGGCACGTGCGCAACTACCTGCGCCGCACCGAGGTCACCGTCTCGACCTTCATCCTGAAGCCGAAGGACGCCGCGTCGATCCCGGGATACGCGCGTTTCACGCGCGACATCTCCATGCTCAGCCGCGAGACCGGGGGGTCGGTCACGATCCTCGGCGATCTGGATGGATTGCGGGCGGGATTCCGGAGTCTCGCGGAGGATCTCCGGGATCGCTACTACATCGCCTATCACAGCGACCGCAAGGTGCGTGCGGGCCGGTGGCGGCCCATCGGAGTGAAGACGTGCCGCAGGGGGCTGACGGCGCGGGCCCGCTCGGGGGCCGTCGCAGGCCGCGACGTCGCCGAGTTCCTGGTGCACGACCTGACGGAAGGGGACATCGCGGCGCGCGCCAGGGCCGCCGAATGGCTGGGAAGATTCGGGGCGGGCGGCGCGGAGGCGCTCCTCCGGGCGCTCGACGACAGGGCGGCCGAGGTGCGCGCGGCGGCCGCCGTGGCGCTGGGAAAGATGCGCGAACCGCGCGCGCTGCCGGCCCTGGCGGGTCTTCTCGGCGACCCGTCCGGGGTGGCGCGCCACGGAGCGGAGGAGGCGTTGCAGGCGTTCGGGCCGGCGGCCGTCCCCGCGGTGCTCGCGACCCTGGAGTCGGATGGCGAGGCGCGCCTCCACGCCATCGCGATCCTCGGACGGATCGGCGATCCGCGGGCCATCGGGCCGCTCACGGTGCTGGCCCTCCCGCCGGCGCCGATGAGCGCCCTGCCCAGCGAGAAACCGGCGC
>JBOGOE010000301.1:0-3095 GCA_050747445.1 Candidatus Polarisedimenticolia bacterium | reverse complement strand
GGCGATCGGCTGCGGTTGTTCGTCGACGTCGGGACCAACGGCGAGATCGCCCTGGGCTCCGAGCAGCGCACCGTGGCGACCGCCGCCCCGGCGGGACCGGCGTTCGAGGGGGCGGAGATCTCCTGCGGCATGCGGGCGACCGCCGGGGCGATCGAAGGGGTGCAGATCACGCGTGACGCCGTGGTCCTGCAGACCATCGAGGACGCGCCGCCCGTCGGTCTGTGCGGCTCGGGTCTGATCGACGCCGTCGCCCAGCTCTACCGCCGCGGGCTGCTCGACGCCACCGGTCGTCTCAAGGCCCCCTCCGAGATCGACCCCTCGGTCCCCGACGCGCTCCGCAGCCGCATGCTGACCGTGGACGGCGTCCGGGCGTTCGTCCTGGCGACCTCCGGGGAGAGCGGCGGCCGGCAGGTGCTGTTCACCCAGAAGGACATCCGCCAGCTGCAGTTCGCCAAGGGTTCGATCGCGTCCGGGATCCAGGTCCTGATGAAGACCATGGGGGTCAAACCGTCGGACCTGCACGAAGTCATGCTGGCCGGCGCCTTCGGCTCCTACATCCACCCCGACGCCGCCCGCATCATCGGGCTCGTCCCCCCGGTTCCGGTCGATCGGATCCGGGCGGTCGGAAACGCCGCGGGCGAGGGGGCGAAAATCGCGCTCCTCTCCTACCGCGAGCGCGAGGCGGCCGAGGCGATGCCGTCGCGCGTCGAGTACATCGAGCTCTCCGGGCGCGACGACTTCAACGACATCTTCATGGGGGTCCTGGGCTTCCCGGCGATCGACGGGATGCCCTGAGGCGGCGCCCCGCCGGCCCGATGCCTCAGTAGCGCGGGAATCGCCGCTGCGCCAGACCCAGCTCCAGCAGGTGGGCGTCCTCGTAGATGAGGGGGACGGTCACGCGGCGCCGGGTGGTCCCGGCCACGACCCGCAGGATCCCGAAACCGCCGTGTCGCGGAAACCGCGACCACTCGATCACCTCGATCCACTCCACCCGATCGGACCCGAGCGGCCCGGCCAGCCGGAACCCGGTGTCATCGAGGACCAGCGTGGCGAGCCCGTACCGCGCCGTGAAGTAGGCGCATCCGGCCCCCGCGAGCAGCAGGATCGGCGCGGTCGCCAGGGCGGGCATGTCCGCCGCCGGATCGTGGACCGCCTCGACCAGGGCGTCGCTCCCCAGGACGAAGAGCGCCAGGGCGGCGGCGCCGTAGAGCAGGCGCCATACGGGACGGCAGCGCAGCGCCAGCGGGGGAAGATCGGACGGGGGTCCGGGCGGAGCGCCCGGGGTCACGCGGGCGGGTCCAGGAGGGCGCGGCAGGCCGCGAGGATCGGTTCGACGGCGCCGGTCATCGGCACGTCGATGACGGCGCCCGAGGCGTTGGTGTGACCGCCGCCGCCGAACGAGGCGGCCAGGCGGTTGACGTCGATCCCCCCCTTGCTGCGGAACGACAGCTTGGTGCGGCCCGGGGCGACCTCCTTGAACATCACCGCCAGCCGGACGCCGTCGATGGTCAGGAGCTCGTTGACGATGTCGGAGGTGTCCTCCCCTTCCGCGCCGCACTCGGCGATCTGGGCACGCGTCAGGGTGATCCAGGCCAGCCTCCCCCCCGCCTCCAGACGCAGGGCGCCGAGCGCCACCCCGCCCAGCCGCACGATGGCGGGCGTGTTGCGCTCGTACACCTCCTGATAGACGAGCGGCGGCTGCACCCCGGCCGCCACCATCTCGGCGGCCGCCTCGTGGCAGCGCGGCGAGGTCTTGGAGAAACGGAAGTAGCCGGTGTCGGTGACCACCGAGACGTAGGCCGCCTGGGCGGCGCGCCGGTCCGGGCGGCCGCCGAGCGCCTTGAGGATCTGGAACACCAGCTCGCCGGTGGCGCAGGCCTCCGGGTCGAGGATGTTGAGCTTCCAGAAGTTCTCCACCACGTTGTGATGGTCGATGCAGACCGTGGTGGCCCGCGACGCCCGCACCGCCGCCTCCAGCGGTCCCAGCCGCGACACCGCCGAGTTGTCCAGCATGAAGACCAGGTCGGCGCCGCGCACGAACGCCTCGTGCCGCGCCGCGTCGTACACCTCGACGGCGCCGCCGGGATCGAGGAAGCGGTAGCGGATCGGCAGCGGCTCGGTGTTGATCACCCGGGCTTCGATGCCGCGCCCCTCGAGGTACGACAGCAGGCAGATCTCCGCGCCGATCCCGTCGCCGTCCGGATCGATGTGGGTCAGGAGCGCCGCGGTCTTCGCGGCGTCCAGGAGCGGCCGCAACCGATCGGCCGCCTCCTGGATCAGACGCTGGTCCCTGCCGTTCATCACCGCCCTCCCCGCTCCGGTGTCCCGGTCGCGGCCGGGACGGCGATGGTCCCGTCGCGATACGCGGCGGCCAGCGCGACGTACGACCGCGCGTTGTCGTGGATCCGCTCGATCTCCGCCGCCGTCAGGCTGCGGATCACGCGGCCCGGCACTCCGAGGACGAGGGAGCCGTCCGGCACCTCGGTCCCCTCGGGCAGGACCGCCCCGGCGCCGATCAGACAGTTGCGGCCGATGCGGCAGCCGCTCAGGACCACCGCCTTCATGGCGATGAGACAGTCGTCCTCGACCGTGGCGGCATGGACGATCGCACCGTGACCGACCGTCACGCGCGCCCCGATCCGCGCCGGGCGGCCGCGATCGACGTGCACCACGCAACCGTCCTGGATGTTGGTCTCGGGCCCGACGACGACCGGTTCGAGATCGCCCCGCAGCGTCGCCTGGAACCAGACCGAGGCCCGCGCGCCGAGCGACACCTCCCCGACCAGGGCGGCCCCCGGGGCGACGTACGCCGTCGGGTCGATGGCGATCTTCGTGGGCCTGAACGGGCTGTCCAAGGTCACCTCACTCCGGGGGCGCTCTCACGGTTGCGGCAAGTCCGTGCCTGACACGGTTCACGGCGGGGGGCGAGCGCGGGACTATAGGCCAGGGGCCCGCTCAAGTCAAGGTTCGGATCGCGCGGCGGCGGGGCGGCACCGGCCGTTCCGGGCGGGGCGTCACTCCGGACAGGCGGAGGCTTCATCCCCCACCGGCGCACCGGCGCCGGCGGCGCAGAGGGCGGCCGGACCGGCGGCTAC
>JBOGOE010000300.1:0-2605 GCA_050747445.1 Candidatus Polarisedimenticolia bacterium | reverse complement strand
CCCGCCCGCTGCGCGGCGCGAGCCGCCACGGCGCCGCGCGCGGCGATGCCGTAGGGGATTTTCGGCCCGCGGACGGCGCGCCCCATCCGGCGGACGCGGGGGTCGTCGGTGTTGAACACCGCGACGGCGTCCGTGCGCAGACCGCGGAACAGCTCCCCCTTGGCGCGGGCGATGTCGTCGAGCCCCTTGAAGTGCTCCAGGTGGACCGGCAGGACGTTGAGGATCACGCCGACGTCCGGGTCGGCGATTCCGCAGAGCGTCGCGATCTCCCCGTGATAGCTCATCCCCATCTCCAGGACCGCCGCCTCGCAGTCGTCGGGCATCCGCAGAAGCACCAGCGGGAGACCGTAGGTGTTGTTGAGATTCCCCTCGGACTTGTGCACCCGGTAACGCTCCTTCAGGACCGCCGCGGTCAGTTCCTTGGCGGTCGTCTTCCCGGCGCTGCCGGTGATGCCGACGACCTTGAGCGGCCGGCGCCGCCGCACGTGCGCCCCCGCCTCCTGCAGCGCCCGGGTGGTGTCCTCCACCCGGATCAGCATCGGCGCCCCCGGAAACCGGCCCGGTCCGCCGCCGGAGACGACCGCTCCGACCGCCCCCTTCGCGAGGGCGTCCGCGACGAACCGGTGGCCGTCGTTCCTGGGCCCGACGATGGCAAAGAACAGGTCGCCCGGCGCGACCGTGCGCGAGTCGATGCTGTACCCCGCCACCACGTGCGCCGCCCCGCCCGCGGGCGGGACCGTCCCCGGCAGCAGGCGGCCGCGCGTCGCGCGCGCCAACTCGTCCAGCGACAGGCGGGCCATGGTCTCCGCCGCGCGCCCGCTCCGGGGCGCCCGGCCGCTCCTACAGCGCCGCCCGGCCGAAGCCGGCGGTCCGCCCGCGCACGAACTCGCGCGCCACCTCCCGGTCGTCGAACGGCACCGTCCGATCGCCCAGGATCTGGTAGGTCTCGTGCCCCTTGCCGGCGATCACGACGCAGTCCCCCTCCTGGGCCAGCGCCAGGGCGCGGTGGATCGCCTCGCGGCGGTCGGGGACGACGAGGCAGCGCGCTTCATCGGGCGCGGCCCCCGCCCGGGTCCCCAGGGCGCGGCGCACGCCGGGCAGGATCTCCTCGAGGATCGCCAGCGGGTCCTCGCTGCGCGGGTTGTCCGAGGTCACCACCACGACGTCGCTGAGCGACGCGGCCGCGTATCCCATCGGCGCCCGCTTCCCCCGGTCGCGGTCGCCGCCGCAGCCGAACACCGTGATCAGCCGCCGCGGCCGGAGTTCGCGCACCGCGCTCAACAGGTTGCGCAGCGCGTCCTCGGTGTGGGCGTAATCGATCAGGACGTCGTAGGGGCGGGACAGATCGATCCGCTCGAACCTGCCGCTGACCCCGCGGAACGCCTCCAGCCCCCGGACGATGGTGTCGGGGCGGAGCCCCAGCGCGAAGCCGATCGACGCCGCCGCGGCGAGGTTCCAGCCGTTGGGCCGGCCGATGAGCGGCGAGCGGAGCGTCAGGCGGAGCGCCTGCGGCGCGGCGATGCCGGGGGAGACCCCGAGCACGACCTCGGTCCCGGTTGTGGAGGGGGTCACCTGGACCACCTGCACGTCGGAGCGGACGGTGAAGCCGAACTGGAAGACCCGCGCGCGGGTCATCGCCTTGAGCCGCCCGGCATACGGGTCGTCGGCGTTGAGGACGGCGACGTCATCCTCCGTCAGGTCCCGGAACAGGGCCGCCTTCGCCTCGAAGTACTCCTCCATGGTGCGGTGGAAGTCGAGGTGATCCTGCGTCAGGTTGGTGAACACCGCGGCGCCGAAACGGATGCCGGCGACCCGCCGCAGGGCGAGCGCGTGCGACGAGACCTCCATGGCGCAGGAGCGCGCCCCCGCGGTCGCGAACCGATCCAGGAGCCGCATCAGGTCGAGCGATTCCGGCGTCGTGTGCGACGCCCGGACCTCGTCGCGGTCGTAGCGGTACAGCACCGTGCCCAGGAGGCACGGTTTCATCCCCGCCTCGCGCAGGATCGATTCGAGCAGGAAGGCGATCGTCGTCTTTCCGTTGGTGCCGGTGACGCCGATCATGGTCATCTTCCCGTCGGGGCGGCCGTAGTAGTTGCGCGCCATAAGCGCCAGACCCAGGCGATCGTCGGCCACCTGCACCCAGGCGACGCGGGGCGAAGACGGCGCGGGGCTCGAGGACAGGACGGCGGCGGCGCCCCTCACGATCGCCTGATCCACGAAGGCGTTTCCGTCCGCCTTCCCGCCGCGCAGCGCCGCGAACAGGAAGCCGGGCTCGACCTGCCGCGAGTCGTACGCCAGCCCCCGCACGCCGGTCGCCGGATCGCCGGTCAGCGTCGCCCCGGGGACCCCCTCGAGAAGCTGTTTCAGCTGCATGGTCTTCCTCAGCGCCCCTCGTAGACGATGCGGCAGGGGGAGGCGGGGCCGATTGCGGTCCCGGGCTCCGGCGCCTGCCGGGTGACACGCGGTCCGCCCGTGTCGTGCCGGCAGATCAACCCGAGCGCCGCCAGGGTTTCGGTGGCGCGCCGCAGACTCAGCCCCGACAGGTCGGGCATGACCCCGCCGGCGCGCTCCCTTGCGGTCGTCCGCCCCCCGCGTTGCGCGGCGC
>JBOGOE010000299.1:0-8357 GCA_050747445.1 Candidatus Polarisedimenticolia bacterium | reverse complement strand
TGCACCGACTCGGGACGCAGCGAGGAAACCACCACGGCCGCGCCTTCCTTCAGCAGGGCCGCCGCCGCGGCGCGCCCGATGCCGCGCGACCCTCCGGTGACGATCGCCGCCTTCCCCTTCAGTCCGAGATCCATGAGTCCTCCCCTGGATGAGTGCCGGGCGGGCCGTCGCCGACCGCGGCCACGCCGGCTGCCCCGAAGTGTATCGCGGGGCGTGCTACGATGCGCGCCGTCCCGTGCATCCCGGACGTGACCATGCGTGCAACCCGCCGATTGCGATACCACACGGCCATCGGCGCCCGAACCGCCAGACCTCCTCGACGCCGCCGCTCCGGGATCTGCCGACTCCGTACATTGACAACTCCGTCGTCATTTATCATGATATATGACGACTGACTCGTCGGTGGACCCGCCCATGAGCGTGCCGATCATCGAGCGCTTCTCGGATCTGAACGCCTGGGTGTCCAGGAAATCGCATTTCCTCCTCGGGCCCAGGCAGACCGGAAAGACGTTCCTCATCCGTCGCATCTTCCCGCAAGCGCGCCTCTACGATTTGCTCGACAGCTCGGTCTACCTCGCCTTGAGCCAGCGCCCGGGGAGGATCGCCGAGGAGCTGCAGCCGCAGGACCGTCTCGTGGTGATCGACGAGATCCAACGGCTCCCCGAGCTGCTTCACGAGGTCCACCGTCTGATCGAGGCGCGCGGCATCCGATTCCTCCTGACGGGGTCGAGCGCGCGCCGGTTGCGCCGCGGTGGCGTCAACCTGCTTGGCGGTCGCGCCCGGACGCGGTATCTGCATCCCCTCACGAGCCGGGAGCTCGGTGACCGGTTCGACCTCGGGAGGGCCGTCGAGCGCGGTCTGCTGCCGTCCATCTATTTCTCGGACGATCCCCGGGCCGACCTCGACGCCTACACGGGAACCTACCTGCAGCAGGAGATCGTGGCGGAGGGCGCCACCCGCAATGTGCCCGCCTTCAGCCGCCTCCTGCGGGTGGCCGCCCTGTGCAATGCGACCATGGTCAATTTCACCAAGGTCGCCAACGACGCCCAGGTCCGCCGCACGACGGTGTACGAGTACTTCGACATCCTGAGGGACACCCTGGTGCTTCACGAGGTCCCGGCCTGGCGCTCGTCGAGGAAACGCAGGCCGCTGGTCTCCTCGAAGTATTACTTCTTCGACGTCGGCGTGGCTTCGGCGATCCAGGGCCGCCTGGTCAGACCGGGCACGCCGGAGTTCGGCCTGGCGTTCGAGACCTGGCTCCTCCACGAGCTCAGAAGCTGGTCCGACTACGTCTCGGGCGAGCCCGTGACCCACTGGCGCTCGGCATCCGGGTTCGAGGTTGACTTCATCCTCGGCGATCACACCGCCATCGAGGCCAAGGCCAAGGAGGTCGTGTCGCCGCAGGACCTCCGTTCGCTGCGGGCCCTGGCGGAGGAGAAGAAGCTCAAACGCTACCTGTGCGTCAGCCTTGAAGGCCGCCGGCGCCGGCTGGACGCGGTGATGGTGCTGCCGTACCGCGAGTTCCTGGAAGAATTGTGGGACGGCCGGTACGGCGCCTGAATCCCACCGGAGCCGGCAGGATCAGAACTCCCGGGAGATGTAGAAGGTCGAGACCGTGCCGCTGTCGTGGAACGGGTCGTCGATCCGCTTGCGATCGTCAGGAAGGTTGCAGGCGAGATCGCCGGAGATGTCGCACACCTCGATGGTGTTCTCGAGCTGGCGGGCGAACGACCAGGTGAGCTGGAAGGGACCGAGGTAGAAGTTCCAGCCGAAGCCGTACGAGGCCCGGCCGTCACCGAGTTTCCCGTTCTTCGAATCCCAGAAATCAAACCGGCGCGGTTCCCCCGCGACGAAAAAGCCGACGTCGATCTGTCCATTATTCGCCGGATTCAGCTCGAAGCCGGCGTCCGGATGGAAGAAGCCGTCGTTGCCGAACCAGGCGGAGCCGACGTCGAAAAAGAAGAATCCCCGGATGTCGCGGATGAGGCCGATGGGGAACGCCAGCGCGTCGACCAGCGGAAAGCGGAACTCGAGATTGAGGTGGGCGACGCGGCTGCCGAAGAACTCGCGGAAGTCGTAACCGCGCAACTGGTTCAGCCCGCCGAGCGAGTAGACGTAGAAGCCGCGGCCGTTGCTGACCGCGCCGGACAGCCGCATGGCCAGAAGGGAGCGGGAGGTCGCCTTGCGGTACAGCCGGTAATCGACGAAGGTGTTGGTGAACGGCCCGGTGTCCTCGTCGTCGATGTCCCCGCCGGCGCTCACGGTGGGCGCGTACTGCTGCCCGATCTGGAAGCGCTGGCCGTGCAGGGGGCCGAACTCGCGGTATCGGACGGTGTCCCCGTTGAGGCTCCAGTTCAGCAGCGGGAAGCTCTCCTTCACCTCGAAGAAATCGACGAAGCCGGACGAAGTCGTGAACGGCCGATCGAGGCTGCGCTCGAAGTAGGAAACGCCCCCGCTGACGCGGTAGAACCGGTTGAACGGATAGCTGATCTCCGCCCCCGCGCCGGTGATGCGGCTGACCTGCCGGGTGCGCCGCGATGAACCGACAAAATCGTTGCGCGCCAGGAAAAAATCCCGGAAGTCGGTGAAGTAGGTGCTCCACTGCCAGCGGTTGCGCAGGTTGTAGTAGGCGAAGTTGAAGTTGGAGAAGCGCGACACCGACTGGAAGTCGAAGAACATCCGGTGGTCGCCCAGCAGGTCCGACACCAGGATCTGGGCGTTGCTGAGGAGCGTCCCGTCGTCGGCGACGCCGACCAGGACCGAGGGGGCGCTCTCGACGTGGAACTTGAGCTTGTCGTAGCGCCCCTTGCTCTTGTCGTCGAGCGACAGCTGCAGGGGGGGCTCGAATGGGACGAGATCCGCCGGCTCGCGCGCCTGGTCGGCGGGACGCTGGATCCCCTCCGGCTCGCCGGGGGACATCCGGAACAGGCGGAAGAGGCCGCGGCCGTAGGACGTGAAAGCGATCGCCGCCTTGTCCCCCTCGGCGGGGAGCTCCAGGGGAGTGAACACGCCGCCGACGACGTCGGTGTGGCGCCGGATCGTGCCGCTCTCCAGGCTGAGCGAGTGCAGGTTGAAGATCCCGGTGCCGTCGTCGGAGGTGTAGTAGACCGTCTTCCCGTCGCGCGAGAACGACGGCTGCAGATCGCCGGAGGGGCCGAAGGTCAGCTGCACCTTGCGCGACGGGTCGGCGGCGTCCACCATGAAGATCTTCTCTGAGGCGTTGATTCGTCGGTTATACAGGACCTGCGTGCCGTCGGGCGACCAGGAGGGGTTCCCGTCGTAGAACTCGTCCTGCGTGAGGTTGCGGAGCTCGCCGTTCTCGAGGTCGATGGAGAAGACGTCCACCTGCCCGTCGCGGTTCCCCTCGAACGCGATGTGCTTCCCGTCGGGGCTCCAGGCGGGGGACAGCTCGTCATCCACCTCCGGGATGCTCAGGGTCCGGCTCAGACGGCCGCGCACCGCGCTGTAGATCAGGAGCGCCCGCTCGTTCTCCCGGCGTGCGAAGAAGGCGACCTTGTCCCCTTCGGGAGACCAGGTGAGGTCCTTCTTGCCGCTGAAGGCGCCGTACACCGGGTACTCGAACCGGTTGGTGAACCCTTCGGTCAGGTTGCGGAAGACCTTCCCGTCCTTGGCCGAGATGATGGCGACGTCCAGGTCCTCCCAGCGGGTGGTCAGGACGGCGATCAGCTCGCCCGACGGCGACAGCGCCGGCGAGAAGGTGAAGAAGTCGGGCTCCTCGCCGTCGCGGCGCTTGCCGCCCGTCTGGATCTCGGTGCCGTAGTCCTCGGGCTCCTTCTTGTCGAGCAGCACCGGCAGGTACTTCTTCTGGAGGTATTTCTTGAACTGCCGGTCGAACTCCGACGCCTCGACCCCGAAGGCGTCCCGGATCGGCTTCTGGATGGTGTTGTTCAGCAGGCTCTTGCGCAGCTCCCACAGGAAGGACCGCAGCCCCTCCGTGCCGTAACGCTCCTCGATGAAGTCGAAGGCCGCCTGGCCGTACCGGTAGGTGAGGAACGACAGGACGTCGAGACGGTGGATCGGCGGGATGATGCCGTTGATCACCGCGTCGCGGATGACCATCCGGTCGAAGTTGTCCTCGTCGTGCGCCAGGTGGCTCGCCAGCCCCTCCATCAGCCAGGTGGGGACGTTGGCGCGGAAGGCCCGTGACAGCGACTCCTGATACAGGATGCTGTACTCGAAGACGTGGGTCAGCTCGTGGCCGATGAGCGCGTACAGCTTGTCGGGCGGCAGATCGACCGGCAGGACCATCCGGTTCTCGATCGGATCGGCAAACGCCCCGATCCCCTCGCTGACGAATCCGAGCAGGATGTTGGTCTGCTCGAACTCCACGTGGGTCTGGTAGAAGATGAGGGGGATGCGGAACTTGATCTCGTGGTCCAGGATCTGCGACAGCCGCATGTACTGGCTCTCGGCGTAGGACACGACCTGGTCCAGGTGGTTCGCCTCCTTGGCGTAGTAATAGACGTCGAAGTGGGGGGCGCGGTAGGTCAGCCAGTCGAAGCGTTCGTAGACGATCTTGTTCTTGCCGAACGACCAGGCGGGGGAGGGGAGGGCGAGCAGCAGCAGCGCCAGGGCCGGTGCCGCGAGGACGCGTCTCACGATGGGCCTCACTCGGTGAACAGGTATCGCTGCGCCGTCTTGGTCCGGGTCGCGACGATCCCCAGGATGTCCTGCTCGAACTGCTCGAACAGCGCGTAGACGGTCGTCAGACGGTCGCCAGCGCGCCCGGCGAAGGTATTCTCTCCCGTAAAGTGGTCCTCGTAAAGCACGGCGCCGGTTGCGCCGCGGAGGAACAGCAGCCTCAGGTCGAGGGCGAACCCCTCGCGCTCGACGAATCGGCTGCGCCGGACCCGCTGCCCGGTGAGCGGCGAGATCTCGTCCTGCTGCACGAACCCGGATCGATCGGAAACCGTGAACCCGGCCGTCCCCGACAGGATCAGATCGGCGCCGTGCTGGTCGGCCAGCGACCGCCAGAAGCCGGTGTTGGCGAGGAGCTCGGCGAACGGCTGCTCCGGCAGGGCCGGCGGCTCCACGTCGAGGATGTCCAGCCGGGTCCGCTTGCGGAGCTCCCTGCGGAGCAGCGTCACGATTTCCTTGTCGAGATTGATCTCCGGCACCTCGGACTCCACCCGGAACCGGGTCACCAGGACCCGCTTCAACCCTTCCAGGTCGAGCCGCGCGGGGATCGACTGTTCGAGGGTGACCCGGATCGCCTCCTTGCTGCGTTTGTCCCTCGGCACTTCGGCCGGCGACTCCTCCGCTTGGGGGATTTCCCCGCCGCAGGTCCGCGCGCCGCGGCAGAACTCTTCCAGTTCGTGCAGGTTCGAGCGGACTTCCCGGCTCTCCGGCAGGAGCCGATGCGCCTCCCGGTACTCCTCGAGCGCCCGATCCAGGCGTCCGAGGCTCTCGTAGGCGACTCCGAGGTTGTTGCGCAGCCGGCCGTTGGCGGTCTCGGCCTTGACGATCTTCTCCCAGCGGAAGACGGCCTCGCGCCACAGCCCCCGTTGGGCCGCCTCGACCCCGAATTTCAACTCCTCCTTGCTGGAAGACTCCCGGGCGGCCAGGGTGACGCAGGCGAGGAGGGCGACGAAGGCTGGGAGGTATCGCTTGTCCATGCTTGGCGTCCGCGCCTCCCATCCGGTCGGCGCCCGGGTGAACCGCGCGGACGAGGAAGGGGAAAAAAGGGGGCCAGTATAGTTCACCGCAGGGGGTGATTCAACGCGGCGAAAGCCCACCGGAAGCCCTGCCGGATATTGACAAGCCATGATTCATCAATAGATTATGTTGTGGTCGCGCGCGACGCCCGCCCGCAGGCGGCCCCCATCGGAGACCTTCTTGCCGCGCATCACGAAGGATTGCTTCGGAACGGTGATCGCCAGCCTTCGCAAGATGAAGGAATGCATCCGCTGCGAGCTCCTGCAGGAGTGCCGGGCGATCAACTGGCAGGAGTCGGATGCCGGGGCCGCGTCGGTGGTCCGGAGACCACCCGGTCAGGGGAGCGAGGGGGAGTCGGCCGACAGCGCCGGCAAGCGGCCCGGCTCCTAGGCACCCCCGGACCCGGACGGCGGCGGTTCCACGTACTGGGATCCACGCACGCGCACGGTGGCGTCCGGCCGCCGGACCCTGACCTCGAGCTTCCGCCAGCCGGGCCGTTCGGGATGGGGCGGCGCGTACGAAACCATGTAGTGGCCCGTGAGGGTCTCGGCGATGGTCCGCGTGGCGGCCTCCAGCCCGGCCTCGGAGCGTGCCACGATGAACTCCCCCCCGGTCGACTCGGCCTGATCCTGCAGCAAGTGGAGCAGCGGACCGCGCGCCTCGCCGAGGACGATCACGTTGACGAGACCGTCGGCCCGGCGCAGATCCTCGAGCGCCGCCCCGATCGCCTCGTCCAGGACGTCGGGAGGGGCGGCTTCCTCCTTCGCACGCGGCGCCGGCGCTCCCCCGAGGGGCGCGGCGGGCGGTGGCGGCGGGCCGCCCAGACCGGCCTGGGCGACGATCGGGGCCGGTTCCGGGACGGGGCAGTCTTCGGCCGGGTACCCCGCCACCAGCAGCAACAGTGCCCGCCCCCGTGGACGGGTCGCGAGACCGCGGGCGGCAGCCGAGAGACTGTCGGCCAGCGTCGGACCCCCCTTGCGCCCGGTGGCGACCGGTTCCTCGACCGAGCCGCTGAGATGCCGGTAAAAGCCCTGGCGGTCGAACCCGAAGCCCGGGGTGGGGACCACCGGCTCGGGAAGTCCCCGGCCGGCGGCACGGCCGACGGCGGGGCCTTCCGCCACGGCGGTGGCCGGAACGGTGCGGGCGCGGGACGGGGTCAGGAGCGCGCGCCCCGATCCCTCGAGAAAGGTCAGGGCGTGGTAGACGGGCAACCACTCGGCGAGGCTCGCCGCCTGACGGAGCAGGGCGCCGCGGGTCTGGGGGGCCGCCGCCGGCGCGTGCAGGACGACGGCGACCGACCAGGGGACCGGCTCGTGATCGAAGTGGAGAATCGTCTGCGGCGCGCCGTTCTCCAGGAGGGTGAAGTCGCTGACCGACAGCCCCTCGAGGAGCCGTCCCGTGGCATCGCGCACGACGGCCGGCACGATGGCGATCGGCCGGGCGGGATCGCGGTCCAGGAGCGCGGCGCGGGACACGAACGACACCTTGGCCCGCCGTTCCCCTGTGGTCAGCGCCGTCACGACGATGGTGTGCCGCAGGATCGTTTCACCGAAATCGTAGGTGCTCCCGTAGGGGGCTTCCCGATCGGTATCGACCAGGCGGCCATCCACGAAGAAGTCGACCTGGGCGATCCGGTCGCCCGCCGGGAGCGTCGGCTCGATGGCGATCTCCTGACGGCCCACCAGATACGGCTCGACCGGGCGAGTCAGGAGGACGGAGAACCCGCCGTCGTCGCCGCTGCGGCGCGGGGCCGGTGGCCGATCGCTCCGCGGCGGGCGCGTCTGGCTCGGCGCCTCGGTCAGGGTCAGTCCCGGCCCCAGCGCGAAGGCGGCCAGGGCGATGACGATGATGTTCCCGAGAACACGGCGGCTGGCGAACGGCACGCGGCGATCCTTCCCGCTCGCGACGGGGGCGGGACACAGAAGATAGAAGCCGGGCGGCGCAGCGTCAAGAGCGAAGGCGCTTCCATGAAGCCGCTTCCGGCGCGGGTTGCGGCGCGGCGGGCGGCATGGGTCGTGTAGGATCGCGCGGATGACGGCGGATCGGTCCATCGTGTCGGGGCGGCGCGTCGCGGGAACGGTCGTCGCCCCCCCCTCGAAGAGCGTGACGCAGCGCGCCCTGGTGGCCGCGGCTCTCGCCAGCGGCCGGTCGGTCGTGCGCCGGCCGCTGCTGGCCGACGACCCCCGCCATCTCATCGCCGCGCTGAACGCCACCGGCATCGCGGCGTCCGTGGCCGGGGCGGATGAAGAGGCCCGCGTCGAGATCGACGGCCGCGGCGGGGCGATCCCCGCCTCCAGCGCCAGCCTGCAGGTCGGCAACGCCGGGACGGCGATGCGCTTCCTGACCGCCATGATGGCGCTGGGGAGCGGCGACTACCTGATCGACGGCGATCGACGGATGCGCGAGCGGCCGATCGAGGACCTGCTCGAGGCGCTTCGCGCCCAGGGGGCCCGGGCCGAGTCGGTGCACGGCAACGGCTGCCCGCCGATCCGCGTGGGGGGAGGGCTGCGGGGCGGTACCGTCCGCCTGCGCGGCTCCAGGAGCAGCCAGTACCTGTCGGCGTTGCTCCTGGCGGCGCCCGCGGCCGGGGCCGACCTGACGGTCGAGATCGAAGGTCCCCTGGTGTCCCGTCCCTACGTCGATTTGACCATCGACGTGATGGGAGCGTTCGGGGCGGAGGC
>JBOGOE010000298.1:0-5891 GCA_050747445.1 Candidatus Polarisedimenticolia bacterium | reverse complement strand
CCTGTCGCTCGACGCCGCGGCGCGCCGCCGGCGGGGTGCGGGCGCGCCGGCGGGCGCCTCTGATAGAATCGGCCCCTCCGAGGTGAACCGTGCCGAAGCGTGAAACCCGCAGCACTCCGGACAAACGCGCCCTCGCCGCGTCCGCCGCGACCCCCGCGGAAGGCGCGGTCCGCGGCCCCCGCAAGGGGAGCGGCGGCGACGCCGCGCTCGCCGCTCCGATCGCCGGGACGGGCGCCGCGGAGAAGCACCGGCGCTACCTGTTCCCCTGCGCCACCACCTACTACGAGGAGCCGCTGACCCTGGTGCGCGGCCAGGGGGTGCGGGTGTGGGACGATGGCGGCAGGTCGTATCTCGATTGCTTCGGCGGCGTGCTCACCGTCTCGGTCGGCCACTGCCAGCCGGAAGTGACCGAGGCGATCGTGCGGCAGGCGCAGACCCTCGTCCATTGCTCGACCCTGTACGCCAACCCGGTGCTGTCGGATCTGGCCGAGACCCTCGCCGGCGTCCTGCCGGGCGACCTCAAGCGGTTGTTCTTCACCAACTCCGGGACCGAGGCGGACGAGACGGCGGTGCTGCTGGCGCGGGTGTTCACCGGCAACGAGGAGGTCCTGGTCCTGCGCTACGGCTATTCCGGCCGCTCCATGATGGCGCTGGCCGCCGCCGGGCAGGCCCCCTGGAAGCCGACCGCGCCGGCGATGCCGGGATTCGTGCACGCGGTCGCCCCTTACTGCTACCGCTGTCCGCTGAAGCTGACCTATCCGTCGTGCGACGTCGCTTGCGCCCGCGATCTCGGAGAGCTGATCCAGACCGCGACCTCCGGCCGCGTCGCCGGCATCCTGGCGGAAGTGGTGATCGGCTCGGGGGGCTTCATCGTCCCGCCGAGGGAATACTTCCAGATCGTCGCCGACCTCGTGCGGCGCGCCGGCGGGCTGTTCATCGCCGACGAGGTGCAGACCGGCTGGGGCCGGACCGGAAAGATGTTCGGCATCGATCACTACGGCGTGACCCCGGACGTGATGACCTTCGCCAAGGGGATGGCCAACGGCAGCCCGATCGGCTGCACGGCCACGACCGACACCATCGCCGCGTCGTTGCGACCGCTGTCGTTCTCGACTTTCGGAGGCAACCCGGTCACCTCGGCCGCGGCGCTCGCGACCCTGCGGGTCATCCAGAAGCAGAACCTCGCCGACAACGCCCGGGTCCTGGGGGACGTCCTCAACGGGGCGCTGCGCGAGCTGCAGCGGAAGTACCCGGTGATCGGCGACGTGCGTGGTCTCGGCCTGATGCAGGGGATCGAGCTGGTCGGGGAGAACAAGTCCCCCGACGCGCCGATGGCCGCGCGCGTGCTCGAAGGGGCCCGCCACCGCGGCGTCCTGATCGGCAAGGGGGGGCTCTGGTCGAACGTCATCCGGATCGCCCCGCCTCTCACGATCGGGCGCGCCGAGATCGACGAGCTGGTCGCCGCCCTCGACGGCGCGCTGGCCGACGCCGCCGGGAAAACCGGGCGCGCCTGACCGGGCGTCCAGGACCGCCCACCCCCGCCCATGTCCACGCCCCCGGTGTCCGACGACAGGAACCGCGCCGATGCTCCCGCCGCGATCCCCGAGGTCGCCCGCGAGCTGGGCGGCCTCGGTCCGGCGATCGCCCTCATCCTGACGATGTTCGTGGAGGCGGTCGGCTACGGTGTCGTGGCGCCGACCCTGCCGTTCCTGGCGCGGCGGTTCGGGGCCGGCGAAGGGGGCATCGGGCTCCTGATCGGTCTGTACGCCGCGGTCGGTCTGGTGGCGGTCATCCCGCTCGGGATCCTGGCGAACCGCCACGGCCGCCGCATGCTGGTCTACGTCGGCCTCGTCTGCCTGACCGCGGCGTCGATCGGCTTCGTCCTGGCGCCAACCTACGGGTGGCTGGTGATCGCCCGCCTGGCGCAGGGGCTCGGGGCCGCGTCCGTCTGGGTCGGGGCGCTCACCATGGCGGCCGATCTGAGCCCCGATCGGGCGATGGGAAAATCGCTCGCCTGGATCTCGGGCTCCTGGTCGCTGGGCTTCGTCGTCGGGCCGGCGCTGGGAGGTCTGGGGACGGAGCGGACCCCGTTCATCGTCTACGCGGCGCTGTCGGGCGCGGCGCTCGCCGCGGCGCTGTTGTTCCTCCCCGAGACCGGCCGGCCCGGCTCGCGCGCGACCCTGGCCGGCATCGTGCGCGTCCTGCGTCGTCCGACCGTCCTCCTCTCGGGCGCTGCAACGTTCGTCCTGTCGTATTTCTACGGCGCGCTCGAGGCGTTCCTGCCGCTCCTGGCGGACGAGCGTCACGTGAGCCGGCTTCAGATCGGTCTGCTGTTCGCCATCGCCGGCGCACCGAGCATCCTGTTCCCGCGGCTGACCGGGGCCCTCGCGGACCGCTACGGCGACCTGCGGGTCCTGTCGGCCGGTCTCCTCTACGCCGCCGTCCTCGGCAGCGCGCTGACGCCTCTGACCGGTCACGCCCCGCTGTGGGTCGCATTCGCCCTCATCGGCCTGGTCGAGGTGATCGTCTACGTTCCAGCGGTCGCCCTTCTCAACCGCGGCATGAGCCGCGAGGATCGGATCTTCGCCACCGGCTCCCACAGCTACGCCTTCTCGGCCGGTTTCTTCCTGGGTCCGGCGATCGGCGGCCTGCTCCTGCCGCTGGGCGGCTGGACCCTGCTGTTCGGCTCGCTCGCCGCGGTCGCCTTCGGGGGCGTCGTCTGCCTGCTCGCCACCCGCGGCCGGATCGCGGAAACCGCCTGAGACTCTCCCCCGACGATTTCTTTCGACATCTCACTTGCTCGTCGTCGCCGCGCGCGCTAAGGTTCACCGCGCGCCCGGATCCCATCGGCGCCCGGAGGACGACGCGACGGTGAGCGGCAGGGAGAACGGACCAAAGGAGCCCGGACCGAGGGACACTCCGGCGAAGAACGGGGCCGCGCCCTCCGCCTCCTCGCCCGCCGCGCCGTCGTTCGCGGCGGCCGCCGCCGGTCCGGCCGTCGAGATGCCGCCAGTGGCGCTCGAGACGCCGCCCGGCGAACCTCCCCGCGAGGCTCCGAAGGAGGCCGCGAAGGAGCCCCCCTCCGGGCCGGCGCCGCTCAAGCTCCTGTTCGTCTCGAAGTGGGGGCTGATCCACGACCTGGCGTGGGAGGTGCGGAAGGAGGGGCACGAGGTCCGCTATCACATCGGCTCCAAGTCGGACCGCGAGGTCGGCGACGGGTTCGTCGACAAGGCCGAGCGGTGGGAGGACCACAAGGACTGGGCCGACGTCGTCGTTTTCGACGACTGCGAGTTCGGCGCCACGGTGGAGAAGCTGCAGAAGGAGGGAAAGACAGTCATCGGCGGGACCGCCTACACCGACAGGCTGGAGATGGACCGCGACTTCGGGCAGGAGGAGATGCAGGCGGCGGGCATGACCACCCTGCCGCGCTGGGAGTTCAGCGGCTTCGAGGACGCCATCGCCTTCCTCCGCGACAATCCCGGCCGCTACGTGGTCAAGCCGAGCGGCCGGGCGCAGAACGAGAAGGTCCTATCGTTCGTCGGCCAGGAGGAGGACGGTCTCGACGTCATCACCATGCTGGAGCGCTACAAGCGGGGCTGGGGCTCCAAGATCAAATCGTTCCAGCTGCAGAAATTCGTCGCCGGCGTCGAGGTGGCGGTCGGGGCGTTCTTCAACGGGACCGACTACGTCCTCCCGGTGTTCATCAATTTCGAACACAAGCGGATGTTCAACGACGAGATCGGCCCGCAGACGGGGGAGATGGGGACCGCCGGTTTCTGGTACGGCCCCGGCCGGCTGTTCAGCGACACCCTCCTCAAGATGAAGGACCGGCTGGCGGCGGCCCGCTACACCGGCTACGTCGACATCAACTGCATCGCCAATTCGCGCGGCATCTACCCTCTGGAGTTCACCTGCCGCTTCGGCTACCCGACGATCAACCTCCAGATCGAGGGGGTCCTGTCGAAGTGGGGGGAGTTCCTGCACGCCCTGGCCCGCGGCCAGACCTTCAACCTGCGCACCAAGCGCGGCTTCCAGGTCTGCGTCGTGGTCGCCGTTCCCCCCTTCCCGTTCATCGACCCCGATGCCTTCAGGAAGTTCTCCGAGGACGCCGTCGTCCTGTTCAAGAAACCGATGACCGATGGGATCCACCCGGGCGACGTGCGGCTGGTGGACGGGGACTGGCGCCTCGCCGGTAACTCCGGCTACGCGTTGATCGTCAGCGGCTCCGGTTCGACGATGGAGGACGCCCGCCGCGAGGCCTACAACCGGGTGAGGAACATCATGATCCCCAACATGTTCTACCGCACCGACATCGGCGAGCGCTGGACGCGCGAAGGAGATCTTCTTCAGACCTGGGGCTACCTGTCGTAGAGCGGCGCCACGGCCGGCGCGATGCGGCGCCAACCGCCTCCGCGCCGCACCCGACTGGGCGCGCCGCCCGCCCGGCATCATCATTGGTAGCCGCCTTGACTTCCCTGAAGCCGTCACCAT
Source organism: Candidatus Polarisedimenticolia bacterium (assembly GCA_050747445.1). Classification (GTDB taxonomy): domain Bacteria; phylum Acidobacteriota; class Polarisedimenticolia; order Gp22-AA2; family Gp22-AA2; genus JBOGOE01. The sequence goes on along the minus strand of JBOGOE010000298.1, from coordinate 1,400 downwards.
ATTGACGATGTCCGCGGCCGCGGTCCGCGACCGCCGGGGCGAGGAGCGAGTGAACGCCAACGGCACGACCCTGACCCTCCGCACCAAGCTGTTCTGGGTCTCCGTCCTCTACTTCGCCGAAGGACTGCCGTTCGGGATCGTCTACGACGTCCTGCCGGTCTACTTCCGCCAGCACGGGGTCTCGCTCAAAGAGATCGGGTTCATGTTCTTCCTGACCCTGCCGTGGACCGTCAAGGTCTTCTGGTCGCCGCTCGTGGACCGATTCGGCGAGCGGCGCACCTGGGTGACCCTCTGCTGCGCCGCAATGGCCTCGGTGATGATCGCGATCCCGCTCTTCGACGCCGCGCATCCGGCGCTGGCCGTCTGGGCGCTGCTCCTGATGTTCACCATCGCCTCCGCCAGCCAGGACATCGCCATCGACGCCTACGCCATCGGTCTGGTCGCCAAGGGGGAGGAGGGGGTCACCAACGGCTATCGCCTGGCGCTCTATCGGGTCGCGGTCCTCCTGGGGGGCGGCGGGACGATGTACCTGGTCCGGCCGCTCGGCTGGACCTGGGTCTTCCTGCTGATCGGCTTCGCCTTCGTCGCCCTGGCGTTCGTCTCCTGGCTCACCCCCTCGGTCCCCGTCGTCCACCAGCCGCCGCGCGAGTGGGCACGCCAGTTCGTCGCGTTCCTCAGACGTCCAGGCTCGCTCGCCGTCTTCGCCTTCATCCTGATCTACCGCACCGGCGACCTGGTCATGGGTCCCATGGTCAAGCCGTTCTGGGTCGATCGGGGGATGAGCACGGAGGAGATCGGCACCATCTCCACGATCGCCGGCACGGTGCTGGGGATCATCGGAACGCTCATCGGCGGCTGGGTCGCGAGCCGCGTCGGCATCTTCCACGCCCTCTGGAGCCTCGGCCTCGTGCAGGCGCTGTCGAACCTGGGATACGCGGGGGTCGCCCAGTTCGATCTCGGCCGCCCGTGGCTCTACTCCGCCTCCTGCTTCGAGTCGCTCACCTTCGGCATGGGGACCGGCGCCTTCTTCGCGTTCCTGATGCGGATCTGCGACAAGCGCCAGGCCGCCACGCAGTACGCCCTCCTGACCTCCCTCGTCGGCCTCAACCGCTTCTTTGGCGGCTGGTCCGGCGTCGGCGTCGAAACCTTCGGCTACGCCGGCTTCTTCGTCCTGACCTTCCTGATCGCCCTCCCCGCCTACGCCCTCCTGCCCTGGGTCCGCCGTTGGATCGGCAACGGCGACGGGCCGAGCCCCGAGCCGGCCTCCGAATCCTCCGGAACACCCGGCGGTGGCGGCGGTTCGCCCCTGCGACGCGGCACTCCGGCGCCCGCTTCGGCGCGCTAGTCCGGCCGGCCCGGTCCCTCCCCCCCCGGTGTGGGAAAACCCCCGCGTTCCACGA